>NZ_JALKBX010000012.1 GCF_023227745.1 Natroniella acetigena | reverse complement strand
GCTGTCTAATTCAACCTAAAACCTTTACTAATTTTAAGTTTTATTTGTATTTGTTTTCAAATTTCAAAAATTGACCTAGGGGAAACTATACCCTAAAATTAAGTTCCAAATTTTTACTTGACATAGGACGTCTTTATTTAATTTTTGATTTTACTTAACCTTAAACTCAAACTTAAACTCAAATTACGCACCCACCTAGCTGACCTGGTCTTTGCCCCCACACCCGCCTACTGGAGAATTCGCAAGATTTTCCCACTACTATCCCTCTCTAGATAGAGATAACTCGTGTCTGTGTCTGTAATCTGTTGTCTAAAAAATCACTGACACGGACACAGACCACTGACACTATGTATTTCTTCCAGGTAGGACTCACTTCTAAGCCGCACCATGCTCAGTAGCTTCCGCTACCTTATGTGGATCGTTTTGCCTGCGACTGGCATCGACTTTCAACCACAGACCTAGGTGGATACGAAACTCATTATACCTTCCCTAACAGAAAAAATCAAGATAGTTTATTTAAAAACTCCTTTACCTGCAACCTAATTTCCAAAATTATACAGCTTCTTGATTTGACCAACTATTTATCATATCAAAAAAGAGTCTACTGCCAAGTAGACCCCTACGTATTAAACTTCATCACAGATTAATCTTTAATTAAATTTTGCTTTTTTAATAATTTGTATCGCTTATCTGCCTCTATATAAATATTTTCTCTAGAAGCTACAATAATTAACAAACAAATTTCATCCTCTTCTTTAATTGAATAAATAGCTCTAAAAGAACCGGCTCCAGAAAGATTAAATTTATATGAATATAAACCTTTTAAGTTCCCTTTTAAAGCAGAACTCTTCTTTTTAGGCTCATTCTCTAACTTTAATATTTTTTCAACAGCTTCAGCTCTTAAATGCTTTAAGCTATCTAAATCCTTTTCTACTGCTCTAGTTACCTCAATTGCATAGTTACTCATCTAATTCCATTCCTTTTTCTTTAGCATAATCCCTTAAGTTTCTAGTTCTACCTTCTTCATATTCCTTTTCAGCATATTCTTTAAGTTTAACTATTGGGTCTTCTACAGCCCTAGTTAATTTAAGCTGACCTAACTCTGCATTTATAAATAAAACTTCACCTTTTTCTATACCAGAAGATTCTCTAACTTCTTTTGGGATGGTAATTCTACCTTTATCATCAACTTTAGTAACAATTTTATCTAACATAGTACCACCTCCTTGTTTCTTGTGGGACTATCCCACTGATAATGAATATTATATAATATTCATTATCAGTTGTAAAGTTTACAAAAAAATAGCCTGCTAGCATTGACCAACAGGCTTTTTCTTTATTTTTTTATTACTTGCTTTTAGGTTTCTCAACTATTCATTATTCATTATTCAATATTCATTATTCATTATTCAATATTCATTATTCAATATTCAATATTCATTATTCAATATTCATTGCTTTACCCTCTGATTTTCTTTCTCCAAGCTATACAGCTTCTGCAGTGTCGGCTTCAACTGCTTCAACTTCTGATCATCACTCTTGACCATCAGCTTCAATTTATCCCCTTGACTAAGATTGAACTTAAGATCAATCCCTGCAATCTCATCTCTGATCTCTCGTTGTCCATCTTTCAGCTCTGCTGTAGGTTGGCCCTGCTTTAGTAACTCCTGCTCTTCCTCTACTAACTCTACTAACTCTTGATATAGATCAACCTGCTTCTTCAACTGTTCTATCTTTTCTTTCTCTGCTTGTAACATTTTTAAATCTCCCTTTCCTTGGCTAATTTTCTTATCCGTCTCCTGAAAGCCACTTCCCTCTACTACTATATTATACCTTATGTTACTCTAAATTCAAATGATGTAGCTTCTAAACCAATTTAACAGCCTTACTCTTTTCTCCATTTTAAGCAAAAAAGCCAGCAAAAGTTCTCTCACTGACTAATTATTGTAATATTTTTTATTATTTTCATCTTTTTTCTTTAACTCTAAAACAGGATTATGATAGATAGTATATTCTTCCTCATCTCTTCCTTTATTATATCTTGCTTTGATTAATATTAAGATTTTTTCTATCCATTATTCAATGCTTTACACTCCATACATTTATCTCCTACAAAGACCAACGCCCATTTCTTTAAGCTCTCCCGCTCTCTTAATTCATCTGCCTTCTTATACTTTATGAGCTGCTCTTTAGCTTCTGCTAACTTCTCTACAACGATCTCTTCACCTCTATCTTCATAGCTACTCTTTTTAATATATTTAAGCTCAATTAATCCTTCATAATTAGGCTCAATTCCACTTCGCTCAAAGAAAGCTATATCGATGTAACCATCTTCCACCTCATACTCACTCTTAACATAATAGACCCGACTCAACATTAGATAGCTTAGCATAATCAATTTAATATACTTCTCATCAAAGTCCATATAATCTCGATAAGATAATCGATGTAGTGTCTTTTCTATCAACTCAACAAATTCTTCTATCTCTCCTTCTAAAGCTAACTTAATAATACTCTTTTTGATCTCAATCGTTTCAATCTCATAATCTGCTTCATCTTTTATAATCTTAGCAAAAAAATCAAAATAAAGCTCCTTGATTGCATAATTAGGTACTCGCAAATTCACTAAATTCAAAAGTGAGCTATCTATAGTCAAAAAACCTAAATAAAATAATAATGATAAAAAGTCCTCTGCAGTAAACTCTTTAGCTAAACTGAATTCTGTAGTGATTGCAGTCTGTTGTAACTCCCCATCTAAAACACTTTCTAATATCTTATAATTTCTCTTTTTATTCTTTAAGGTAAACAACTTTCTTATCTTAGCATAATCACTCGAAATATTAGAGTCTATTAGATCATTTGGCTCACTATCTTTCTTTTGATAACTATTAAAGTAATATAAGACCATGTCACTATTAAATACTCGCTCAGTTGCATCTTGATTGAATAAATAACCGTTATAATACCTCTTTAACTTTTCAAGTAAACCTTTATCAGGTTGCTCTATTAATTTATCGATTAAAAGCCCAACTTCTGTTGTACTAAAACCCATCATTTGATTTAACCCTTTATCTCTAGTTACATTCGAAGCGATATTAAAACCACTGGTCAGACTATCTAAGGTGATTGGACTGACACCTGTAGCAAAGATCCGATCTACTATCCCATCAGCAGTCCCTTGTTTTAAAATCTCATACCATTTGCGAACAAATCCTGTCTTGCTTATTGTCTCTTCAAAAGTATCGACTTGAAAACTTAATAACTCATTAGCAAAGTGATCATACTCATCAATTAAGACATAAATTTTATTATCAACTTTGAATTTAACTCTTCCTAAAAATGAATTGAATATTTCTGATGGCATACCAGTCTGATCATAATCAAAATTCAAATCATACTGATCCATAAATTTCTTTAATGCTTTCAAAACAGTTTTTCTAAAACCTTCTAATAATTGTTCTTTAGTTGCAGTATTGATCCCTGAAAAATCAAATTTCAATATATGATAACTGTTAGCTAAGTCGGTCTTATTCTGCCCAATATACAATTTACCAAATAACTGATCAAATTTATCTTTATTGTTAAGATCATAATAATGCTCTAGGGTAGATAAAAATAAGCTCTTCCCAAATCGCCGCGGTCGCAAAAAGAAGATATATGGCTCACCATAACCTTCTAATACTTCTATATAATCAGTTTTGTCTATATATAAATAGTCATTTTGCCTTAGTTTTTTAAAATTACTAATCCCATATGGTATTCTCCCCATTATCCTCTCTCCTCCTAGTTAGAATTCCCTTGTTCTACCATTATTATATCGTATTTCAATTAACATTAAAAGTAGGTCAATGCAAAACTTACTTTTAATCCTTAGTAAATTCAAGAACATAAAACCTTTTAAGATTTTCAATTCTTAACTATTAACTGCAAATTACTGCATTACTAAGATAATGCGGTGAGTTTTCAAAAATGAAACTATATGTTATCGATGCTCCAACAGCAAATACTATAGCAAAATATTTACCAGAGACACGAAGACCAACTTCTGAAAATCATTTCATCTGAAAGGATATTTTGTCATGCCTAAAATTCTATGCAAGTACTAAAATTCAATAGCAAGTAGTAAAAAACAGATCAGACTGAATTATATTGCTAAAATCCAGTCCAGTCTGCTTAGTTTTTTTGCCTATTTAACTGTCATTATGACTTTTTGAAGTGGACAGGCCTCTGCTTGCTATCTAGCTGAAATAGCCACGTTAGCCGCAACTTTAGGATTACTAATTTTAGATTAACTCTTAGTTCAAATATTTGTCTATGTCATCTAGCTTCTCTATATCAAATATAGCATCTATCACTATTTCTAGTTCATCCTTCTCAAGTTCTTTTAAGCTTTGTTTGTATTCTTTAGGTAGCTCACCTATTTTTCTGCTTAGCAACTTAAATATTGTTTCCTGTAATTGTTCTTTCTTACCCTCTCTTTTTGCCTCTTCCATATTACTTACATGATCATGAATTGCTTTCTGTCTTGCCTCATACAATTCCCTAGTCTCTTCATCCTGGCTCAATACTTCCAAAGTCTCAGCAGCTTCCTTCAATTCTTTTACTTTCTCCTCTATCATCTTTACCACCTCACTCTTTGGATTTTTTAGAAACAATAGCCACGGCAGCAAGTCATTATCTATCTTATCCTTATCTTGGTACTTACTTTCATCTATTTTTGTTAATTCTATGAAGTGTATCTCTTCTAAGTCTGTTAATACTTGATTAGTCTCTTTTTCTTTGAGCAAAAAACAATTATGATACTTATCCATTTCTTTTAGATAATCAAAATTCAAGATATTAATTGCTACTGTCTTGTTTAATGTTCTATATTTTTGACCTTTTTTCAGTTGTGATGAATATAGTTTCGACCAGTAATATAAGCTTCTCCTTTTCATATTGTATTGATTTTTTAGCTGAATCTCTACATTTATCTTTGTATTATTATTAGCAGTTGCTTTGACATCTAAACGGGATAATTTATCTTCATCCCAGTCTTTATTGATTTCAGCATTATCTATCTTTACCTCTACTATCTCCTTTTCTGTACCCTTAGTTTTAAATACAGCATTTAGAAATGCAATCAAGATATTTGGTCTCTTCTCCCTACAAGTCCTTTCAGGACTTTCCGTGATGGCTAAATCACTTAATTGTTCTTTAGCCTATCTAATCCAAATATCTTCTTAAAGACAAAATCTACTTTAGGATCTAATAGTTCTTCTTTCATATTATCTTCCTTTCTAGTATTTAATTTTTTCAACTATTAACTCTATTTACTACCTTATAAGTATATTATAACCTATTTTATTTAAAAATGAAAATAGAGACACGATGTCTCGTGCCCCTACAAATAATAATTTATAATTTGTTTTTTAAGTTCATGCTCTTATCCTTCAAGTTCCTTGAACTATTAATGATGAAAAAGCCGCTCTTAGATTTTCAACTACTCTTTATTACTTGATTTTTTACTGTACATTGTACATTTATTTCTTGCTTTTTCCCTCAACTAATTCCTTATTCCTAGTTCCTTGTTCCTGATTATTCCTCTATTTATAT
Source organism: Natroniella acetigena (assembly GCF_023227745.1). Lineage (GTDB taxonomy): Bacteria > Bacillota > Halanaerobiia > Halobacteroidales > Halobacteroidaceae > Natroniella > Natroniella acetigena. Next base: position 47,080 of record NZ_JALKBX010000012.1, on the reverse strand, counting down.
TCCTAATGTACCGATCTGCGAAGCCATCTGCTGTTGTTGAGCCTGCATTTCTGCTGTTGCTTGTTGCATTCTAGTAAATTGAGCCCGCAGACTATCCTCACGCGATTCTAATCTATCTAAATCTCGTTCAATATTCTCATTAATCCGGTCTATCTCATTCTCTAATGTCGGAATTCGCCCTACATCACCACCAGGTTCACCAATATAACCAGGCTGAGAGCCAAATTGAGATCCAACCGCTGCTTCTACAGTGCCTTCTACTCGATCTGCTATTCCAGGCATCTGCTCTTGCAGAGCACCATGCTCCAACTCTCTAAAAGAGGTCAACTCTAAATTTCCATTATCATCTTCGCTAGCAATCACTCGACTGATTCCATCATCACTATCATTAATAGCTTCAATCAATGAATCTAATTCATCAAAACTACCATTATCAGCAGAAACAGTACTTTCTTCACCACTAACTTCTAAAGTAAATTCACCTTCATCCAATATTTTATCTAAATCTTCACCTTCTATAGTATTAGCAGACTCTCTAGCAAAGACTTCACGCAACTCATCCAAATCATTCTCGATTGCTTCATCAAGGGTTTGGCCCCAGCCTCTCCCTGCTTCATCTATCTCTAAGCGACCATCATCTTGTACCTGAATCCCAAATTGAGATAGGGTCATCTCCTCTCCATCTTCACCTATATCATCAACCGGCATAACTACACTATTATGAAGCTGAGACTGTAAGGTGCGTAACTGTGATTCCCCCTGCAAGATACCACCTTCAATCACCTCTTCAGCTCCTTCTTCATCAAGCTCTTCTCCCTCTTCTGTTCGTTGGGGATTGGTATAAAGATCTATCATATCAATTACTGAGTTATAACTTTCTACAAATCCTTCAATTTCTTCTCTAATCCCTTCAGTATCAGTATCTACATCAATTGTTGCTGATCCTGTATCCTGCTGCAGATCAAAAGTAACACCATCAACAGCATCATCTAGTGTATTATCATCTGAAGTTACTTCTAAACCATTAATGTAGGCTTCTGCTCCCTGAGATTTCTGTAATAACCTTCCTCCATCATCATAGTCAGTCAATTCTTCTGAATCTAACACGTAATTACTTTCGCCATCAGTAACCCCATCAATCCCAGCAATCCCTGTATTACCTTTTTCCTCAGTTTCAATATCTTCTTCAGAAGTAATCACTATATCATCAGCTGCATCCAATTCAACAGCAGTATCTTCATCACCAATCTCGGCTTCAATAGCTGAAGCTAGGTCTTCAGCAGAATCCCCTTCCTCTATATCTACCTCATATAACTCTTCAGCTACTTCAATCTCTAAAGTTCCACCTTCATCTCCCAAGTCATCACCAAGTTCTATTGTCGATCTATTATAGATATCAGAATCATCATCAAGATCTAAAATACCTAAATTTTCTAATACCCCTTTCTCATCATGTACATCTTCTCCATCTTCCACTATTAAATCCGTATTACTATCACTTACCTCTAAAACTAGATTATCTTCGATTACTGTAGCTTGGACTAAATCATCATTTCCTTTAGCATTATTGATAGCAGAAGCTATATCAGATAACTCTTCTACATCATCATCCAAATAAACCCCAAATCCAATATCATCCTCTATTCTAAGATGAAACTCACCACCACTTAAATCACTAGGATCAACATCCCCAGTTGCAACTATTCGCTGCTTCTGTGCCAACTGCTCAACCTCAACATCATAACTAGCCGAATCAACATCACTGTCAGCTTCAGCCGTTACTACATCTTCATCTGAACTTTCAGCTACAGCCCCAAAGGTGTCTGCATCTATACTTGCTGCATCTCGCTTGAAGGTATCAAGTTTACTATTGATATCCTGATAAGCCTCAATCTGTTGATTAACTTCTTCCGTCTGCTGATATTGATTCATGATCGGCTCCTGTTCAGCCTCCATGATTTGATATATCATTCCATCAATATCCATACCACCGATACCGCCTGCTCCCATTACCATCTTTATCGCCTCCTTTTAATGTGCTGTGTGTCATCTGTCTTGTGCTATGTGCTACAACCTTGACATTCAAAGCCTTAAAATGAAAAACCATTCCTTTTCATAAAATTTATGATTTTGATTTTATGACTTTGAACTAGCTCACGCTCATGACTCAAAGCTCATAGCTAAAAACAAAAAACCATCATCAATTTGACAATGGTTTTGAACTTTCCTAATTCCTAATTCCTATAAACTTTAAAACAATCCAAAAGCCCCAATTCGCTGCATCTGACTCTGCATTTCAGCCGTTATCTGCTCCATCCGCATAAACTGCTGCCGCAGACTATCTTCTCGAGCTTCTAACCTCTCCAACCCACGTTCGATATTATCATTAATCCGATCAATCTCATTCTCTAAAGTTGGAATTCGACCAGTTCTGCCACCTTCTTCTCCAATATATCCACTGAATCTATCAGTAGCAGCTTCTATATTATTTTCAATCCGTTCTATAATCCCTGGACTCTCTTGTTGAACGAAACCATCTGGATCAGAAAGATTTCTATAGGAGATGAAGTTTAACCTACCATTATCCCCTTCACGAGCGATCACTCTACTGATTCCATCCTCATTATCATTAATAGCAGCAATTAATGATTCTAAATCACCAAAGCTACCACCATCAGCTTCAACCGTCTGCTCTTCACCATCGACTTCCAGAGTAAAGGTATTCTGCCCTAATACATCTTCCAGATCTTCCTGGCCTATATAATCAACAGATTCTCTCGTAAATAACTCTCTTAGTTCATCCAGATTATTCTCAATCGCATCATCAAGGGTTTGGCCCCAGCTTCTGCTATCTTCAATCTCTAACCTTCCATCATCTTGAAGTTGAATCCCAAACTGGGATAGACTTCTAGTTTGTCCGTCAACTCCTACATCATCTACAGGCATAATCACACTATTATACAATCTAGATTGTAAATTTCTCAACTGTGACTCACCTTGTAAGATACCACCCTCGATTACTTCCTCAGCACCTTCATCCTCATCATCAAGCTCTTTAGTATCACTTGTCCTGCGGGGATTACTATACAAATCCATCAGATCAACTAGCTCATTATAGCCTTCCACAAAGTCTTCAATTGCTTCTTTAATTCCTTCTTTATCGATCTCAACATCGATAGTCGTTGGCCCTTCATCTTCTGGTGTCTCTTGATGTAGATGGAAGGTAACTCCCTCGACTGCTTCATCTAGTTGATTGCTATCTGCTTCTACAGTCAGACCATTGATCTTAGCAATTGAACCTTGAGCCTTTCTCAATAATCTATCATCAGTCTCATCTGTTAAGTCTAATAGATGATTTTCTCTAGTATCAGACTCCACTGTAAAATCACCAGAACCTGTTACATCAATCTCTTCATGAGAATTAATTACTATCTGGTTATCATCAGTCAACTCAACCATAGTATCTTCATCAACAACCTTGCTTTCAAGCTCTGTACGCAACTCATCAATATCAGCTAGATCTCCTAAATCTATTTCATGATCTTCTCCATCAATTGTAACAGTTAAAGTTCCATCACCTAAATCTTCTGGATCATTAAATTGTATTGTTGAAGTATTGATTTCAAATTTAGTATCTTCATCTTCTAAAATACCCAAACTCTCTAAGATACCATCTCCATCTTCAACTACTAAGTCGGTATTACTTTCTCCTACCTCAAGCATTAGATTATCTTCAATCACGACTGCTTGAACTAGGTCATCATTTCCTTCAGCTCGATTAATAGCTGCAGCTATATCTGTTAATTCTAATTCCTCATCTTCATCATTATCAATTACTACTTCAAAGCCGATATTATTCTCTGTTCTCAGATGGAATTTACCACTAGAATCTTCCCACCCATCTACTCTATTATCAGCAGTTGAGACCAACCTCTGGCTTTGTGCTAATTGTTCAACCTCAACTTCATAACTGATCGAGCTAATATCACTATCGACTTCAGCAGTCACTAGCTTATCATTTGAACTCTCTGCCACAGAACCAAAGGTAGCTGCATCAATCTTCGCTGCTTCCTTCTTAAAAGTATCCAACTTAGTATTAATATCTTGGTAAGCTTTAATCTGATTGTCAAGCTCCACTGTTTGATCATGCATATTAAACAGGGGTTCTTGCTCGGCCTCCAGGATACGGTAAATCATACTATCAATCTGTGACATGCCACCCATTCCGCCCATTGAAGACGTAAACATACTCATCGCCCCTTTCGTCTTTTAAGTCGTGTGTCGTGTGCTGTGTGTCGTATGCTAAAATCAAAACCTTAACCCTTATTTATTTTGACCTTGCTCACACTCACACACACAACTCACACACTATATCTTCTCATCAATAATCATACCAACAGCCTGTTTAATCCTACCTAATGTATCTAACATCTCTTCCGGTGGAAACTCTTTGATTACTTCGTCTTGACTGATATCAATCAATTTACCCATTACTCGTTCGCTCGTTTCATGAATTTCAAAACTTAGGTTCTTATGGAAGGACTGGACTGTATCATTTAGAACTTCTACAACCTCTTCCATCTCTTCTCTATTTAAATCTTCCCGCCGAGAACCCTCTTGATGATTCTCTAATTCATTACTGAGCTGTTGATCACCGACTACTCTATCAACTGTTGCTTCTTGCTTGCCTCTTCCCTGTTGAGTTGCAGACTGAGCTGGATTAGTACTACTTACATCTGATACTCTCATTTTCTATATCCCTCCTTTTGAATTAGTGTCAAGTGTGTGTGATTCGTGTGTGGAGAAAATCAATACCTTAAAAATCACTATGTGTGAGTGTGTGTGGTTCGTGTGTGGAGAAAATCAATACCTTAAAAATCACTATGTGTGAGTGTGTGTGGTTCGTGTGTGAAAATCAAAAGCTCATATACATCACTCACACGCCTTTGATCTTATGTTTTTCACTCACACTAACACTAACACTAACAACTCACACACACGACCCCTCAGCTCCTATCATCAATATACGTCGAATGAACCCGTACTTGTTGTTGATAAGACTTATTGACCTTTGCTCCTTGCCTGATCTTTCTAATCTCTTGTGCTAAACCTTCTTGCTTCTGATTGATCAACCCTTGATTCTCCTGCTCTAACTCTTTAAGTTCGCTTATTAGATCACTTAGTTCAGCTACCTCCTGCTTTAACTCTGCAGAAGCAGCACCTTGCTGTAAAAATTGCCTTAACCAATTACTACTATCTAGTCCTAAACTTTCAATCAACTCTTCCCGACAAGGAAGTAACTCTTCTTCCAACAGATCTACCTTAGAAAGCAGTTCAGCCTTAACCTCTAAAATATTCTCCAATTCTTCTAAATCGACCTCTTCAGCAGCTAAAATCTTTCTCTGTTTCTTACTAAGTTTCAGTAGTTGATTGTAATTGCTCGCATACTTACTATAAATTTTTAGTAACTTGTCACTTAAACTATTAGCCTTCAATATTTATCGCTCCACTTCTCTTTTGCATATTCTGCTGTGGCTTAGATACTTTACCCTTAGCCGACATCTTCTTCTGCTTAACCTCTTTAATTGCTTCAGACCAACCATCCTTCAACTCAGTCAATAAATCGACTACCTCATCAATAATAGCTGGGTCTTTCTTGACGTTGGCCCGGATCAACCGACTATACATATAATCATAGAGACTATATAAATTCTCCGCTACCTCGCCACCGCGATCCATATCGAGTGAAGTCATCAACTCCATGATAGCAGCCTGAGCACGTTTCAACTTTTCATTAACAGCCATAAAATCCTTATTATCTATCTCTGCCTTAGCCTGCTTAGCAAATTTAATCGCTCCATTATAGAGCATAATTACAAGCTTTTCTTGACTAGCCGTTTCATACTGAGCATTCTTATACTTTTGGTAAGGGTTGTTTGACATGATATTACCTCCTTTGTTTATAGGAATCAGGAGTCGGGAGTCAGGAATCAGTTGAACCCAAACCATTTAGGAAACAGGAGTCAGGAATCGGGAATCAGTTAAGTTTAAAAGAGGAACTAGGAACTGGGAACTTGGAACTAGTTAAATTCATAATCAAGTTCAGATTCAAGTTCCATTGTTATATCTAACCAAACATTTTGACTTTCCTAATTCCTTATTCCTAGCTCCTAACTCCTTGCTTTTAATGCTAATTCCTTATTCCTAGCTCCTAACTCCTTGCTTTTAATGCTAATTCCTAATTCCTAGTTCCTTGTTCCTGATTCCTTGTTTTCAGCTAATTCCTATTAATTACAATGAATTCAAAAGTCCAGTTAACATTCTACTAACTTCTTGAATCTGTTCTCTAAATTTAAAATAATTATCTTTACTAATATAATCTAAATCTTTAGCTAATAAGATATGATATTTCAACTCACCAATCGAACCTCTTGCTATCCCAATAAATTGCTTGTATTCTCCCATAGTCCTTCTATGACTACCTTCCATTAAATTAGCATTAATAGAAGAAGCAGCTCTTCTTATCTGCGACACCAATCCATACTTTTCTTCCTTGGGAAAGTCAGTTGTTGTTTTATACAACTCTACAACCAAAGAATGAGACTTCTTAAACACTTTTAAATCTTCAACAGTTTCCAATATTAACCCTCCCGATTAAAATTTTACTCTTTATTGTTACCAGAAGGGTTTGTTATATACTATACTTAGGAATCAGGAGTCGGGAATCAGGAGTCAGTTAACTTCAAGATCATAAAACATATAAACTAAATTCAAAATCAAAAACCCGAATTTTTAGCTCTAAGATTTTGATTTTCCTAATTCCTAGTTCCTTGTTCCTGACTCCTAATTCCTAGTTCCTGATTCCTTGTTTTTTACTCTACTAATTCCTAATTCCTAGTTCCTGATTCCTTGTTTTTAGCTAGTTCCTTGTTCCTAATAACGGAAAAGAGCCCACCGACAGAAAATGCCGGTCGGCTCTTTAAACCTTCACTCTTCAGTTTATAATCCAGGTTTTGAATTTAGGATTTTACTAATTCCTAGTTCCTAATTCCTTATTCCTGGTTTTTAGCTAATCACTAAATTATCCAAGAACTTGAAGAACATTTTGAGATTCCATATTAGCCTGAGCTAACATAGCAGTACCTGCTTGAGAAAGAACTTGGTTCTTAGTCATTTCTGCCATTTCAGCAGCCATGTCAGTATCTCTAATTCTAGACTCAGCAGCTTGTAAGTTCTCTCTAGTTGTATCTAAGTTATCCATAGTATGCTCTAATCTATTCTGAACCGCACCAAGCTCAGCACGCTGCTCAGAAACATCATTAATAGCTTCATCTAAAATGTTTATCGCCTCTGTTGCTCCTTCTTCATCAGAGATATCAATATCAGAAACCATCTCGCCTTCTCCAAGACCTAATTGGTCAGCACGCATATCTCCAATTGATGTATCTAAATCATGATCTGCACCAGCACCAATGTGGAAGCTAGTAGCTTGATCTATATCTATACCTTCAAGAGTAACAGCTTCTAAAGTATCACCAGGTTCAGCATCTCCATCAACTTCAGCAGGAACACTAGCACTTATATCATCCATACCATCAAGAGCATTCACTAAATCTTCTACAGTATAATCTTCACCTAAATCTTCTACAGTTTCAAAACCGTCTCCCTCACCATAATCGACTTGCAATTCATTACCAGACACTTGCACGTCAATATCATCTTCACCTTCATATTCAATATCTGCACCTAGATTAGATATGCCAATAGCTTCATCAGTTAAATCATTTGAAGCGTCATCAGTTCCGGTAACATCTTCACCTAATTCAGCACTTAATCCTTCTATCCCTGCGTCATTAATTGCAGTAACAACATCATCTATTTCAGCATAATTCTCACCAGTATCATCACCTAATCCTTGTCCATCTACTAAAGTCTCATCAACATTTCCATCCTCATCTAATCTCTCAATTGTTATTGTAGACTCAGTGTCAGCACTATTATCAGCATCTAAGCTAATTTGGTATTCTGCATCAGAGTTATTAGTAACTTCAATCACATCGTCCGCGTCCCCACCAACCTGTAGTTCAGTAGGACCAGTAGTTAAAGATTCTTCTGTCGCCTGAGCTCCAAACTTACCATTTAAAATCTCCATATCATTAAATGTAGTCTGCTCAGCAATATCAGTAATCTGCTCTTGCAATTCATTAACCTCTAACTGCAACTGTCCTCTATCAACATCTTGATTAGATGCGTTAGCAGACTGTACAGCTAGATCTCTCATTCTACCTAACATACCATGAGTCTCATCTAGAGCACCCTCAGCAGTCTGAATTAAAGAAATACCATCTTGAGCATTACTACTTGCCTGCTCTAAACCACCGATCTGTGCTCTCATCTTCTCAGAAATCGCTAGTCCTGCTGCATCATCAGCAGCTCTGTTAATTCTAAATCCTGAAGATAACTTCTCCATTGACTCATCCATATTTCTACCAGTTGTACCTAAGTTTCGCAGTGCATTCATTGCACTAATATTGTTTTGAATTCTCACTTTTATCATCCTCCTTGATTTTTTGTGAAGGCATCCTTGCCTTCATTTAGCTTTCAGTCTTCAGCTTTCAGTCTTCAGCTAAGATCAAAATCTTGAAGTTCAAAGTCAACTGAATTTACTGATGCCTGATATCTGATAGCTTATAGCTAACCTACTGCTACCTAGATCCGGCCGGAACTCTAGATAAAGCAGATTAGATAACTATTTTTATCAACTCTATACTTATTATCGTGGATACCTTAAAATCTTTAAAGAGATCCAATCACTTAATAAGACTATTTAAGACAATTAAATCAACTTAACTCTTTATTTCTTGCTTATATCCTCTTCTTGCTCTATTTATAGATCAAATTTGAAATTAATTCTAGTCATTCCTCCTTCTTCAATTCCTTTTCTATTACTTTAACTTTCTCTTTTAGAGATTTAAAATCCTGTTTGATCTTTTCTTTTTGAACTTGATTAAGATAATCATTATCTTTAATTTTAGTAGCCAGTGCTCGCATTGACCTTAATTTATTTTCTAATCTATTCAGCCTTCTTTTATAAGATTTAATCGAGTCAAGCTTTTTCATATTGTTAAAGCCTCCAATTTAAGCATAAAATATAGAACAACTAGGAATCAACTATATTATATCTTTTTTAACTCCTGTTATCAATTTCTAAACATCTCAAGTAAAAAATAGAAAATAAAGATAAAAATAGCCGCCAGCATAAAGTGCTGAACGGCTATTTTTATCTTTCAACCATTTACTTAACTATCTCTTAAGATTTCAAACTTTAGGTTTTATTAATTCCTGACTCCTGCTTCCTCTCTTTAATCTAACTAACATTAAACTCCCTTAATTTATCAATATTATTTCTACCATAAATATTAACATTGTCAATTGATATATCTAAAAAATCTATAATTTCTTTAGTTGAAAAAGTAACTATTCCTACATTAAATTTTTCAATAAATCGATTAGAATTAGAATGTTTCCAAAGATTAAATAAAATATCTTCATCTGACTCTTTTAAACTATTAATTTTTATTTTACATTCATATCCTTCACCTGTTGAATCTCTTTGATCCCAAGCTACAACATCTATCGGATCACGGCTCGTCCAATTTACACTTGAAATTTCAACTTTACAATCCATATTTAAACTACAATTCTCAAACAACTCTTCTTCTCTAATAGGAAGATATATACTCTCAGAAGATGAATATCTTTCTAAAATAAATAATAATGTCAATCGCTCCAATATTGCTCCTCTAAATTTCCCAAAATCAACTGTATCAGTATCAAGGGAATAAAAAGAGATAATCAAATTAATAAATTTATCATTTTTAACTTATTCTTCTTCAGCTATATTAGAAGCAAAATTTTCTTGATAATAATCTGCAAGTATATCTGACTTATATAAGTCTTTTACACATGTAATCTCATATATTATCTCACCTGCATACACTAAATAATTTGGGTTTTTATATAAAAAAGCGGTTAACTTCACTACCTTTTCATTATTAATATATCTAAATCGTGATTGATTTTGTGGATCTAAAATTTTAATAGGAGAAAAATTATTGATACTATCTGTCATTCATTATCACCCCATAGGATGGGAGTTTTATTCTATTAATAGACATTTTAGAAGTTATATTATCAATCTCCTGTATTAAGTAAGGCCAAACATACTTATTAAATTCACTTGCTAAATAATTACTATCCACCTTTTTTTCATCAAAATTTTCTAAGATAAAATAAGTATCATAGACCAAGGAAATTTTAACTTTCTTTCTTTGTATAAAAATAACTTCCAATATATATCTAAAATAATCTTCATCTTCTTCAGAATACATCATTTCTCCCGATATTTCTAGAGATTGATCTTCTTCTATTGGAGTTTCTAAATTCATTTTTTCTACATTTAGCTCCTCTAGAAATATATCTGTCATCTGTAATACATTACTATCCATTTTCTCCCTCCTTTTTCGAAATCAAAGCACATTTTTTAACCTTAATATTTTGATTAGATTTTTTTCTAGGTTTAATTGTTCTTGTTTCAGTTAATGGAATATCATCAACTTGATAATTAAATTTAGCTTGTATTTCTTCATTTCTAACTTTCCAATCATTTTCCTGAGCATATTTTATTAATTTATTTTTATGACCAATAAAGTTATTTTTCAAAAGCTTATCTTTGCAATTATAAAAATTTTGGATAATCTCAATCCTATTTTTATGTTCCTTAATCAAATCTAATTCATCTATTCTTCTTTTAGTATTAGAAACTATCTTTTCTATTCTTAAAAAATCTTCAATATTTTTAGCTATTATAGTTCTTTCCATAAATTTAGTTTCCTTCATAAGTTTTAAATAAACCCACTCTATCATTTTCTCATCTTCTGGATTTATATTCTCAATTTTAGAACGAAACTGTTCAATTGACTTAATCCTATTTCTTTTCTTCATTTCAAAATCATTTATCTCATATTTATTAGAAATATATTTGTTTATTACATAAATAATATATAAAGCGAAGTCTTTTATTATAAATGAAGATAACTCATTATAAAATTCAATCTTATAATCCAACTCACCTTCATTTGATTGATTAAATTTATAATTAAAAATTATTGAAATATTATTGTGGAGTTTTTCTTCATACTCATCGTTCATAATGTATTTATCTTTTAAACATTTTCTCTTTAATCTATTCTTAAACTCTTCTAAAAAATTATCTTTATCCATTTATTTTCCTCCCTTCTATAAAGTTATTCTTATTAAACTTTAATATATATTATTAATATACTAGCACTATAAGTATATCTAAATTCTCTTATTATTATTATAGACCATTTTAGCATATATTAAAAGCTATTTTCTATAGATATCGCCAACTTTTTGTAGGCTAAGCTATAAAATTATATCAATAAAAAAATACTTTTTATTACGAAGAGTGGATGTGGTTTTTACGATTTTCACGAAGGGCTTTTGAATTTTATCCAAACAACACACACCAATTATGAACTTGACTTCACTAGTTCCTAATTCCTGATTTTAACCTCACTCACCCATAACAAAAAACTGCCCCACGGCAGTCATTAGCTCAAATCAATTTTAAATTTTATATTGGGTTTGACCTTCCTGTCTCCTGTCTCCTGTCTCCTGTCTCCTGTCTCCTGTCTCCTATTTCCTAATTCCTGATTCCTGATTCCTGATTCCTGATTCCTGATTCCTAATTCCTAATCTCTCACCTGCTCCCTAGCCTTCTTCAACAACTCAGCCGCCAAGCCACCCTTAATCTGTGCTGCTTCTTTATTCTCAGCCTGAATCTTATGATAGACTTCCTCACGATGAATAGCAATAGAACGAGGAGCTTCAATCCCTAGCTGGACTCGACCACCCTTTACTTCCAATACCTTGACCTTTATCTGATCATCTACTACGATTGCTTCATCTTCTTTCCGCGTTAAGATTAGCATTATTAGCCTCCTATCACTCTTGCTGCAGTCTCTTCTTCATTGAATAGATAATAACGGGTTGGATAGTCCTTTTGCAACACAAGCTGACCACCTTTTCGGCTTTCAGTATTGATAATAATCGGTGCTTTTAAATTAGTCCTAAGTTTAGTTTCATCTTCAGCTGCTACAAAGGTATAAAATACTATATCTTCATTCTTAGTATCTTGGTCAATATCCAATTTTTCCTGAAATTTATCAGTTAAAGTAATCTGATAATCCTTTACAAAGTTTAATGGATTGATCATCATAAAGGACAAAGCAGGCTCTTCAATAGACTGCAACCAATAAAACAGCTCATCATCTAAGCTATCAATAACTGTAAACTGAGTATAATCCTCAAAACCTAAAATTGGATCAGAAAAGGTAATGATTTTATCTTCTTGTACGTCAATCTCACCAAATAACTTAGTTTCTATCTTCATTTAATAACCTCCTGCTTTATATTCTTAATTATTCTCTCATGTGCGTCAACTTAAGACATAACTTTCTAATCACCTTACTTTTTATTGATATATAGTGTAACTTTTAAAATTACAATCTTAAAACATAAAACCTAAAATCAATTTCGAGGCGGCTAAAAACCAGCCTTTCCTCGACTAACTTTTTTTACTGTAAAAAAAGTCAGGAAAAAAAGCTAAAAAACCAGAGGAAAATTAAACTCGCTAACCGAGCTAACTCTTTACTTTAAGCTAATCTTACTACCTAATATTTAAAATTAATTACTATTAAATTAATTGCATAATCTATGCTCAGCTCAAACAAAATTTTCCTAAAACCTAATTAGAACCCTAAAGATCAAAACCAATCTAACCTTTAGATATATAGATTTTTCAGAGGTCTTAGGTTTTCAAGGTTTTGACCTTTAATTGTAAATTGTACATTGTCAACTGTACATTATATTGTAATAAAGCTCCACTTCAAACCCCTATAACACCAAAAATCATCTTAAGTTAACGCGGGTGAAATGCCCTTCAAATTCTAATATCCAACTGAGGCTCCTGGGCCAAATAGACCTCATACTTATCACCGACAGCCTCTATATTAGGATACTCAAAATCAAGCTGAAGATCCACCTTAGCTCGATTAAGCTCGATATTAGGCCTTTCTACCTCAACATTAATTTCCGGATCAGACTCAGGAACAGCAGCTATAGTCGTCTCCTTTTGATCAAAGGAATTATCCTTAGCAACCTCTGCAATGGTATTGTTCGGATTCTCTATCCGGGCCAACCGATCACCCTCCCGTGCTTTTTGGGCAATAGCTTGACTGGCTTGTTGCTTAGCCTCATTTTCTAAGAAATTGATCAGAGAATTTAAACTCCTTCGCCCTAACTCTTCTAAAGGCTTACTCTGATCTATCTCCACAATCACAGAGGGATTATCCATCTTCACATCACCTAGCACCTGAAAAGGTTGCCTAGTACCATAGTCAATATTTAAGTCTGCTAGCTTAGCATCCATCTCAAAGTTACCAGGGGTTCTATTAACTCCAAGCCGTCCGAAGTTCTTACTGATATTAAGCTGTGGTATTTGAATACTAATCCCCCCTATCTAATTAACAGTGCTCTCATCTAAATCTAAGCCTGTTATTACAATACTTAGCAGATAACTAAATTTCTCTGCACCCCCGTCTTAATGTACAATTTACAATGTACAATTGACAATTAAATTCAAAGTCATAAAACCACAAACACTTAAACCATCAATAGTTGCAAGACATCCTGAGATTAAATATTCATTCTTCCAATATTTTCAGATGAGAAGACTCATTAATAATTAATAATTTACAATTTAATTCAATCTTTTTCGACGATTCATTATTCAATTTTTCAAATTGATGCTTTTATAGCTTTATAACTTTTTATTTTTCCCATTATTAATTATTCAATATTAAATATTCAATGCTTTTTTTGTTAACTCAAAAAGTCAACCAACGTTGGCTGAATCACCCTCGCTCCTATTGCTAAAGAAGCACGATGGACATTCTCCTCCATCTTCAAATTTGTAATCGTCTCTGCCATATCGACATCTTCAATATCCGATAAATTCTCACTATGATTGATCTTTTGAGCTTCTAGCCGAGACTCTAAAAGACCCATTCGCTGTTGTCTAGCTCCAACTCTGGCGCGAGCCATCAAGGTCTCTTCTATATGATCATCTATATTTGCAATTCCATCCTGAATACTCTCATCACCCTCGCCATTTAGAGCATCCTCAAACTTTTTCAAATCAGCAAGAACTTTACTAAAGCCTTCATCACCGATGTCAGCTCCAGAGACATTGATATCAATCTTGACACCTTGCCCAACTTCCCGATAAATAGTTGCTTCAGAAACATCAGCATCATTAGCAAAGTAATCATCTGGATTAGTTGAATCACCAGCTGTGTATGGTCTCTCATCCGTTCGCGTTCCATTGAAGATATAACGATCATCATATGTTGTATTACCAACTTCAACTAAATGTTCACGAAGTTGCCTCACATCTTTTGCAATCATCGCCTTATCAGCAGGCGTAGCTGAGTCTGTAGCTCCCTGCACCGCTAAGTCTCTAGCTTGTCGTAAAGTACTCCCCACATCATCCAAAGCCATATCCGTAGTTTCAAGCCATTTGATCCCATCTTGAACATTTTTGGTATGCTGTTCATTATACTTAATCGTACTCTTAGTGCTCAATGACTTAGTAGCACTCAAAGGATCATCGGATACATTCTGCATTCGTTTTCCTGTTGATAGTTGATTCATATATTTATTTAGTGTGCCTTGACTTCGGTTATAATTATTCTTAAAATCACGAATCATCATATTGTTTGTAACACGAGTCATAATCATACCCCCCGATTAAAGTCAATTTATAGTTTATAATTGACAATTTATAATTAAGTTCAAAATCAGTTTCGAGAGGGCTAAAAACCAGCCCTTCCTCGACTAAATTTTTTTGCTGCAAAAAAATTTAGGAAAAAAACTTAAAAACAAAGGAAAATTAAACTCGCAACCCAAGCTAACTACCTATTTCAAATTAAATTCATTATTTATTTTAAATACAATTGCTGTTAAAGCAGTTAATTACAGAATCTATGCTCAGCTCAAACAAAATTTTCCTAAAACCTAACTAATTATAAATCATGAGGGATGTTTCGCAGTGACATCTAGATTTTTTCGTCTAGCTTGTTGATGAGTCGAGAAATAAATAAGAGTATGAATTAGCTAATTTCCCTACTTTTAAATTAGCTAGCTCTTATTTATTCGCAGACGAATCTTAGAAGCTCAGAAAAAATCTTTCAGAACGAGAAATCTCCCTCATGGTTCTAAGCAAAAGTTACACATAATTGTAATAAAGCTCTACCTTAAACCCTTATAATACCAAAGATTATCTTAATTTTACACATATGCTTTTTAATTATCAATTATCAATTGCTAACTAGCTATATTGTATTAACAAGCGTATTAAACATCTCATCTAACCGTGAAATTACTCGTCCGGCTGCATTATAACCATGCTGAAACTTGACCATCTCAGTCATCTCTTCATCTAAAGAAACACCTGACACTTCATCACGCTTCGCCTTTAAACTGTCAGTCAAGACCTTCTGATTACTATGCATCCTATCAGCCCGTTCGATATCAATCCCCAACATACTGGTCTGTGTCTGCCAGTAATCATTAAAACCAGTCGAATTGATAGCATCCCCTTTGTACCTCAGATCAGCAATTCGTTGGGCATTGCTTCCATCTCCTAGTTCACCATTAGCAGAAGCAGCTATCTTACTTGGATCATCCACGATATTCTCATTGACCTGGATGTGACCTGCTGTTGGTACTTTACCATCATCTTCAGTATTGAAGGTAAAGAAGTTTTCATGATCTTCACCAACTGCATCACCATTCATATCATAGCCATTGCCATGGATATGGTTGACCTCACTGACTAGCCTCCGCGTCAATCGATCCAAATTATTAACACGATAATCATCAACTTTATCCCTAACATCCTGCAAGCCCTTAATCTCTCCACTGTTGATCTGTACACTATTACCACCAACTTGGAATTGATATTTTTCAATTCCATCTTCTTTATATCCTTCAAATTCATGCTCAAAGTTGACATTATCATTATCTAATTCCCAATCTTCATCGCCTAAAGCTTTCCCCAATCTATCTTCAAAAACAGTGACATTCTTAATATCGTGCTCACCTTCATCTTCTAGCAAACCTCTAATCCGCTCTTCAAAGTTACTTGTATCCTCTCGATCTAAAGTTATTGTACCATCATCATAACCATCATCATCACCAAACTCTATTTCAATATTATCAATATCTTCATCACTTACAATTCTAATATAATCATATTCCTCACCATCATTCTCAACACTATCTCCACTGAACGCAGCTACAAAGTTCTCCTCTAGCTCCATCTCTTCACCAGCCGTAGACTCTTCTAACTTATGAGCAAACTTACCCTGGACGACATTAATTCCATTCAAACTAACATTAGCTTCATTGTCCTCTGTCGTTCTAATATTGACATCAGCCAACTTAGAGAGATCATCTAGTAAAGCATCCCGTTCATCGATCAAGTCATTGGCATTCTTCTTACCATCAGTCTCAACCGCTTTAATCTGGTCATTGAGACTGGCAATTCTGCTGGTTAAAGCATTAAACTCATCGACCCGCCCTTCAATCTCTGTTCCTAAATTCCCTTTAAATTCCTCCAAAGCCGAATCAAAGTGATTCATCTGAGTCGTTAAAGTAATTGATTTTTGGACAAGTGTCTCTCTCATAGCTAGACTCTCGGGGTTATTGTTAAGCTCCTGCCAACTGGTCCAAAACTCATCTAAACTATTAACCAATCCGCCCTCTTCTAATTCATTAAAGATAGACTCAATCTCTTTTAAATTCTCTTTTTTCATCTCCCATTCACCTAAACCATGATTTTCAGCTCTGATCCTACTATCTACAAAGTTATCCCGCATCCGTTCAATCTTTTTAACTTCAACTCCCGTTCCAATTTGGCCGGCATTAGCACTTTGATTTAACCCTGGCACAGTATAAGGTGTTGTCGTTCCTTGAACTGCCTGCTGCCGGGAGTAATTTTCATTATTAGCATTAGCGATATTATGACCCGTTACCATCAAAGACTTCTGTTGTGTTTGTAAAGCCCGTTTGGCTAACTCAATTCCTCCAAATGTTGATGTCATCACTTTCCCTCCTGTTCTTCTGTTATCCGTTGTCTGTCAAGTGTTACCGGTGAAATACGTGTCTGTGGCTGTGACTGTTGTCTGTAAAAATTCAAGACCATGAAAATCATTAAGAAAAAAGAAAATCAATCTCTAATAATATTTAAGTTTAATGGTTTTCACAGACACAAATTACTGACACAGTCACGCTTTTTCTGCTCTTCCACTGGCACGGACTACTGACACCGACACGCTTCTCATGCTTTGTGATTAAGAATCGAACTCCTTTTTCGATCATTATTGAATGAACCCTTTTTCCCATAAGTACTCTTTTGATCATCCGTCAAGATGCTGAGACTGAAATTAGTCATCTTAATGCCATCTTGGATTAATTTATTATTAAGCTGGTTCAAATCGATCAGCTTGGCCATCAAAAGTGATAACTTCTCACCTATCTCCTCTAATCTTTCATCGTAAGGAGGCTCAGACTCTTTTATCAGTTCAGTAATACTTAAATCACCTACTAAATCACTTCTCTTTCCCTCTAATACCTCTATATAATCTACAACCTCTTCTTCCTTCTTAACAATCTCATTTAACTTAGTCATATCCTGCTCAAGAAGTGCTTCCCGTTTTCTCTCACCTAGTTCATAAATCTTTTGATGGATTTTATATTCAGCCTTTAAGATTTCGATTAACTGTTTGATATGATATTCTGTTACTTCAACTTCTGCCATAAGCTTCCTCCTTCGCAGTGTAAATTCAATTGATAATTGATAGTTTAAAGTTGATAGTTAAAAACTTCCAACACTTCAAAAACCTTGACCTTTAATTGTCAATTAGTGTTAATTCGTGGTTGCTATCTTTGAGTTTTTGAGCTTTAAGTATTCCCTATTATTTTCACTACTTTTTAAATTTATTTTAATCAGTATTGATCTGTGGCTTATCTGTTTTTGACCTTAATTTATAATCCATTTTTTATTAATGTTAATTTGTGTTGATTCGTGGTTACTGTCTTTGAACTTTTGGTCTTTAACTATTCTCTTCTTTTAAGATTTTGATCTCCCAATTGTACATTGTACATTGTCAATTGTTCATTATACCGTCCAGCATCTTCTCCGCTATAGCTTCACCATCGACATTATAAGTCCCTGCCTGAACTTCCGCTTTTATCCTGTCAATTTTCTCCTGCCGCTCTGGCGAATCAACCTTCTCAGCCAACTCCTGTTCCACCTTCTGTAGCTGCAAGGCCTCCTTGGATAAAGAGACTCGATCCGTTCTTTGATCCTTACCGATCTTTTGCTCCTGCTGTCGTTGTTGCTTGTTATACTTGTTAAAAGCCTGGGCCAACTTCGCTTGTTGATTCTGATCAATTTTCATCTCTACCACCACCTTTAATGAACTTAATGCTCTTAGCTAAATTAAAGCCTGTTATTACAATACCTCGCAAATAACTAAATTTCTCTGCCCCCATCTTAGTGTACAATTTACAATGTACAATTGACAGTGGATAGGGTTTTCACGAAGGGTCTTGTTTTTTTTAAGACCCGTAGGGAATTCAAAGTCACACATTCAAAACACTAACTAAACCCATCAATGTTTGCAAAGCATCCTGCGACTAAATATTTTGTCTTCCAAATCATTCTTTTAACTGAGCTGCTTGAGCTTTGAATACTTAGTACTGAATACATATTTTTGATTCAGTGTCAGTGTGAGTTAAATTCAAAAGTTTTAAATTCTATTGAATTAAAGAATTTGATTTTATGATTTTCTAACGCTCTTGATTTTTAACTATTATTTTAACTATTAATTATTCAATATTCATTATTAAATATTCAATGCTTTTTTATTTTATCGTTAATTCCTCAACATTATTTAACCCCCATCTCAAACAATAAAAAAGGCTTAAGGAAGATTAACTAACTAATAAACAGTTATCCTACCTTAAACCCCTCTCGCGAAAGCTATTATCTTTTTTCACGTCGCTCCCTAGTAAACATCCCGGCACCTTTCTTCTCCTTAGGCTTTTTCTTTAACTTGCTCTTAGCCTTGTTAAAGCTATCCTGTAAAGCATCTCGACAACTTTTGCAAAACCGTCCACTCGAAATCGGAACTCCACATCGATCACAGTCAATAGTCAGTTCTAACTCTCCCATCTGCTCAAAACGGCCTTGCTTCACAAACTCACGGATCAACTTCTTTTCGACTTCAGTATCTTGATGCACTTCTTCGATCGTCGCCCCAGGGTTCTCCCATAAATAATCCCGCACAAGCTTAAACTTCTCATTCTCTTTTCTTCTACAGTCAGGACACTTCTTCTCTTTCCGGACAGGAGCAAAGATCTGTTTGCAATCCTTACATTTTTGTATTGACACTTCAGTCACCCCCCAGTTTAATTAACAATTTACAATGTACAATTCACAATTAAATTCAAAAGATCAAAATCAAAGCTTAAATCTGTAATTGGTTAAATACTCTAAAACCTAATCACTAATCACTAGTCACCAGTTACTAATATTATTCTCTATTTCTACAAAAATTCCTTGTTATCTGACAAGATCCATCCCAGTGGCCAATGTAATTACTTTAACATCTTTCGCTCCTGCTTCCAGCAACAGTTTACTGGCTTCATTGACCGTTGCTCCAGTCGTAAAGATATCATCAACCAACAATATCCTCTGCCCTTTAACTAACTGCTGATTCTCTATCTTGAACTTACCAGCTAGATTCTGCAATCGCTCCTGCCGGGCCAACTCACTCTGCCGAGCAGTATCTACTATTCTAGCCAACAGCGACTTAATCGGTAATCTAAGTTCACTAGCTAACTGCTTAGCCAACAGATAGGCCTGATTAAACCCCCGCTCCTCTAGACGTTCCTTGTGAATTGGAATATATGTTATTAGATCCAGCCGATTAATCTGATAGTAGTACTCAGCATATCTAGTTAACAACCCTGCCAACGGTCTAGCTAACTGCTGCCGTTGTTCATATTTCAACTGCTTAATATATTCCTTCAACCCCGCATCATAAAGACCAACCGCCCGAGCCTGACTGAAAAACCGCTCCTGCTCCCTACAATCAAGGCATAATTTATTCTCGGTTAGCTTACCACACTTGATACAGTAATCATCACCGATAAATTCGATCTCATCGATACATTCAGAGCAAAAACCGATCTCACTACTGCTAAACTCCCGTCCACAAGCTGGACAGCTTGGCCAGGCGGGGTATAGTAATTCTAGAATGAAATTGTAGACTTTCGATAGCATAAAATCACCTCGAAAACAAATTTACAATATACAATTAACAATTTACAATTAAAGCCCAATTCCTTAATCAAAATACTTTAAAAGCTCTTTAATTGTCCATTGTACATTCTGTCAATTGTTAATTTTTGTTTATCAATCATTTTATAATTAGGGCCAATTATTCCTCATTCGTGATTCACTGAATTTTAATCTTAAGGATTTTGATCTTAAACCTTTGATCTTTAACTATTCATTATTCAATATTAAATATTCAATGCTTTTTTATCAGTGTCCATCCGCTCTTAAATTTTTTCTAGCTACTGTCAATTATCAATTATCAACTTTCAATTGTTTTTAACTATTCAATATTAAATATTCAATGCTTTTTTAGGTGTCCTTTCTCCCTCGCATCCTGATTCAACTCACAGATCATATCTCTTGCCAGCTCCATCTCCTCACTGATCTCATTTCCGATAAACCAGACCCTTCCCTCAGGATAAGTAAGGGATCTACCAGATCTACCAGCCATCTGGATCAGAGTCTGGTGATTAAAGACATACTCCCAATCAGCAAACAAGACCAAGACATTGGCCTTCTCCACCGTTACACCTCGCTCCATGATCGTCGTCGAAACCAAGATCGGATAATCTCCTGCCAAAAATCCTTCCCGCTTCTCTTCACGACGTTGATCCTGGGAATGACTACCCTGCACCCAACTGACTCCATTGATCTCTGGAAACTGAACTCGTAAATAATCAACGACTAAATCCACTAAATCCCTACTCGGAACGAAGAGAAAGACCTGAGCTCCATCACCCTCAACCGATAACCACAACTTGTCCAACACAAGCTGGGCCAACTCCACAACCCCCTCCTCCTGATCATACTTCAGCTCTGCCGTCAACAGTTCAGGCTCGGGGAGTGGATAACCATGATATCTAGCCGATAGCTTGATCAACTTTGAGCGACCTTCTTCTAACTCCGCAAACTCCTCTGGCCCAGGAGTAGCAGTCATATAAATGATCTGCCCGTCATCCTTTCTCGCCTCTTGAAGCACCCGCTTTAGAATCTCACTGCCTTGATAGGGAAAGGCATCCATCTCATCTAAGATAATCAGATCAAAGGCTTGATAATACCGTAAGACCTGATGGGTGGTCGCAATTACCAACTCAGCCTGCTGATATCGTTCCTCACTACCTCCATAAAGCGCCTTAATGCTGATTTCAGGAAAAGCCTCCCGTAATCTTTCTGCCAACTCAACGACTACATCCCGCCGTGGAATCGCAAATAAGACCTGCCTACCTTGATTTAATAACTTAGCAATGACAGCAAAGGTCACCTCCGTCTTACCAGCCCCACAGACTGCCCAGACCAGAGCCTGTTGATAATTTTGCTGCGTAAATTTAACCAACTGATCAGAGACATCCTGCTGGAGTGCTGTCAATTCAAATTCCAACTCAGGCTCAATAAACTTCAACTCTGATTCAGTCTCCATAGCTGGAATTCGATACAACGGACGGCATAATCTAGCCTCCCCCATCATCAGACAGTCCTGACAATGATAATCCAAGCTTTCACAATAACCACACTCAATCTCCACTACCTGCTGACTACCACACCGCTGGCAACTGATCGAGCTGCTCCGATACTTAATTGCTGAAATTATCTCTAGCCGACCTAACAACTTTAAATATAGCAAAACCTTACTTAAATCTCTAACCACCAGTTTATTCTTCCGTACCACTTGCCTAATCTCACTATAATATAACTTCTGACCTGCCACTAACCGATAGACCTGGTAGAACTCTACTGGACGGGGAAAAGAGGTAGCCAAGATCTCTTGCCTAGCTACCTCTTCTTTAGTAACTTTAGTTACTAACTTAAATTGCTGCAACTCCTCAGCAATCTCTGCCTTCTTATCCTCAACTACCTTGGTCAACGGATCAAAGTCTAACAAGAGATTAAACAACCCTCCTGCTACCAATCTACTATCAAAGTTGGCCCCTCTTCGCTCTTGGGCAGTAGTTATCTTCTGGTACAGATACTCTCCTACTCCCCAGTCCAACTCTTCTGTCAACAAAAATAGTTTAAAGTCTTGTTCTATAACCCCCTGTTGTAGATAATACTTAGTATCTAATTCAGGTAAAGTAGATAGACCAAGTAAATACTTACTCTGATCTGCTAATAGATAAATTATTGGGCGTTGTTGCTCCATCC
The DNA here is from genome assembly GCF_023227745.1 of Natroniella acetigena. Classification (GTDB taxonomy): domain Bacteria; phylum Bacillota; class Halanaerobiia; order Halobacteroidales; family Halobacteroidaceae; genus Natroniella; species Natroniella acetigena. The sequence continues at coordinate 24,384 of NZ_JALKBX010000012.1, read as the reverse complement.
CACCACCCCGTTTACACTTATTTACATTTATGTATATTTTACTATTTTAACTCTGGGATGTCAATACTCTTTAAAAACTAAAAAGTTGCCCTAATGGACAACTTCTGTTAGTTTTATTAGTATTCTTTTATTTCCTCAGTCAATCTTTCTTTCAAATCATCAATCTTACGGCGGGCTCGTTGTAATGCATTATCAACTGTTTTAACATTACATTCAATCTCTAAAGCAATCTCCTTATACGATTTACCTTGGATATACTTATCAAATACATCCCATTCCAACTCGGTCAGCATCTTACGTAATTGATATGTTACTTCTGTTACTAACTCACGGTTGACATAATTCTTTTCAGGATCATTATTTTGATCAGGTAAAATATCTAGTAAAGTACGCCCCCGACCTCCATCATCTTTAGAATACTTCAACTTCTTATCAATAGAAGTGGAATTATTCAACGGCATATGCTTTTGGCGATTAGCTGTTTTGATCGCTGATATAAGTTGTCTATTGACGCACAAATGAGCAAAACCGCGAAATGATGCTTCCCTCTTGACCTTATAATCTCTGATTGCTTTATGCAATCCTACCAATCCCTCTTGGATTACATCATCATTATCCAATCCTTTAATGTAAAATAATTTGGATTTAGCATAAACAATATCAATATTGCTATCGATCAAGTATTCTTCAGCCAGCTTGTCCCCCTTCTGAGCTAATCTAATCAGCTCATGCTCAGACATTTCTTCATATTTACTTTCTAAATCTAATTTTTTACTGGCTTCACTCATTCTATCCCCACCTTGTGCGTTTTTTTTAGAGTTCTACTTCTAATAAACACAATTAATTATACCATATTAGAAATACCTAGTCAAAAATCAACGTAAAAACCCTTTGATTGATCTAATTAATTTAACTAACAAATGCTCTTTAACAGTTATTGCCTCTTGAGGACATAACTCTTGACAGCACAAACACTTAATACAACCTTTTTCTTCTATTTCTAATCCCTGTCGGTCAACAATCACATCTTGTGGACAACTTTGCACACAACGTTGGCATTTAATACACTCCTGATGGTTAATTACTGGCTGTGATAATAAAGAACCAAACAGAGGTTGTAATAACCAATTAGGTAGCAAGCTCAATAAAGCATTAGAAGGCAATCGATAGCCCTGCTGAGCAGGTTGATAACCTCCTATTATTTCTATCTGCTGCAGTTGATTGCTTCCCAGATCTCTTTTAGCAGCTATCCGAGTAATTGGTACCTGATTTTGAGTATAACCCAAATAAGAAGCAGCAACTGCATCTAAGGCAACCAGATCTTGACTAGCCAACAGAACCCCTATCTGGCACGCATCTCCTGTAGAGCCTGGCCCATTCCCCTCTAAACCGACTATCCCATCCATTACTGCTAGATCAGGCTTGACCAGTTCAAAAATATCAACAATCAACTCTGAAAAGTCAGCTGGATGGGGACAACTCCGATGGTATCCCACCTTCTTCATCCCAGGAATACAACCATATAAATTCTTAATCGCTCCAGTAAACAAGGTCAAGCTATGGGTCTTTAATTTAGGTAATGATACCACCAAATCCGCCTCCAATAATACCTCAGGTAATGGGAAATCATATCTATCATTACTGACTATCTTAGTAGAAGCTCGATCAAAATTAATCACTTCAACTCCTAATTTCTGACAAACAGCCAATACTCCAGTCTTTTGAAATGCTTGTTCAGTCAAAGATTGATTGACCATCATGCCTCCTGAGCTCTCTCCTACTTTAACTTCTACTTCTAATTCTTGAAAATATGTAATTACAGCTTCAACTACAATAGGATGAGTAGTAATCCCTGCTTCAGGCTGATGAGGGCTCAATAAGTTTGGTTTCAATAATACACTATCCCCTCTAGCAACTAATTGCTCAACTTGCAAACTAGTTAAGGCGTCTCTAACCGTGTTCAATACTAACTTCCGATCATAATCTCGGCAATCAGTTGCTACAACTTGCATTTTATCACCTCCCAACTTCAAGAAAATATAATAATTAAATCCTGGATTTCCCCCCCTAATATAATATAGATCATAGCTACCAAAATTATAACTAAAATAACCAAAATTCCATATTCTAATAATTCAAATTCATCTTGTTTCATGTTAAACCCCCACACAAAAACTAAATATCAGTGTACAATTTACAATGTCCAACTAGCAGTTGAAATTCAAAATCACTCCAAACCTGTAGATATAGGGCATTTTAGAGTACTTAAGTTCTTAAGGTCTTGAGCTTATAACTGTACACTGTAAACTATCAACTGTTAACTAATATAAAAGAGCCAACCCCCAGTTAAGGCAGTTGGCCCTTATTATTTCAAATCACTAATCATCAGTCACTACTTACACTTTTTCCACCTTAACAGCTGTTACCTTAAGTTCGGGTATCTTAGCTTTAGGATCTAATTCGTCACCATTAGTCAACCTATTAGCTGGACTCTCTGCGTAGTGGAAAGGCATAAATATTTCGCCTTCTTGAACTATATCCACAACTCGAGCATAAGTCTCTACTTCACCACGACGGGAAGTAACCTTAACTCTATCTCCATCCTCAATATCTAATTTAACAGCATCATCGCAATTAATCTCTACATAAGCATCCGACTCATAAGCATCAACAGCAGCAGAACGTCTAGTCATACTACCACCATGGAAGTGATATAACATTCTACCTGTCATCATAATATATGGATACTCATCATCCGCTGACTCAATTGGTGCAATATGCTTTGTAACATGGAACTTACCCTTACCATGAGCAAACTCACCTTCATGTAAGAACTTAGTCCCTGGATGATCCTTGTCAGGACATGGCCATTGTAGCTCTTCATTAGCTATTCTATCATAGCTAATACCACCATAGATTGGTGTAACTTCTACAATCTCATCCATGATTTCAGCTTCAGAATCATAATCCATTTCAAAACCTAATCTCTTAGCCAACTCACAGAAAACCTTCCAATCTGCTTTAGCCTCACCTGGAGCTTCAACAGCTTTATTTATTCGCTGTACCCTTCTTTCTGAGTTAGTGAAAGTTCCATCCTTTTCAGCAAAACAAGCTGCTGGAAATACCACATCAGCAAGTTCAGCAGTCTCTGTTAGGAAGATATCTTGCACTATTAAGAATTCAGTAGCCTTTAAAGCCTCCTCAACATGATGTTGATCTGGATCAGAAATCATTGGGTTTTCACCTAAGACATAAAGACCTTTAACGTCACCTTCTCCTGCAGCATTAACCATCTCTACTACAGTCAGTCCGTTATTAGGATTTAACTCATCTACACCCCACGCTTTTTCAAACTTAGCTTTAGCCTCAGGATCTTCAACCGCTTGATAACCTGGATATACAGTTGCAAGTCCACCTAAATCACAAGCACCTTGTACATTATTTTGTCCCCGTAATGGATTAACTCCTCCGCCTTCTTTACCTACATTTCCTGTCAACATAGCTAAGTTAGCTACAGTTAATACATTATCTGTACCAGATTTATGTTGAGTCATCCCCATTGAATAATAGATTGCTGCTGTATCTGCTGAAGCATATAATTTAGCTAACTCAACTATATCTTCGGCTTTTACACCAGTAATCTCTTCTACCTTTTCTGGTGTATATTCTTCTAAAGTCTCCTTAACTGCTTCAAAACCTTCAGTTCTATTTTTAATATATTCTTCATCATGTAATCCTTCTTTAATTATTACATGCATCAAGCCATTTAATAAAGCGATATCAGTACCAGGCTTTTGTTGAACAGCTAAATCAGCCTCTTTAGATAATTCAATCTCTCTAGGATCAGCAACAACTAAATTAGCACCATTTCTGGCTGCTTTCTTGATCATGCTACCAATTACTGGATGTGCTTCAGTTGTATTTGAACCAGTAACAAAGATTGCATCTGCTTTTTCAACCTCACCTATAGAATTTGTCATTGCTCCACTACCAAAACTTGCGGCTAGACCAGCCACTGTAGAGGAGTGTCATAACCGGGCACAGTGATCTACACTATTTGTGCCTAATGCACCTCGCATAAATTTTTGGAATATATAATTTTCTTCATTACTACATCTAGCTGAAGTTAAACCAGCAATAGCTTCGCCGCCATCTTCTTCTTTAATCTTGCCTAATTTCTGAGCTGTATAATCTAACGCTTCATCCCAGCTAACCTCTTCAAACTCTCCATCCTTTTTAATCAACGGCTTCGTCAATCGCTCAGGATGATCGACAAAATCATAAGCAAAACGACCCTTAACACAAGTTTCACCTACTGGATTAGGATGATCTTCATCATAAATAGAACCAACTTGAACGATCTTATTATCCTTAACCTGCAATTCAATCTGACAGCCAACCCCACAATAAGGACAAGTTGTCTCTACCTTCTCTAGCTCATACTCCCTACCTTGGCCCTTCGCAGGCTTATAAGTCAAAGCACCTGTTGGACACATCTCTACACATTGTCCACAGAAGACACAACTAGAAAAGTCAGCTCCTAAATCCTGATCAAAAGGTACTGCTACCTTTGAACTAAAGCCACGTTCTATAAAATCAATCGCTCCAGAACATTGAACTTCATTATCCACTCTAACACACTTACCACATAAGATACATTTATTAGAATCAAACTCAATAAATGGATTCTCATTCTTGACCTCAAACTTGCCCTCTTCCATTAAACCAAAGCTCGGTTCAGAAACATCATACTCATAAACCAACTCCTGTAGATCACAAGCCCCATCTGCTTCACAAGTCATACAGTCATTAGGATGATCAGAAAGTAATAGTTCAAGATTCATTTTACGTGCTTCTATAACTTTATCAGTAATAGTCTTAATCTTCATTCCATCAGTTACAGGTGTAGCACAAGAAGCCAATAAATTTCCACTTTCTGCATCTTCAACAACACAAATTCTACAAGAACCATGCAAGGTCAAATCTGGATGATAACAGAGAGTTGGAATCTCTATATCTACTTTATTAGCTGCATCCAATAAAGTAGCCTGTTGATCAACTTCAACCTGTTGACCATCTATCGTTACAGTAATAGTACCCATTTTATCACTCCTTTTAATAATTTATTTATTGTGTAATTGCATCAACTGGACATTTGTCTACACAAGCTCCACAAGCTATACATGCATCCTCATCAATCAGATGCTCCTCTTTAGCTTCACCAGCAATTGCATCAACTGGACAAGCCTCAGTGCAAACAGTACAACCTACACAAGCTTCTCCATCAATTACATAAGCCCCTAATAACTCTTCACAAGCACCCGCTGGACAGGTCTGCTCATAAATATGAGCTTCATACTCATCACGGAAGTATCTTAAAGTACTCAAGACAGGATTAGGTGCTGTCTGACCTAAGCCACATAAAGAAGTACTCTTAATATTTTCAGCTAACCTCTCCAATAACTCAATATCTCCCTCTTGACCTTCTCCAACAGTAATTCGCTCTAAGATATCTAACATTTGCTTGGTTCCGATCCGACAAGGAGTACATTTTCCACAAGATTCACTTTGGGTAAAGTCCAAGAAGAATCTAGCTACATCGACCATACAAGTATCTTCATCCATCACAACAAGTCCACCAGAACCCATCATTGCTCCAACTTCAAGCAATGAATCATAATCAATCGTTAAATCTAATTTATCCTCGGGCAGACATCCACCAGATGGCCCACCAATTTGAACTGCCTTAAACTCTTTACCCTCATTTATTCCGCCACCGATGTCATAAATAATCTCCCTCATAGTAATTCCCATCGGTACTTCTGCCAAACCAGTATTATTGATCTTACCTGTTAGAGCAAAGACCTTTGTTCCTGTACTTCCTTCAGTACCTACCTGCTTATAAGCTTCAGCACCTTCTTTGATAATAGCTGGAACATTAGCATAAGTCTCTACATTGTTGATATTCGTAGGCTTACCCCATAAACCTTTTTCAGCTGGGAAAGGAGGTCTCGGTCTTGGCATTCCTCTCTCTCCTTCAATTGATGCCATTAAAGCAGTCTCTTCTCCACAAACAAAAGCTCCTGCTCCTTCTTTAATACGTAACTTAAAACTGAAATCTGTTCCAAATAAATTTTCACCCAATAAACCATTCTCTTCAGCCTGCTCAAGAGCCACTCTTAACCTTTTAATTGCTAATGGATACTCTGCTCGAACATAAACATAACCCTCATCTGCACCTACCGCATAAGCTGCTAGGATCATTCCTTCTATCAATACGTGAGGATCTCCTTCTAAAATACTACGATCCATAAAAGCACCTGGATCTCCTTCATCCGCATTACAGATTACATACTTCTTATCACCTTCTGCATCACTAGCAAATTGCCACTTAAGACCTGTAGGAAAACCTCCTCCTCCACGACCTCTTAAGCCAGATTCCTTAACTTCATCAATTACTTCTTGAGGGGTCATTTCAGTTAAAGCCTTACCGATAGCTTCATAACCACCTGTAGCAATATATTCTTTAATCTCTTCAGGATCAATATAACCACAATTTATTAATGCTGTTCTTTGTTGCTTTTTATAAAAATCAATCTCCTGATAAGATGGGATATTCTCCCCTGTTGTTGGGTCAGTATATAATAATCTCTCAACAACCTTACCTTTCAATATATGCTCTTCTACAACTTCTTCCATATCCTCTGGCTGTACCTTACAATAAAATACACCTTCTGGATAAACGATCATTAATGGCCCTTTTTCACAAAAACCATGGCATCCAGTTTCTATAACCTTAATCTCATTTACTAAATCACGTTCAGCTAATTCTTCTTCTAGAGAACTTCTAACTTCCTTACAACCTGAAGAAACACATCCCGTTCCTCCACAGATCAATATATGAGATCTATAAATTGATTGGTCCATCTATTCTTCCCTCCTCATAAGATTATGATTATTCGTTTAACTCTGCTACTACTAAATCTTTTACAATGTTACCTTCTACAACATGATCAACAATAATCTTTTCTACTTTATCTACAGTTACATCACCATAAACTATCTTTGGCTCGTTTGGTAAGTCAACAGTCACTGTTGGCTCATTATCACATTCTCCAATACATGCTGTCTGAGTAACTACCACATCTAAATCTCGCTGACTAATCTCAGTTAGAGCCTTCTTTAAAATTTCTCTTGCTCCAGCATCAATCCCACAGCTATCCATCCCAACAATAACTTTAGGTTTATCAGAAGCCTTTCTAACTCGTAAGTCCTTTTGAAATCGCTCTCTTAACTCTTTTAATTCCTCTAATGATTTCATATTATTAATCACCTCCATTTATTTGCACTAGCTTTTATCCTCGATACTGATCTAAAACTTCAACAGTTGTCTCAGGAGTTAACAAACCATGAGTGTTATCATTAACCATAATTACTGGAGCTAGTCCACAAGCACCAATACAAGCAACTGACTCTAAAGTAAACTTAAGATCTTCGGTTGTCTCTCCATCGTCTATGCCTAACTCTTCTTTCATCGTATCAAGCACCTTATCTGCTCCACGAACGTGGCAAGCAGTACCCATACAAATTCTGATTATATTTTCACCACGTGGCTCTAAGTGAAATTGAGAGTAAAAGGTTACTACCCCATATACCTGACTAAAAGGTACCCTTAAACTCTTTGCTATCTCCTCTAATACCTCTTGAGGAAGATAACCATACTCTTCTTGAGTTTCCTGTAATACAGGAATTAAATCCTTTGCTTTCTTGTCATAATTTTCTAATACTTTCTTGAGTGGTGCAAAGTATTTCTCTTGATTCTCTTCAGCATTTCCACATGAACATGCCATATTCTAAATCCCCTCCTTAACTTGATAAATTTAATTTATGTGATAGGTGTCACACTCAAAAACAAAAATTTCAGATAACTTTTAATACAACTAATTTAAGTATTCAATAACACTTTAATTATACATTAAATTAGCAACTTAATTCAACTAAATTTATTATTTTTTTGAATTTCCAAGGTAATCAAATTTTACCTAAAAACTGTACAAAAATTAAGTTTGAGGTTAAGTCTAAGTTTAAGTAAAACCAATAAGTACAATCATTCAGCCTTGATCGATAGACAACCACAGGTTAAAACCTGTAGCTAAAATTAAAACTCTTAATCTTTTGCCCTTTTATTGTTAATTACTTTTAATTATTCAGTATTCAATATTAACTATTCAATGCTTTTACTTTACAGGTAGTTTCTAAGCCCAATTGTCAAACCATGATCAGATTTACCAGCAATCCCCCTAAAACCTGCTTCCAAATACCACGCTCTAGTCAACATATAGTCAAAACCAACACTATACCCCAAAGAATCTTCACTATCTAACAGAATATTAACCCCTGCATTTAAGGTAATATATTGAGATTGGTCTTGAGAAAGTAACATCCCTACTTGAGTCTTATCATCATTTGAATTAAACTGACGACCTACTAATCCAGTCAAATTAAAGTCACGATCATCAATAATCTTAACCTTCAAGTTCAAATCAATCAGATCATCTCCATCTTCAAAGTAAAAGTATCTAGTATCCAATCCTAGTGTTGGAGTTAAACCAAAATCACCTTCAAAGATCATTGATTTAATCTCACCATCTAATCTCTGGATACTATAGCCGATAGAGTTTCTGCCTTGTCTAATTTCAGCTTGTGGCAACCCCCAAGCCACTCCTACTTGGGCCAACAATAACAGTACCACCATTCCTAAAACCAAATTTAGTCTCTTCATCTTCATCTCCTCTTGTTTAAAATTCTAATACTCCCTCAATTTCAACTTCTTGATTATGTATTAAATCTATCTCTCTGATCTCCTCTACTTTATTTCCAGCTTGATCCCTGATGATTCTTACAATCGGTTCACTTAAATTCTCTTTATTGACATCTACAACTAATCCTACCTCGTTATTATTTAATGATACAACTGTTCCAACTGGATAAGTAGCAATATGCTTATGTAACACATCAACAAACTTAGGATTTAATTTAGTCCCCTTTAATTGTTGAATTATCTGCAACGCTTCATCAGGTCGTAACTTTCTTTTATAAATTCTATCACTGGTTAGAGCGTCATAGATATCAGCTACAGTAACTATTTGAGCAAATTCATTGATCTCATCTTTACACAGACCTCGCGGATAACCACTGCCATCATAATGTTCATGATGTTGATAAGCAACATGGGCTGACAAAATACTAATTCCCTCTATCTCCCTAATTAATTCATAACCATAATTAGGATGTTTTTTGACTATTTCATACTCCTCAGTTGTTAACTCTTTAGATTTCATAATAATCTCTTGATCAATCATCGTCTTACCTAAGTCATGCAAAAAAGCACCAGTAGCAATCTTCTTTAACTGCTTTATATTATAATCAAAATTCAAAGCAATTAAGACAGCTAAAATAGTTACATTAACTGAATGATGAAACGTATAATTATCATAACTTCTAATATCATTTAGATGAATAATTACATGATTTTGTAATAATATTTCATCTAAAATATCAGTAATAGCCTCTTTTACTTCCTTAGAATCAATACCATGACCCACCTTAATCTGCTCCATCGTCTCTTTAATAACTTTAATTGCCTTTAGCCTTGTCTTATCTGATAATGGTTCTGGTATTGAAACATCAGGCAGTTCCTCATCAAAAATATAAATCTCCATTATCTGCATATTTTTCAAACTGTCGATATAAGCTTCCTTTAATCTCACTCCAGAATTAAGCAGTATATTCCCATTCGCTGCATAAATAGTCTTAGCTACCTTCATTCCAGGCTCCAAACCTTCAACTGGAACTCGTTTCATTATTTATCCCACCATTTCTGAATCGAAATTACTCTTTATTATTTTTACTATAAATATCCAACTTTTCAGACATTTTTTTTGGCTTCTTGCCAGCTAAACCTTCTGTTTCAAAACCATTAGCAATAACTTCCTCAATCTTAGCTAATGCTTCTTTGGCATCTTTACCCCTAACTTGTATTTCAATTTTCTCACCACAGCCAACAGCCAAATTCATCACGCTAATAATACTTTTTAAGTTCGCTTCTTGATTGTCCCTAACAACAATAATTTCTGATTCAAATTGATTAGCAATAGCAACTAAGACAGAAGCTGGTCTAAGGTGAAGACCAATTTTGTCAATAATTGTCACTTCTTTAGTTAGCATAAATGCCACCTACTCTTATTGTTCAAGATAAATTAGTAAAAACCTTCTTAGTATGGCTAAAACTATCCTTTTATAATTAAATTTTCAACTTTAAAAAATAGCAAAACCTTGTCACTAAATATCAGTGTACAGTTTACGGTGGATACGGTTTTTATGATTTTCACGAAGGGTCTTGATAAAGACCCGTAGGTACAGTTGACAGTAGATATAAAAAATCTAAGAGCGGATTTTTTCATCACGAAGGGTTCAAAGAACCCGAAGGAAGAGCATTAAAATCTTAAAATCAAAAAGCACATAAACCTGTAGGCATAGGGCTTTTCAGGGATCTTTGTTTTTTGATTTTTTGAATTTTAACTGTAAACTGTTCACTGTCAACTGTCAACTATATTCGTTATTCATTGCTTTTTTATCAGCGCCACGTTCTCAATATGGAATGTCTGTGGAAACATATCAACCGGTTGAATCTCCTCTACTCGATATCCTACTTCGGTTAAGCACTTTAGATCTCTAGCTAAGCTTGCTGGATCACAGGAAACATAAACAATCCGTTCTGGCTCTAATTCAGCAAAGGTAGCTAAGACCTCTTGATGGCAACCCTTCCGTGGGGGATCAACAACAATAACCTCTGGCTTCAACTCCTGTTGTAATCTAGGTAGAACATTTCTCACCTTTCCTATTTCAAATTGGCAGTTATCAATTCCATTTATTTGAGCATTCTCTTGAGCTGCCTCAATCGCCTCTCCAACGACTTCAATCCCCCAGACTTCTTTGGCAAAACGGGCCAAATAAAGGGCAATCGAACCGACACCACAATAAGCATCAAGTACTCTCTCTGTTCCTGAAAGTTGGGCATACTCAACGACTTGATCATATAATACCTTAGCCTGTAAGGTATTAACTTGAAAGAAAGCTAACGGAGATATCTTATATTTGATTGGCCCGATATAATCTATAATATGGTCTTGTCCTACTAGCTGCTCAGTCCTTCTTCCTAGTACAACATTGGTCTGTTCAGGATTGATATTTTGATTAATACTGACCAGTTCAGGTATCCGCTCTAATAGTTCAGTTGCTATCTCCATTCCCGCTGAGAATTCTCGCTCCTTAGTTACAAAGATCAACATCGCCTGATTTGTACAGACCCCAACTCTGACTACTAAATGGCGTAATAGACCCTGATGTTGCTGTTCATTATAGATTGAAACCTGATGCTCTTCAATCAGATCAATCGCCTCTCTAACCACCCGATTAATTAACGGATGCTGAATCTGACAATCATCCAATTCAATCAACTGATGGGTTCCCAAGGCATAAAAGCCAGTAATTACCTCTTCTCCCTGCTTAGCTAATGGAAATTGAGCTTTGTTTCGATAAAAGAAAGGATTCTCCATTCCCTCAACCGGATTGACCTTAATCTCTCTTAATTTAGCAATCCTTTCTATAGTATCTTTAACTATCTTTCTTTTATACTTCAATTGTGCTTGGTAATCAAGATAAGAAATCTGACAACCACCACAATCTTCATCTTCCTGACAACTTGGCTGAACCCGCTCAGCAGATCGCTTGACTACTTCGCTTATTTTAGCTCGCCCATAGCTCTTTTTTACTTGGGTTATTTCAACTTTGACCTTTTCCCCAGGAATCCCCCCTGAGATAAAGATTACAAATCCGTCAATTCTTCCTACTGCATCTCCCCCGGTTGCCAAATCTTCTAATTCAATCATTATTTTTTCTCCAACTCTTACTGGTTTCCCACCCATACAAATCTCTCCTTAATTTATAACTTCAATTGATAATTGATAGTTTAAAATTGATAATTAAAAAACTTCAAAACCTTTGAATTCATGGGCTTGACCTCTAACTCTCACTTATCAACTATCAATTACTTTTCCACTATTTATTATTAAATATTAAATATTCATTGCTCTTCCCGACAGGAATTTTAGCTTCAATCGCTAATTATTATATAATAAAGATACTAGGAGGAAAGTACAATGAATCGCAAAAATATAATCTGGTGTTTAATCGGCATACATCTCTGGTATGCTATCTATTATTATCTTGATTTCAATCAAAAACTACAAGATTCATTCAGCCACAGCAAATTAGTTAACATCTCATTTTTAGAAGAAAATACTCTAAGAAATCTTTATTTAGTCAGTTTAGGTATTATCTTAATCAGCAGCATCCTTGAGTGGAGGGAAGATAAAAAACCAACTATAAAAAAAACAGAACAAAAAGAAAAAAGGAGAAAACATTATTCCCCCTGATTACTACTAATTTATTTTATTAATAATCTCTTCTGTTATTTCTGTAGTCTTGGCTTGCCCTCCTAGATCAGCAGTCAAAATTTCTGCTTCAACTAAGACCTGCCCGATAGCATCTTCTATCTTATCGGCTACCTCTGTTTCATCTAAATGCCTCAACATTAATACTGCTGATAATAACAAAGCAATTGGATTTGCTTTATCCTCTCCTGCAATATCAGGAGCAGAGCCATGAACCGCTTCAAATACAGCAATTTCATCATTCAAGTTGGCCCCTGGGGTTAAACCTAAACCTCCAATCAATCCTGCACATAAGTCAGATACAATATCTCCGTATAGATTAGGTAAGACTAAGACATCATAATCTTCAGGGTATTGAACCAACTGCATACACATATTATCAACAATCTTATTATCAAATTCAACCTCTGGATAATCCTGAGCAACGTCCTCTGCAACTGATTTAAATAAACCATCTGTCATCTTTAAGATATTAGCCTTATGAACAGCAGTAACTTTCTTCCTATTATTCTTTTTAGCATACTCAAAAGCTGCTCTTACAATCCGCTCAGAAGCCTTCCTAGTTGTAATTTTAATGCTTTCAGCTGCATCATCACCTACCATATGCTCAATTCCAGCATATAATCCTTCAGTATTTTCTCTAAAGATAACAACATCTAAATTTTCAAATTGAGTCGGTGCTCCTGGTAAAATCTTAGCCGGTCGTAAATTAATATATAAGTCTAATTTCTGTCGAATAGCCACATTAACACTTCTAAATCCACTGCCTACTGGTGTCGTAATTGGCCCTTTTAAAGCCACTTGATTCTTCTTAATTGAATCTAGCACCTTCTCAGGAAGTGGAGTTCCTTCTTCTTCCATCACGTTGGCCCCTGCATTTACTATCTCCCAATTAACATCAACACCTGCCGCTGCAATAATCTCACGAACAGATTTGGTTACCTCTGGGCCAATCCCATCCCCGGGAATCAAAGTAATATTATACATTAATTTTCACTCCTTAGTCAGTAATTCTTACTCAGTTAATTTGCTTTGCTTTGATCATTCTCTGCTTTATAATCCTCATAAATATACATTAATTCTTTATCAAATAAAGCTCTTTTGAATTGAACAGCTGTCTCTCTAACTCGTGGTAATATCTCTTCAGCTTCTTTTCCTGTTAATTCAATTCCGTATTCTAAAAACTTACTGAAAATTGCTTTTTTACCAGAGTGCTTACCGATAATAATCTGTCGCTCTAATCCTACTTCTTCTGGAGCAAAAACTTCATAGGTTGAAGCATTCTTTAAGACTCCATCAGCATGAATACCAGATTCATGAGCAAACATATTAGTCCCTACGATTGCTTTCCAAGCTGGTAGCTCTCGTGAAGACGCTCGTGATACATATTCAGATAGTTCCCTGAAATCCTTAGTAGAAAATTCCATATTAACATCATATAGATGCTTCAGAGCCATAACCACCTCTTCTATCGCTGCATTTCCAGCTCGTTCACCCAATCCATTAACTGTCACTCCAATATAGTTGGCCCCTGCTTTGGCCCCAGCTAAAGCATTTGCTGCTGCCAATCCAAAATCATTATGAGTATGCATCTCTACATCAATACCAACTTCATCAATTAATGCTTTAACTCTATCATAAATATCAAACGGCTCCATAATCCCTACAGTATCACAATATCTCAATCGATCTGCTCCCGCTTCCTTAGCTTCCTTAGCAAATTTAAATAAAAACTCCTCATCACTTCGCGAAGCATCCTCAGCATTAACAGATACATATAGTCCATTCTTTTTAGCAAACTCAACAGCTCTCACCATATTAGACAGAACCCAATCTCTATCCTCTTCTAACTTATATTTAATATGAATATCAGAAGTAGAAATAGAAATAGCTACTGCATCAGCCCCACAGTTTAAGGAAGCATTAACATCAGAAACAACAGCTCGATTCCAAGCCATAATACTAGCATTTAAATCAGCTTCTACAATCATCTTAATTGCTTTCTGCTCATCTCCACCCATTACTGGAATACCTGCTTCTATTTGATCAACACCAATCTGATCTAGCAACTTAGCAATTCTAATCTTCTCTTGATTCGCGAAAACAACTCCGGCAGTCTGTTCTCCATCACGCAAAGTCGTGTCAACTATCTTGACATTCTCCATACTCTCACACTCCTCAATCCTCAATTAGTCAATGATTTTTATAAATATTCAATTATATACTACTATAAGAGAATCAAAAAATACTATCTGTAAGTAAAATTGAATAAAAAAGTTATACTACCCACGATAGATCAATTGTGAGTAGCATTTAAACAATTGAATACCTATTATAACTATTAAGTAATTTTGCTTAATAGTTAACATAAAAATCACATCTGCTCATTACCTTACATTATAACATTATTGCAGTAGATTTGTCAATATTCAATGTATATTATTTAACTGTTATGAATATTAATTCAGAACAAAAAACTGATCCAGACAATTGCTAAAGTAGTTAGCAGCCATAAGATATATCTACTAACATCTCCATTCTGCACCTTACTTAAGACTCCTCCTACATAATTTACTCCTTGACCAACAAAAGGATAAATATCCCTATCAACGTGATCATGCTCATGAGGTTCAATAAGATCATGGGCCAACTTAAAGATGATCAGTGCCAATAAAATTGGCTGTGAACTCTCCCATAGATAGCCTAATGAAAAATAATTAACTCCAGTCTCTAGATTAGCAATTGACTCTAAAACACTAGGTACAAATCCGATCAGGATAATCACTCCAGCAATCAAGCCCATACCCAACTTCATTGTCAATGTTGGCTTACGATTTACTTCAACTTCTCTCTTTCTGAAGAACCCAAAATACATAAATTTCATAAAAGAAAGAGCTGTTCCTATTCCTGCTATATATAACCCCCACTTTAAAATGGGATCTTCTATACCGCTTTTAATTACCAATTTACTGACATAACCATTAAAGAAAGGAGCTCCAGCGATTGCTAAAGAGGCTACTACTCCACAAAAAGTAGTAAATGGTAACTTCTTAGATAATCCACCTAAATCAATTAAGTCACCTTTTCCTGTAGCATAGATTACTACTCCAATCACCATAAATAATAGCCCTTTATAAAGAATATGATTGAATAAATGGAACATTCCACCAGCAACTCCCAAAGTAGTTCCTACCCCAATCCCCGCAATCATATAACCAATCTGACTAATAATATGATAAGAGAGTAAACGGCGTGCCTCTGTCTGTTTCAAAGCAAAGACTACCCCTATAATAGCAGAAATTGTACCTGCATACCCTAAGCTAACTGCTCCTAAGAGGCGATATAAAGCATAAACCCCCGCCTTAGTAGTAAAAGCCGATAACAAAACACTAATATGCAATGGAACATTAGAATAGTTTTTAGGTAACCAAGTATGAACTCCAATAAAAGCCAACTTAATTGCTACTGCTACTATAAAGAATGGTAATCCATGTTCAATCGTAGTTAAGAGAATACTTCCTGTCACACTGTAATTTAATAAAACTCCCCACAGCAGACTGATTCCTCCTACTAAATGCATTATAAAATAGTAATAACTTGTCTGTTCTGTAATCGGCTTAGTTCGATCAAAGATTAAAAAGTAAGAACTGATCGTCATTAGCTCCCAGAAGAAATAAAAAGAAAATAGATCGCCCACAAAGACAAGAGCTATTGAACTTCCGACGTAAATATGAGATAGAACATAAAACTTCTTTTTTGCAAAAACCAAAGCATAAAGTACACTACATAATCCAAAAAAAGCAAAGACTATTCCTGTTAATCTACTCATATCAGTAACGCTAACAAGAATTAAATCCAAATCTAAAAAAGCCACTTTCATTCCTTCACCTACAGGTAAATTGTAAACCCATAGCAAACCAACTACAGAGATCGCAACTGCCAAAAGTTGTCTCAATTTACCCTTGGTAAAATACAACAACACCGCTCCTAGCAGATATATAAGTCCAGGATTAACCACTTAATTTACCTCCCTAATAAAAGATTAATATAGTTACTGCTATCTAGTAAGAATTTCGGGATATTTGTAATTAATGCAAGTGATAGATTGGGGATAATCCCCATTACTAAACAAGCAGCAGATAATACATAAGTCGGTACTCTTAATTTCCAATCGATCGGCTTTACTTCTAGTTCTCCTTCTGCTCTTGAATATAATGCCTTAATCACCTTCAAATAATAACCTAAAGATAATAAACTACCAATTGGAACAAAGAAAGCTGCAACTATATACTCTGTTTCCCAAGCCGCTTGTAAAATCAACCATTTACTAATAAAGCCATTAAAAGGTGGTAATCCAATAATTGCTAAAGTTGCAATTACAACAGCAAAAGAAACTTTAGGCATAGAAAAACCTAACCCTTTTAAATCATCTATTTTAGAAGCACCAACAGTATAGCTGAAGATCCCAACCCCTAAAAAGAGTGTTGCCTTCATTAAGCCATCATTAAATAAATGATAACTTCCTGCTATAATCCCACTTTCTGTTCCTAAGCCAATTGCCAACATGATATAACCTATCTGAGCAATACTTGAATAACCTAATAACCGCTTTAAGCTTTCTTGTTGATAAGCCAATATATGGGCTACTAAGAATGTAAGCACACCCCAATAAATCATAACTTGACTGATCCCTGTAGTCATTCCAAACAACAAATAAACAATTCTAATAAACGCGTATAAAGATGCTTTGATTACTAATCCAGACGACAAAGCATTAAAGCTGGCTGGAGCACCACAATAAACATCTGGTAACCAAGCATGTAAGGGAACTAAACAGAACTTTGTCCCAAAGCCGATCAAGAAGAAGACAAAGATGGTCTGCCTAACTAACATAGGTGCATCTCCAAAGTTAGCTGCAACTTGAGCAAAATTCAAAGCTCCTGTTACTTGATAAGTCAAGATAATAGCCAATAGTACAAAAGCTCCACTCAACATCCCCATTACTAAGTACTTAAATGCCCCTTCAAAACTTGCTTTCTCTTCTTTGATAGCAACTAAGGCATAAGAAGTAATAGAAACAATTTCAAAAAAGACATATAAGTTAAATAAATCTCCAGTTAATGACATCCCCATTACTCCAGCAATCAATAAGAAGGATAAGACATAGTATTTCAATTCATGAAAATCAACATAAACTAAAGAGTAAATTATTACAGCATACGCCAAAACTCCAATTAATAAAGCCATCATTGCTGAAAAAGAATCTATAACTAATGAGATCCCTAACAAATTATCCCAATCACCTAAATGATAAACGATTGGTCTTTGCATCGCTTCCCTTACTACACTCATTATTAACGCTAAATGAACAGTAGCACTTATAACAGTAACAACCTTTACCATTTTCTTACTGAATATTTTAATGATTCCTAAACTGAATGCAGTAAGAAGTGGTAACGCTATTAACAATACAGGTGTATCCATTTTTTACCCCCTATCCAATATATTCTTAGCCTTTTAATTTTTTGATTTCATCAATATATAATGTATTGTATCTATTGTAAATTTTGATTATTAAAGCTAACATCAACGCTGTTGTAGCAGCTCCAATTACAATAGCTGTCAAAGATAATGCCTGTGGAATAGGATCAACAATCAAATCATAAGCTTGAGCATCAGCATCCAAAATTGGAGCAGTTCCACCTGGTCGATAGCTGAAAATGATGAACAATAAAATTATTGCTGATTCCATTACACCAATTCCCATCGCAATCTTAATTAAGTTTTGATGGGTTAAAATTATATATAATCCCAATCCAAACAATACTGCAATTGCTAGAAATGTCGTTTCCACTTTACTCCTCCTTTATCAAACTATTAAACATAATTGACAAACCAGCTGCTACTTTCAGGCCAGTCATTACGTTAAGATGAGGTATAATTCCTGAACTGATTAGATCGCCAGGAACTCCTAAATTAAAATGTGAGTTAGCGTTAGCTAAGAAATTTCCTCCCAGCGCCATCCCGAGCAACCCAAGTAGTACAAAACCCATCGCACCAAAACTTTCCATGAAAGATTTAATCCTCGATCTAACCTGTCTATCTGAATACCTAATTCCAAAGGTAACCGTAATTAAGATTGTAATTACCGCTAAAATTACACCACCAGCAAAACCACCACCTGGTGAAATATGTCCATAAGCGATTATATAAGCTCCAATTATGAATAAAAAAGGAATTACTAAACTGGTAGTCTGCTGCATAATTATAGAAAATCGAGCTGAAATCATACTTGCAGTTCGCTTAGGAACTAAAAACGCAATGGTTGAAGCTACGGCAAAAACAACTGTTGCTTCTCCTAAGGTATCAAAAGCACGATAATCAAATAAAATAGCCGTTACTAAATTAAGTGCTTTTGTTTCCTCAACTCCATAATTGATATAATGTTCACTTAATTCATAATCTGCAGTTGATAAACTTAAGAAAGTCATCATTAACAAGCTACTCAGTATTACTACTACAACCAAACTAGCAAACTTTCTCATTCAATCCCCTCCAACTTATTGATCGTTACTATAAAAAATCCTGTACTAATGCCACTAGAAACTATCACTTCTACTAAAGCAACATCAGGTGCTTGTAAAATTATAAATAAAACTATTAAATTACCACTAAAGATAGATAAAGCAATAATCGAATTTAATAAATTATGTGTAAATAACGCATATGCGGCAGATATAACCATAAATACTAATAGCAAATTATAGATAATTTCTATCATAGCTTATCACCCATTTCCATTTCTCTCAGCTCATCCTTAACCACTTCTTTAGGATTAAGTCCCACTTTATGAGCTGCTCGAGCAATAGCATGAGATGTAGCCGGATTAGTTAAGACTAAGAAAGCAGATAATAATAGTAATTTAAATGAATCAAAAGTTCTCCCTTCTAAAAACATCAAACCAGCTAAGCCAACTAACATAAATAAAGCACCACCAGTTAAACATTTAGAACTAGCATGTAATCTGGTATAAAAATCCGGAAACCTCAGCATGGCTATTGCTGTTATAACAAAAAAGAATGTTCCAACAATAATGAGAAGATTACTTAGTAACTGAATTAATGAACTAATTTCTCTTCCCTCCCTTTTTCTCTTCGAAATATTTAGCCATAATTAGTACCTCAATAAAGAGCAACAAACCAAATATAAATGCAACATCAACAAATACTGAACGTTCAAAATAAAGACTTAATAAGACTAAAATTGACAAAAACATAGCTCCTATGGCATCCGCAGCAGCAATTCTATCAAAAACGGTTGGCCCTTTTACTAACCGATAAAAGATCGCTACAGCAGAAATTAAAATTACTAACATCACTACTTCAATCATTTAAATGCCCTCCTAATAGCCGTCTCTAGACTACCAAACATTTTTTCTCTCAAATCATCCTTATCTTCAGCTTCAATAGCATCTAAAGAGTGAATATAAAATACTTTTTCACTTGGATCAAGTTCAATAGTCAATGTTCCAGGGGTTAGGGTAATAGAATTCCCTAAGATAGTCATTGTAACTAGCTTATTCTCCTCTTCTACAATTGTAGGTACCTTCTCAATAGTCGGTTTAAAAGAAAGCTTTGGCTGAAGAGCTAACCTAGCTACTGTAATACTGGAAATAATTACCTCTTTCACTAATGTAATGGCAAACAAAATGAAATAATATAACCTAACAATAATATTTTTAGATACATGTCGTGTAAAACAACTGTGAATGAGCAACACCGCTACATAGGATACTATAAAACCTAATAGCAATGCACTTAAAGATATATCACCAGATAAAATAATCCATGTGATGTATAATAGAATAACAGTGAATATATCTTCTACAGCACGCAACTTAAACATACCTAATAAATCTTTTAAACTGTTCATTGAATCCTCCTTTCCTCCTTTACAAATAGTCAAATTATTTTTACTACATTTCATCAGATTAATTTTATCACTTTTCACACTTCTTTGCAAGAAACCTGCTCCTCTAAAGTCTCCTTTTCTAGTGAATAATAAAAAACCTTAGCCATTAATGGCTAAGGTTTTTTATTATTCTTCTAATTTCTCTCTTAAAATTTGATTAACTAATTGTGGATTCGCTTTCCCCTTAGTAGCTTGCATTGTTTGGCCCACTAGAAAACCAATTACATTTTTGTTACCATCATTATAATCTTCTACTGCTGATTGATTATCGGCTAGTACTTGTTCAATTATTCCTTCTAACTCACTTGAATCACTGATCTGTTTTAAACCCTTCTCTTCTACTATTGTATCTGGATCTTTACCAGTAATAAACATCTCTTCAAATACTGTTTTAGCAATCTTGCTTGAGATAGTACCATCATCCATCATCTGTAACATCTTAGCTAAATCTTGTGGTGTAAATTTAACCTCTGTAATTGATACTTCCTCTTCATTAAGCAGTCTTAAAAACTCTCCCATCATCCAATTACTGACTGCTTTAGCATCATCATAATCTGCTACAACAGCTTCAAAGAAGTCAGCCATTTCACGATCAGCAGTAAGTACTCCTGCATCATAAGCTGGAATTTCTAACTCTTCTACATATCTCTTTTGGCGTATATCTGGTAATTCAGGTAAAGTATCTTTAATCTCAGCTACCCACTGTTCATCAACAATAACAGGAACTAAATCAGGTTCTGGGAAGTAACGATAATCATGGGCTTCCTCTTTAGTTCTCATTGGAATAGTCTTCCCTGCTTCATCATCCCAAGTCAATGTCCCTTGAATAATCTCTCCTCCTGATTCTAATACCTTCTTCTGTCGCTTAGGCTCATAGATTAAAGCTCGCTCAATAGCTTTAAAGGAGTTCATATTCTTAAGTTCAGTTCTAGTACCTAATTCACTAGCTCCAATTGGTGCTATAGAAACATTTACATCAGCCCGCATTGAACCTTGAGACATCTCACAATCAGATACTCCTATATATTCTAATACTGTCTTTAATTTTTTAAGATAAGCAATCGCTTGAGCAGGAGAATGGATATCTGGTTCACTTACAATCTCAATCAAAGGAGTTCCTACACGATTATAATCTACTAAACTGGAATTAGCCTGTGCAATATCCCCAGCATGAGTTAGCTTTCCTGCATCCTCTTCTAAGTGAATCCTTGTAATTCCTATAGTTACTTCTTCATCTTCACCTTCAGGCTGAACTACAACTTCTCCTTTTTTACAAAATGGAAGATCAAATTGAGAAATTTGATAAGCTTTAGGTAGATCTGCATAAAAGTAATTCTTCCGATCAAACTTGCTAAAGGTTCCTATTTCACAATTTAAAGCAAGTCCAGCTTTAATAATATACTCTACTGCCCTTTCATTTAAAACAGGTAATGTTCCCGGTAATCCTAAGCAGATTGGACAAGTATGAGTATTCGGCTCAGCACCAAACTCATTCTTACAGCCACAGAATATCTTTGTATTTGTATCTAACTGGGCATGAACCTCTAATCCAATCGTTATTTGATAATCTTCTAACATCAATTACACCTCCGCTTATTTAGCTATCAGCTATGAGTCTTGGGCTATGAGCTATAAAATATAAACCAATCTCCTACGTAATTTATCTTCTATAGTTAATAAACATCTAAAAAATAGTACTTATCTGCTTTTTTAGTTCTAGTATTTTTGATTGGTTTTTCTGCTCACAACTCATGACTCACTACTCACAGCTTATTATAAATTCGGTCTTTCTTTATGAAATTCAGTTGCCTGTTCAAAAGCATAAGCAACCTGTAATATCTTCTCTTCAGCAAAATGATCTCCAATAATCTGTAACCCAATTGGTAATCCTTCATTATCTAAACCACAGAGCATGGATAAAGCAGGAATACCTGCTAGGTTAATTGGAATAGTACAGATATCAGATAAATACATCTGCAATGGATCATTTGATTTATCGCCAACTTTAAAGGCAGTCGTTGGAGAAGTTGGGGAAATTAAGACATCATACTCTTCAAATGCCTTTTCAAAGTCCTCTTTAATTAAAGTTCTCACCTGTTGAGCTTTCTTGTAATAAGCATCATAATAACCTGAACTTAAAGCATAAGTCCCTAACATAATTCTTCGCTTAACTTCATCTCCAAAACCATCTTGCCTTGTCTTCTTATACATTTCAACCAATCCATTAGCTTCCTCATTACGATATCCATAACGTACTCCATCATAACGGGCCAAGTTTGAACTTGCCTCTGCAGGAGCAATCAAATAGTAAGCAGATAAAGCATAATCAGTATGTGGTAAAGAAACCTCTTCATACTCTGCTCCAAGCTCCTCTAATTTATGGATTGCATTCCAGACTGCTTCTTTAACCTCTTGATCGATTCCATCACCAAAGTATTCTACTGGAACACCGATCTTCATTCCCTTGACATCTTCCTTCAAGCTTGCAGTATAATCTGGAACTTCAACATCGGCAGATGTAGAGTCATATTGATCATGACCTGCTATGTAATTTAGGGCCAATGCACAATCTTTAATATCCCTCGTAAAAGGGCCAATCTGATCTAAAGATGAAGCAAAAGCTACTAACCCAAAACGTGATACTAAGCCATAAGTCGGCTTCATACCTACAATTCCACAAAAAGATGCTGGTTGGCGGATAGAGCCCCCCGTATCAGAGCCTAGAGCAATCGTTGCCTCACCAGCAGCAACTGCAGCAGCAGAACCTCCACTTGAACCACCTGGAACATAGTCTAAATTCCATGGATTCTTTGTCGTCTTGATTCCAGAGTTCTCTGTTGAAGAGCCCATCGCAAATTCATCCATATTTGTCTTACCACTCATAACAACATCTTCAGCCGCTAACTTCTTAACGACAGTGGCATCATAAGGCGGTTTATAACCATCTAAGATCTGTGATGAACAAGTAGTTTCAATCCCTTTTGTAGACATATTATCCTTAAAAGCAATCGGAATTCCTGCTAACGGGCCAACCTCTTCACCATTAACTATCTTTTGATCAACTTGCTTAGCTTGTTCTAAAGCTTCTTCTTTGGTTAGTGTTACATAAGCTTGTACATCATCTTCAACTTCGGCAATCCGCTCATAAACCGATTCTACTATATCTTGTGCCTTAATTTCCTGCTGCACCAACTTTTCATGAAGTTGATGAGCAGTTAATTGATAAAGTTCCATTTCTTCCCCTCCCTATAAATAAATAGTGTACAGTTTAAAATTGACAATTGATTGACAATTGACAGTTAAATTCAAAAGATAAATACCAAAATAATAAAAATATCATAAACTACTAAACCCTTAACTCTCTTTAAAAATAAGTACTTTTAACTTAAAGCTCTTAATTATCAATTTTCCCTACAGGTCTTACCAGCCCTTTCGTGAAAATCATACAACCATATCCACTATCAATTATCAATTGCATCAATGACTATTCCACAATCTGTGGTACCTTAAACATACCTTGATCTTTGTCAGGAGCATTAACTAATGCATCTTCCCTCTCTAATGACTCTCTAATCTCATCTTTTCTAAAGACATTCTTGATTGGTAATGCATGAGCCGTTGGCTCTACATTCTCTGTATCAAGTTCATTCAATTTTTCAGCATGCTCTAAAATATCACTCAACTGATTAGCAAAGACTTCTTTTTCTTCCTCACTAACTTCTAAGCGAGCTAAATGAGCAATCTTTTCTACAGTTTCTTGATCAATCTTCATTATCGAACACTCCCTTCCTTGATTATAATTACTCCAAAGTGAAACTTATTTGATATAAAGTGGCACTTTGCCACTTTATATCAGTGTACAGTTTACAGTTGACGGTTGACAGTTAAAGACCTTAAA
>NZ_JALKBX010000116.1 GCF_023227745.1 Natroniella acetigena | reverse complement strand
AACTCTATAAAGCCCTTAGTCCAATCAGTGCTCTACCGCCAAATTACAATACTTGAGGCTAGCCCTAAAGCTATTTCGAGGAGAACCAGCTATCTCCGAGTTCGATTGGCCTTTCACCCCTATCCACAACTCATCCCATGGCTTTTCAACGCCAATGCAGTTCGGACCTCCACACGTTCTTACACGTGTTTCATCCTGGTCATGGATAGATCACTCGGTTTCGGGTCTATGACCTGCAACTTTCGCCTTTTAAGACTCGCTTTCGCTACGGCTTCACCTTCTTTGGCTTAACCTTTCGCTACAGATCATAACTCGTCGGTTCGTTATGCAAAAAGCACGCCATCAGACTTTAACGTCCTCTGACTGCTTGTAGGCACACGGTTTCAGATTCTATTTCACTCCCCTCCCGGGGTTCTTTTCATCTTTCCCTCACGGTACTGGTTCACTATCGGTTGTCAGGAAGTATTTAGCCTTAGGAGATGGTCCTCCTTGCTTCCCACGAGGTTTCTCGTGTCTCATGGTACTCAGGATACTATCTAGTCAA
This sequence comes from Natroniella acetigena, assembly GCF_023227745.1. Lineage (GTDB taxonomy): Bacteria > Bacillota > Halanaerobiia > Halobacteroidales > Halobacteroidaceae > Natroniella > Natroniella acetigena. The sequence continues at coordinate 506 of NZ_JALKBX010000116.1, read as the reverse complement.
CTTCAATTTTCACCTACAGGGCTATTACCTTCTGTGGCGCAGCCTTCCAGCTGCTTCGATTAACTGAAGTTCATCCTATGACCTTATTATGGTAAGGTCTGATAGTCCTACTACCCTGTAATAGCAATGCCCATAAGCTTGGCACTATTACAGTTTGGGCTATTCCCCTTTCGCTCGCCGCTACTTAGAGAATCACTTTTGTTTTCTTTTCCTCGGGTTACTAAGATGTTTCAATTCACCCGGTTCCCTTCTTAAGACTATTTATTAACCTTAAGATGATATGGGATTATCCATACCTGGTGCTCCTATTAGGACATCCTTGAGTCATCACTTGTTTGCAGCTCATCAAGGCTTTTCGCAGCTTGCCACGTCCGTCTTCGGCTCCTGACACCTAGGCATCCACCGTGCGCCCTTACTAACTTAATCTAGACGCACTATCTATTGTGCAGTTTTCAAAGTACAATTTAAGAGCAATTAATATTTAATAATTAATAATGAATAGTTAA
>NZ_JALKBX010000115.1 GCF_023227745.1 Natroniella acetigena | reverse complement strand
ATTTCAGTAACAACTCCAGCACCAACAGTCTTTCCACCTTCTCTAATTGCAAATCGAACTCCTTCATCCATCGCAATTGGAGAGATTAACTTTCCTACCATCTCAATATTATCTCCTGGCATTACCATCTCTACACCTTCTGGTAAATCAATTGTTCCTGTTACATCTGTAGTTCTGAAATAAAATTGTGGCTTATATCCATCAAAGAATGGAGTATGTCTTCCTCCTTCATCCTTACTTAAAACATAAACCTCTGCTTTAAATTGAGTATGTGGAGTAATGCTTCCTGGCTCCGCCAATACCTGTCCACGCTCAATATCTTCTCGATTGACACCTCTTAATAGTGCTCCTATGTTATCTCCTGCTTGTGCTTCGTCCATCATCTTTCTGAACATCTCAATTCCAGTTACTACTGTCGTCTCTGTATCTTTGATTCCCACTATTTCTACTTCATCATTTACTTCTATAATACCACTTTCTACACGACCTGTTGCTACTGTCCCACGTCCTGTAATACTAAATACATCCTCTACTGGCATTAAGAACTCTTTATCTGTATCTCTTTCTGGAGTTGGAATATACTCATCAATTGCATCCATTAATTCCATAACATTATCTGCCCATTCTCCAGTTGGCTCTTCTAATGCTTTTAATGCAGAACCTACTACTATTGGGGCTTCATCTCCATCAAAGTCATACTCACTAAGTAATTCTCTTACTTCCATCTCTACTAATTCGATTAATTCTTCATCATCTACCATATCTGCTTTATTTAAGAATACTACAATCTTTGGTACTCCTACCTGACGTGCCAATAGTAAGTGCTCTCTTGTTTGAGGCATTGGCCCATCTGCTGCTGATACAATTAAGACTGCACCATCCATTTGTGCTGCCCCTGTAATCATATTCTTAACATAGTCAGCATGTCCTGGACAGTCTACGTGAGCATAGTGTCTATTTGCTGTTTCATACTCTACATGAGATGTTGCTATTGTAATTCCTCTTTCCTTTTCTTCTGGTGCATTATCAATATCCTCAAAATTTGATGAACCCTCGTCACCTTTTGCTAATACCTTAGTAATAGCAGCTGTTGTTGTCGTCTTACCATGGTCTACGTGACCGATTGTACCAATGTTAACATGAGGTTTCGTTCTTTCAAACTTTTCTTTTGCCATCTTATTCTCCCCCTTAAT
>NZ_JALKBX010000114.1 GCF_023227745.1 Natroniella acetigena | reverse complement strand
CCTACTTGTTTCACTAAACTAATTGATAAAATTAACTCATTTGATTCAGACCAAAAAGATATCATTTTTGGTCTAGAAGATACTTGTGGACTTGGACGTTCTTTAGCACAATGGTTAGTTAAGAACAATTATGAAGTTAAAGATGTTAATCCTAGCTTAACCAAGCGTGAAAGAAAGCATAGTCCAAATCCTGACAAATCTGATGCTATTGATGCTGAGGCAATTGCTAATGTATTACTGTCTGATTTCGATGAATTGCCTACTATCAAAAAAGATTCTAATTTTAAGGCAATTAGACAGCTAAATAACCATTATAACAACCTAAACAAACAAAGAACACAGGTCAAAAATCGATTACATGCTCTATTACATCAACAATATCCTAATTATGAAGAATTCTTTAGTCAACCTTGCGAAGGTAAAACTGCTTTAGCTTTTTGGGATAAGTTTCCTCACCCTAGTTTACTCAAACATTATGGTGAAAAGAGATTACAAAGCTTTTTAAAAAAACAAGCTCCGAATATTTCTGATGATAAAGCAGCTAAAATCCTTTCTTTAGTTGATAAGGATAAAGAACAAGATGCATCTTCAGAAATTAGAAACGATCTGATACCTATGCTGATTAAGCAACTTAAATTACTTAATGAACAAATTGATGAAATTGAAATAAAACTTGAAACAGCGGTTAACAATAGTCCTTACAATAATCTTACTACTATGCCTGGATTAGGATTTAAATTAGCGGCTACCATTATTTCCAGGATTCGTGATATTGATCGTTTTACTACCGCTAATAAACTAGCTCGCTATTCTGGAATAGCACCTGCAGAGTTCAGTTCAGGTAAGTCAAGAAAGCATACAAATAAAAAATATGGTTGTCGTAAATTAAATAATGCTTTTCACCAATTAGCCTTGCAACAAACTGTTGTTTCAAGAAATAATATTCCTAGAAATCCAGTTGCTTACCAGTATTATAAGAAAAAATTAGCTGAAGGTAAAACTAAAGAAACAGCATTAAATTGCTTAAAAAGGCGTTTAGTTGATATTATCTTTGCAATGATGAAGGATAAATCAGATTATAAGATGCCTGATGTTCCAGAGTATGAAATTTTAAATGAAGCTGTCTAATTCAACCTAAAACCTTTACTAATTTTAAGTTTTATTTGTATTTGTTTTCAAATTTCAAAAATTGACCT
>NZ_JALKBX010000113.1 GCF_023227745.1 Natroniella acetigena | reverse complement strand
AAAAAAATCAATGAAGGTTGATTATAGCGAAGGATATCTAGGTTATTGAAGTTAAAGAATTGATTGCTGATGATATCTCAATTTTAATGGTTTAAACGCTATTAAGAGATAGTGAGTACTAAATGAAGTGTGAACAGGAAATCATAACTGAAAACAGGAGTAATTTAGGGAATACCATGACCTAAGTAGTAGTAAACTGAGAGGTGCGATTGGTGAGAGCTTAGAGACGTGCTCAGGAATGCTGTGAAGATAGGGATTGAGATATTAAGGTGAGATAGGAAGAACTGGTAAGTAGTGAGGTTAGGATGGGTGTTGAAAGTTCGAACTCTATATAGTTTAAAAGATATAATTACAGATAAGATCCGTTTGCATATTGCTGGACAGAAAGTACTGGGTAATGGTGGTTGTGGTGGAGTTGACAATGTAAGCATAGAAGAATATGAAAATAACTACGGAATGAATATGCGAGAACTCCATAGACAGTTGAGAGAGAACACTTATGAGCCATTACCAGTATTAAGAACATACATTTCCAAAGGAAATGGAGAGAAGAGACCATTAGGCATTCCAGTAATCAAAGATAGGATTGCTCAACAAGCAGTCAGGCAAGTACTGGAAGTATATCTTGAACGAGAATTTTGCGAATGTTCTTTTGGATTTAGACCCAATAGATCAGCCCATGATGCAATAGAAAAGATAGAAGAATATAAAAAAGAGGGGTATCATTGGGTAGTAGACGCTGACATTAAATCTTACTTCGATACTATAGATCATGAATTATTAATGGATTTTATAGCGGAGTATATAAGTGATGGTTGGGTTTTGGATATTATTAGGTCATGGTTGACTATAGGAGTCATGACCGAAGAGGGTAGAGAAGAAACGAGAGAAGGGACACCTCAAGGAGGTGTCATATCTCCTCTATTAGCTAATATCTATCTACATTATTTTGATAGGAAGATGACCCGTCGGGGTTATAAGATAGTTAGATTTGCGGACGATTTTGTAATTTTGACAAAAAGTAAAGATAAAGCTGATAGAGCACTAAAAGTTACTCGTCAAACTATAGAGAATGAATTAAAGTTAAAACTTCATCCTCGAAAGACTGTAGTAACGAATTTCTATGATGGATTTGAATTTCTAGGATTCAAATTTCATTATTCTAGATATAAGAGACCCAAAGAGAGAGCAATAACAAAATTCAAGAACAAAATAAGGAAGATTACTGGTAGAGCTAGACCATTTCCTGTAGAGGTGATAATTGCCGAGTTGAACCCAGTCTTGAGGGGTTGGGGGAACTACTTTAAGATAGGAAATGTAAAGAGACTATATAGAAAATTAGATGGATGGATAAGAATGAGAATACGT
>NZ_JALKBX010000112.1 GCF_023227745.1 Natroniella acetigena | reverse complement strand
CTCATTGCCGATTCCAAACTAGCTGCATTTAAGTCCTCCATCTTTAATTCAGCAATTTCTTTGACATCTTCTTTGCTAACAGTAGCAACTTTATTAATATTAGGCTCTCCAGATGCAGTTTCAATGCCTGCAGCTTTCTTTAATAAATTAGCAGCTGGAGGAGTTTTAGTAATAAAATCAAATGAGCGATCTGCATAAACAGTAATCTCCACTGGAATAACGTTCCCAGCTTGATCAGCAGTTTTAGCATTAAAAGCCTTACAAAATTCCATAATATTAACTCCATGTTGACCTAATGCTGGGCCAACTGGTGGAGCTGGATTAGCTTTACCTGCAGAAATTTGTAAGCTAATTTTACCAACAACCTTTTTAGCCATCTTCTACACCTCCTTATACATTCTCTATTTGATCAAACTCCAATTCAACTGGAGTTTCACGACCAAACATAGAGACTAAAACAATTAATTTATTCTTTTCATAATCTATTTCTTGAACTTCTCCTACAAAATCTTCAAACGGACCTTCCGTGACTCTTACACTCTGACCTTCTTCTACTCCAATATCAGTTACCGTCTCTTCTAGTCCCATATCTTGAAGTACATGGGCCATTTCGGTTTCTTGTACTGGAATTGGGTTTGTCCCAGCACTAGCAAAACCAATTACTCCTGGAGTATTACGAACAACATACCAAGAATCATCATCCATAATCATCTCAATTAATACATATCCAGGAAAAATTTTATCTTTAACTACCTTCTTTTTGTCATTTTTTACTTTAACTTTGTCTTGAGTTGGAATTAAAATTTGAAAGATATTATCTTCCATCCCTGTTGCCTTAATACGCTGCTTCAAATTCGCTTTGACCTTGTCTTCATGGCCAGAATAGGTATGTATAGCATACCATTCTTTTTTACTACTCATAATAAAGGAACCCTACAAACCAAGTAGGATTCACACCTCCCCTAATTAAAAATAATTGGCCTAATCAGACTAGAAAAGAGCAAATCAACCCCACCAATAAAAACAGAAACAAGCAAAACAGTAACAATAACTACCATTGTATAAGAAACCATTTCTTGCTTACTAGGCCAGTTCACTTTCTTTAATTCAGCTTTAACTTCTCTTAAAAACTTCTTAATCTTTTCCGAAGTACTTCTTTTAGCCATTTATTCCACACCCTCATTGGTTTCCTGATTTATAATTGGCAGGCCCGGAGGGACTTGAACCCCCAACCCTCGGATTTGGAGTCCGATGCTCTAGCCAATTGAGCTACGAGCCTATATCATCAAACCTTACCTAGTTTCCTTATGAACAGTATGTTTTTGACAGAATTTACAATGCTTTTTCAATTCTAATCTTTCTCTTTGATTTTTTTTATTCTTAGTTGTTGAATAGTTACGTTGTTTACACTCTGTACAAGCTAAAGTAATTATTTCTCTCATCACTGCCACCTCC
>NZ_JALKBX010000111.1 GCF_023227745.1 Natroniella acetigena | reverse complement strand
TTTATTTCTCTTCTAACAAACTTCAAAAGCAATTTCGAGCGGGCCAAAGAACAGCCCTTCCTCGACTAACCTTTTTTTACTGAACTTAGCTTTTACTCAGCCTCAACCTTAGACTTGGACTTAGTCCTTTCTTGCTTCGTTCAGACAAAATTTCCTTCGAATCCCAAACCTTTAAATTCTATTTTCTTAACCTAAATAATTATTTACTTCTTTAAGATATCTGACATAGTAATCAGACACCTTATCCAAACTTTGATAAACTATCTTGTCATCAACTTCTTCATATTCATGAACAAGTCTATTTCTTAAGCCAGTACTGGGAGCAATATCATAAGCAAAGCTTTCTTCTAAAACACCTATTTCAATTAATTTAATAAAAGAACTGTAATAATCACTAGCTGGATATTCGCCTTCTTGTTTGATAATAATATTGTTAATATCTAAAGCTAAATCTATAACTAATTGGACCAATCTCTCTAAAGCATATTTTATTTGCTTGTTATTAATATACTTAGAATAGCTTTGGGGTTTATATTTTTTGATCTCTTGTAAGTACTCTTCCATCTTAATCATCTTATCCACAATTGAAGTCTTCATTTTATCACCTACAGATTTTTAATTTTTTCATTTAAAACTTCTTCTCTCATCTCTCTTAAATGCTTGGTATCAGCAAAGACTCGAGAGGCATATAGTTGAAATTGTAAAAAGTCATCTTCCCTTTCAAAAAGCACTCTACCTTTTTTAGCAACCTCAAATTTCAAAGCTGGCGTTGCTTTTTTAAGATTAACCAAATCAATATTCCCATATTGATAGAAATTAATTAGATTGTGCAACAGTTGAAGCTCCTGGTCTTTGGTTAATAGATCTTTACTCAAATAGGCTAAGTCTAAGTCACTTTTTTCAGTCATGAATCGAGTTCCATAAGAGCCAAAGACTACTAACAATTTTATATTATATTTAGCTATAATTTCGGTTGGTTGTTTTAATTCAACTTCTAAACTCATTCTGATACCCCCTTTTTGTTATTATACCCTAATTTTAGCTTCAGATTAAGGTTAAACTCAAGTAAATTTAAAACTTTAGATCAAAATCATGTTACGGAAAGGCTAACAACCAGCCTTCTTCCGTGTTACTTTTAACTTGATTAAAAAGTAACCAAAAGATCAAGAAGAAATTAAAAAACTTGAAATAGAATAAGATCAGGCATGGAACATCATATTATCCGTACTATCAAAAGTTACAGGATATTGATATAAAATTCAACTTTATATCAGCAAACTTCAAAAATAATTTCGAGCGGGCCAACGACCAACCCTTCCTCGACTAACCTTTTTTAACTGAACTTAGCTTTTACTCAACCTTAGACTTGGACTTAGTCCTTTTTGCTTCGTTCAGACAAAATTTCTTCTAAGTTAAAACCTTAAAAATAAAAAAGAGCAGATCAACAACAAGTTGACCTACTCCTAGTTTAAATATTCTTCTAATTCTTTTACCTTTTCCATTTCAAATAATTTA
>NZ_JALKBX010000110.1 GCF_023227745.1 Natroniella acetigena | reverse complement strand
CAGTGTACACATTGTTTACATTATATAAACTTTAATTGAGAGTTTGATCCTGGCTCAGGACGAACGCTGGCGGCGTGCTTAACACATGCAAGTCGAGCGAGAAAGCTACCTTCGGGTAGTGAGTAAAGCGGCGGACGGGTGAGTAACGCGTGGGAACATACCTTTAAGACTGGGATAACTTCTTGAAAAGGAAGCTAATACCGGATAATCTCCTTTCGGAGCAAAGATGGCTTTTATGCTATTACTTAAAGATTGGCCCGCGTCCCATTAGCTAGTTGGTGAGATAAAAGCTCACCAAGGCAACAATGGGTAGCCGACCTGAGAGGGTGATCGGCCACACTGGGACTGAGACACGGCCCAGACTCCTACGGGAGGCTGCAGTGGGGAATCTTCCGCAATGGACGAAAGTCTGACGGAGCAACGCCGCGTGAGTGAAGAAGGTCTTCGGATCGTAAAGCTCTGTCTTTAGGGAAGAATACTTTAATTGTGAATAACAGTTAGGGTTGACGGTACCTATAAAGGAAGCCCTGGCTAACTACGTGCCAGCAGCCGCGGTAATACGTAGAGGGCAAGCGTTGTCCGGAATCATTGGGCGTAAAGGGTACGCAGGCGGTCTAGTAAGTCAGAGGTGAAATCCACCGACTCAATCGGTGAACTGCCTTTGAAACTACTGGACTTGAGGATAAGGGAAGAAAGTGGAATTCCTAGTGTAGTGGTGAAATACGTAGATATTAGGAAGAACATCAATGGCGAAGGCAACTTTCTATCTTATACCTGACGCTGAGGTACGAAAGCTAGGGTAGCAAACGGGATTAGATACCCCGGTAGTCCTAGCCGTAAACGCTGGATACTAGGTGTTGGGGGTTCGATTCCCTCGGTGCCGGAGTTAACGCATTAAGTATCCCGCCTGGGGATTACGACCGCAAGGTTGAAACTCAAAGGAATTGACGGGGGCCCGCACAAGCGGCGGAGCATGTGGTTTAATTCGAAGCAACGCGAAGAACCTTACCAGAACTTGACATCCCGTGACTACCTGTGAGAGCAGGGTTTAATCTTTTGGATTACACGAAGACAGGTGGTGCATGGCTGTCGTCAGCTCGTGTCGTGAGATGTTGGGTTAAGTCCCGCAACGAGCGCAACCCCTGTCCTTAGTTGCCAGCACGTCAAGGTGGGGACTCTAAGGAGACTGCCGCGGAAAAACGCGGAGGAAGGTGGGGATGACGTCAAGTCATCATGCCCCTTATGTTCTGGGCTACACACGTGCTACAATGGTCTGTACAAAAGGTTGCGATACCGCGAGGTTTAGCAAATCCTGAAAAGCAGATCTCAGTTCGGATTGCAGGCTGCAACTCGCCTGCATGAAGCTGGAGTCGCTAGTAATCGTGGATCAGAACGCCACGGTGAATACGTTCCCGGGCCTTGTACACACCGCCCGTCACACCACCCGAGTTGGGGGCACCAGAAGTCGTTTAAGGACGCCGAAGGTGTGCCTGATAAGGGGGGTGAAGTCGTAACAAGGTAGCCGTACCGGAAGGTGCAGCTGGATCACCTCCTTTCTAAGGAGTTATTTCAACTCTAGTCGTAGTTGGAACATGCATTGTTTAGTTTTGAGAGACTGAA
>NZ_JALKBX010000011.1 GCF_023227745.1 Natroniella acetigena | reverse complement strand
TTTAGTTATTGTAGATTGTCTTCACAATACTAGGCGATACTTTTCATATCGCAACAGATCACACCATAATTGTAATATTATTTCACTTTAAAGTTAAACATCTATAAATTCAAAAACTTTAATAACACACTTTTTTTAAGATTTTTAACTATACCCTATACTCTATTATCTGAACTTAAAAAAACCCCTCCCTAATAGTATCTTGAATACTATCAGGGACGAGGTTTCCCGCGGTTCCACCCTGCTTAATCCTTAACCACTAAGGATCCACTTTATAATGATTACTCCCAAACGCCTTCATTAACTTACTATACTAGACTCCCACCTACTCTAGCTCGCTTTTATAGCAGTGGCTAATTACTAATTTTGTTCATCATAATCTATAATATTCAAATTTGTCTTAAATATATCAAACTCTCTTCTATTTGTCAATAAGAATTAGTGACTAGTGAATTGATATAAAGTAGCACTTTGCCACTTTATATCAGTGTACAGTTTACTATTTACAGTTAACAATTAAAACCCCAAATTCAAAATCACTCTAATCCTATAGATATAAGTCTATTTAAAGCACTTAAGCTCTTAAGGTTATAACTGTAAACTGTACACTGTCAACTGTAAACTATATTACTTAATCTTCTTTTTTTACTCGCTCCACTTCAATTGTACATTCAGTAGCTAAAGCTGTTACTGAACCTAGTAACAATAATGATGGATAAATAACTGCTCCAATAACCCCTGCAGTAGCAGGAATATCTATTAATATTTTACCATTTTTCTTAACTTTTATACGGGTTATATTTCCTTCTTTGACTAATTCCTTAACTTTATTAATTACTTCTTGCCCACGCACCTGAAATTCCTCTTTATAATGATTGTAATTATAATTTTGATTCTTACTTTCTCCTTCTAGCTGAATTATAGCCTGCAAAACATCACCATTACTATCTCTTAACGCAGTAATCGCCTCTTCATAGCTGACCCCTGTCCTATCTCTAATTACATCTATTTTTTCCAAATCTTCCATAGCTATTCTCCTCCTTAACTTAACTCCTTCAAGCTCCGTAAAAAAGCTACTGTTTCTAACTTGCTATCGGTTAAGGTTTGAATATAATAAGGAATTATTATTAACAACTCTTGGTTGATCTGAGTCGTTATCCGCAATCTAAACAATTTTTTATAATCTAATTTCAGCAACTGTTCCATAAACTTTACTGTTCCTAAGCTTATATTTTTACTACTAAAATTAGAACAACTAGCACAGACTACTCCTCCAGCTGAGGCATCAAATTTAAGATCTTGAGTTAATTTATTACCACACTTAATACAATCTTCTAAATGGAGACGATAGCCTAATATTTTAAGCAATTTCAGTTCAAAGGTTTTGACTATCAAATCTGGATCATCAAACTGATCCAATAACCTCAAAGTCAATAATAACAGACTAAAAACCAACCGATTTTCTTCTCTATCCACTGTTAATTTGATAATTAACTCAACTATATAGGAAGCATAAGCCATTTTAATTAAATCATCACGTAAAACACGAAAATTTTCTTTGATATCACATTGACTCAACTTAGCTAAATCAGACTTTCCTTGATAAGCAATAATCTGATTATAGACAAAAGGCTGCATCCCCGCTGCTAAAGTGCTTTTTGTTTTTCTAACTCCATTAGCAACAACTTTAATCTTACCCTTCGTTTTACTAAATAATAGGACAATTTTATCTGCCTCTCCCAATTCATAATCTCTTAGCACAATAGCATCTGTAGTAAACAGTGACATAATTCTCAATCCTTTTACTCAATAGTTTATGCTAAACCAACTTATAATAAACAATAATTAATTAAAAATATTAGGGCGTATTATAATACGCCCTTCATTCAAAAATTAATATTCATAAATACAAAATTATGATTCAACTATTCCTCTTCTCCTGTCACAATTGCTATTCCATGATTAGTTCCCATGCGATTGGCCCCAGCATCTAACATGTTCAATGCATCATCAAAACTATTAATTTCCCCTACAGCCTTAACTCCTATCGAACGTCCTACCGTCTTTCTAACTAAGCTAACATCTTCCATAGTAGCTCCTTTAGAAGCAAAACCGGTTGAGACCTTAATAAAATCAGCCCCATTCTTTTTGACAATTTCAGAAACTTTTTTAATCTCATCTTGACTCAAATAACAAGGTTCAATAACTACTTTTGTAATAATATCTTTTGTAACCCCTGCAATTTTAGTTGCATCTACAACAGCCTTAGTCTCTCTTTTAACAAATTCCCACTTATGTGTTTTAATAGCCTCAATATTGAGTACTACATCGATTTCTTGAGCACCATTATTGACAGCATCTTTAGTTTCATAAGCTTTGGTCTCAGGAGTACTAGCACCAAATGGAAAACCAATCACTGTACAAACCTTAACAGAAGTATTCTTCAATAATTGAGCAGCCAAAGGTACAAAACAAGGATTAACACAGACTGAAGTAAATTCATATTCCTTAGCCTCATCGCATTTTTCTTTAACATCATAAACAGTTACTGTAGGTTCTAAAATTGTATGATCAATCATCTTAGCCATATCTTTAGGTTTAATCGCCACGATTACAACACCTCTACTTCTTTTAGTTATTTAAAACTAATCAAATATATTATTTAGCTTATACTAACAAGATCCCTTCTTTTACTTCTTATACCCTAACATTTTTAATGCATCATCTTCATCACGCCAATCTTTTTCCACCTTAACCCATAGATCTAAAAACACCTTAGTACTTAATAAATCTTCTATATCCTGTCGTGCTTGAGTACCAATTTTCTTTAACATCTTTCCATTTTTACCAATTATAATCCCCTTTTGTGAGCTTCGCTCAACATAAATGTTGACCCTAATCTCAATTAAGCCCTTATCTTCCCGTTCTACAAAATCAATAACCTCAATTGCCACAGAATGTGGTACCTCCTGATGAGTATGTTTAAGAATCTTCTCTCTAATCAATTCTGCAATAATAAACTGTTCAATCTGATCTGTTATCATATTATCTGGATAATACTGTGGCCCTTCAGAAAGAAAATCAATCATAAGCTCTACCAATTGTTCCAAATTTGTTTCTTGCTTAGCTGAAATACTCAATAAATCATCAGGTTCTAATAACCTTTCATATTCCTTTATCCTACGGGCCAAATCGGATTTTTTAATGGCATCTACTTTATTTAAAACTAATAAAATAGGACTATCAAACTTCTCTAATTCACTAGCTATCCTTTTATCTTCAGCATTTGGTGGATAATTAACATCAACTACAAATAAGACTAAATCAATTCCTTTAAGTACATTATATGCCGTTTTATTTAAATATTTTCCCATCTTATCTTGGGGAGTATGAATTCCTGGTGTATCAATGAAAATTAATTGAGCCCCATCTAATGTTAAAATACACTGAATTTTATTCCGTGTTGTTTGAGCCTTACGAGAAGTTATTGCTATCTTCTCTCCAATTAAACTATTAATCAAAGTTGATTTACCTACATTAGGTTGTCCAACAACTGCAATAAAACCTGATTTAAACCCCTCTTTTACTCCCAATTGCTCCATTATTACTCGTCCCCTTTTCTATTTCTATAAGTTAAATTTAACTTCTTATTGATATAAAGTGGCACTTTGCCACTTTATATCAGTGTACAGTTTACGGTTTACAGTTGACAGTTAAAACCATTAAAATCTTAAAATCAAAACCACTCTAAACCTATAATTTTAAGTCTTTTCATGGGTTTTAAGATCTTAATATTTTGATCTTAACTGTAAACTGTTCACTGTACACTGTCAACTCAATTATGTGTCACAAAGTGACACATAATTGTAATAAAGCTTCACTTCAAACTCCTATAATACCAAAAATCATCTTAAGTTAACGCGGATGTTACACTATTATAAATTTAAATTTAGTGTTCCCTCACTAAATTTAGATATTCAATAATTAAATCCACTAATAAATTACCAATTATATAAACAAGATTATTATAAATCAACCTCCAAAACCAATCTATCTTCCCCCGGCCCATACTCATTTTTGCGAAACTCTTTCTTTCTAAAACCAAATTTATTTTGATAAAAATAAATTGCTTGCTCATGATCAGGAGCTACTGTTAATCCCACTCTTTTAATACCATATTTTTCAACGTCGGTCAGTGAATAATCCAACAATTGACTACCAAAACCCCTATTACGATACTCATCTGCAATTACTAAACTATATAAATAAGCACTATCTGCTTTACTCATCTCTCGCATATAATATACCAAACCAGCAGGATTACTATTAACATAAATAATATAAACCAATCCATAATGAAGCATCTGGACTAGTCCCCAATAATTAAGGGCACCTTCACCAAAGGCATCTCGTTCAATTGCCACTACTTGTTTAAGTAATGCTTGATCAGTATGATCTGTTAACTGTTTAATCTCAACTACCACTATTAAAGCTCCTCCTTTTCAGATTCAGGTACTATTGTTCCTCCAGAAATAACCCACTTTAGTCCTTCTTCAATTGTCATATCTAGATAAGTTAGATCTTCATCAGCTACTAAAATTAACATTCCCGATGTAGGGTTAGGAGTAGTAGGTATAAAGACATTAACTACATTCTTATTTGATTTATTTTGCACTTCTCCTTTACCTTCATAAGTCAAAAAACCCAGCTGATAAACCCCTTCTTTTGGATATTCAACCAGGACAACCTTACGAAAATCAGTCTTCTTCTTTAATAATAAAGCATCTAAGATTTGTTGTGTAGTTAAATAAATATTTCTGACAATAGGTATTTTAGTTAATAATCTTTCCCCTACACTAATCATCTTCTTTCCTAACACATTCGTTGCTACTATACCTACTCCTAAAATAATCACAAAAGTAATTATAAAACCTAACCCATAAATTTCTCGTCCAATTATTAATCTGATTAAAGGACTAAAAATACCATCTACTAAATTTACTATTGTCAAAATAATATAAACAGTTGTCAACAATGGTAATAAAATAATCAATCCTGTAATCAGATAATTACGTATCTCCTTTAACATCTTCATCCTCCTGTATTTCTTCCAATACAACTTGATTAAGCCTTTTTAATCTTACTTCCGAAATTCTGCGTCTCACAATCTTTTGGACAATGATCTTTAAATTTTGATATTCAATCTCTTCTGCTTCATCAGGAACATAACCTAATTTACTTAAAATAAAGCCACTAATTGTTTCATAATCTTCTTCCGGTAAATCAATTTCTAACAGTTCATTAATTTCATCAATATCAACCCGACCATCAACTAAGATCTCATCTTCATCAATCTCTTTAATTAACTTTCTTTCTTTATCATACTCATCTTGAATATCTCCTACAATTTCTTCTAATAAATCCTCAATTGTAACTAAACCATCTGTTCCTCCATATTCATCCAGCACAATTGCCATATGTATCTTCTCTTTTCTCAATTCACTTAATAAACTATCAACTTCTTTAATAGCTGGAATATAATAAGCAGGTCTCATAATTTCTTTAATATCTGCTTTAAATCTTTCTTTTTTCAATAATAGTAATAAATCTTTAGCATACACAACCCCAACTATATTATCAATAGTTTCATTATAGACTGGAATTCTAGAAAAACCGTTATCTATAATTATATCTATTAACTTTTCTGAAGTATCATTGATTTCAATACAGACCATATCTATTCTAGGAACCATAATCTCTTTTACCAAAGTATCATCAAATTCAAAGATACTATTAATCATCTTCTTTTCATCACTTTCAATAGTACCTTCCCTCTCCCCAACAGCTAAAAACTTCCTAATTTTATCTTCGTTCACAAATGAATTCTTGTCTACTGAATCATCCTTATTTCTTCTCATCATAAAATTAGTCAAGATAGTCAATGGTTTAATTAAAGGGGCCAACAGATAATAACAAACCTGAATATATCTAGCCACCTTCATTGAAAATAATGTTGCTTCCTTATTAGCAAAAGATTTAGGAGTAATCTCTCCAAAGATCAAAACAAACAAGGTAACTGCTCCAATTGCAATTCCTACTCCTTTATCTCCAAAAGCCTCTGTCGCCAATGCTGTCGCGATGGAAGAAGCAGCTATATTAACTAAATTATTTCCTATTAAAATTGTAATCAATAATTTATCTGGTCTATTTAATAATTCATCTACAATTTTAGCCTGCGAGTCACCTTCCTGCCTTAAATGCCTAATCTCAACTTTATTAACTGACATTAAAGCAGTTTCGGCTCCAGAGAAAAAAGCAGATAAAATTAATAATATAAATAATAAAACTAGCTCAATTGCTCCCATACACCTACGCCTCCTAATACTTCATACTGTTTGTGGAATGCTACAATAATTGAAAAATCAAAATTGCTACTATTAAACCAATAATTGCTCCACAAACAACTTCCCAGAAACTATGAATTTGACCTTCTATCCTACTTTGAGCTACTAACAAACCTAATAAAAGTGCCAAAGTAGCTACTAAAGCATCATTAGCTAATATAGAAATAATTATCACTAAACAGAAAGCAACTGCACTATGACCACTAGGCATCCCACCTTGTAATGGTGTCCCTTTATTAAATTTTGATTTAACTACTATAGTTATTAATAATACTAATACTAAAGCTATAAAGGTCAAATGAATTGGCGTCTGATGTATTCGATATAATAGATTCAATGTTAATGGTTTAAACCCCTTAAAGAAAATTATATATCCTACTATCAAAGCGTTTATAGCCGTTACCAATACAGCTCCTGCCGCAATATCCTTAATTAATTTTACCTTAGAATTAAATTCTTGGCAAACCAGATCACTTAATTCTTCAATAGCTGTATTTATCATCTCAGCAAAAATTACTAATGTTATCGTTAAAAAGAGGATCAATACTTCTACTTTAGCTAAATTAAATAAGACCCCACAGATTAAGACTAAGATTGCAAACATAAAATGAACTTTCATATTCAATTCATCTTTTAAAACTCTAATTATACCTGTTGCAGCATAATTAAAGCTATTAATCAAACTTTGAATAAATTTCATTACTCCCTAGTTAATCCTAGCTCAGCTAGAATTGCTTCCTCCTTTTTACGCATGCTCTCTTTCTCATCAGGCTGATAATGATCATGACCTAACAGATGCAGCATTCCATGAACTACTAAAAAACCAACTTCTCGTTGCACTGCATGATTATATTCTGTAGCTTGCTGGGCTGCTCTCTCTAAAGATATAATAACATCCCCCAATAATAATTCATCTTCTTGGGGAAACGATAAAACATCAGTAGCTTCATTTTTATCACGATAACGATGATTTAATTCTTTAATATATTTGTTATCCACTAGAGCAATACTAACCTCTTTATCTTGCTCACAATCTTCTAATAACACCTTTTTTACTATCTTTCTGATCAGGCTTTCTAATTTCTGATCTACTTCTAACTTATCCTGTAAATTATTAATCAGTATCTCCATTAGAAATCTCTTCCTCCTTTAAGTGTTGAGCAATATCATCAGGATATTCAACTCGACTATGAAAAACCCCTTGTAATATATTCACAAAAGAATTTGCTACCTTATCTAAATCTTTTAAAGTCAAATCACATTCATCTAATTGCCCACTATTTAATTTGTTTTTGATCAACTCTCTTACTAACCCTTCTAACTTCCCAGGATTATTCTGTACTGAAACATTTGATCTAACAGCTGCCTCTACTACATCTGCTAGCATAATTAATGCTGCTTCTTTAATCTGCGGTTTAGGGCCTTCATATCTAAAATCATCCTTATCCACATTTTTATATTTTTCATCATAAGCTGCTTCTTGGTAAAAGAAAGATACAAGACTGGTTCCATGGTGTTGAGTAATGATATCTATTACTACTTTAGGTAATTTATGTTCTTTAGCTAATTCAATCCCATCTTTAATATGTGAAGTAATAATTAAAGTACTCAAATTAGGTGATAATTTATCGTGAGGATTCTTATCACCAATTTGATTTTCAGTAAAGAAATAAGAACGTTTAATCTTACCAATATCATGATAATAAGCACCTACCCTGGTCAATAATGGATCAGCATTTACTAGATCAGCAGCTGATTCAGCTAAATTACCGACTATAATACTATGATGATAGGTTCCTGGTGCTTCTACTAATAATCTCTTCAATAATTGATGGTTAGGATTGGATAATTCTAACAACTTAACCGGTGAAGTAACCCCAAAAATATTTTCAACATACGGTAACAAACCATTAGTTACAATTGCTACTAATACACCATTTAAAATACCTAAAGGAACTATCTTTAAAAATCTAATCACTTCTAAAGAACTTTTAGTTAACAAAAAAGCAAAAATAGTAAAAGCACTAGTAGCACTAACAATAAAACCAGCTCTTACTAAGTCAGATCGTTGGCTCACTTTAGAAACACTATAAATTCCTGTTAAACCACTGATCATTGCTACCGCTACATCAATAATCCCTTCACCACTAACTATTGCCACTAAAAAAGATAATCCAATCGTAAAGATTACAGCTAACCTAGTATTGATTAAGATAGTAATAATAATCGAAGCAACAGCTACCGGAACAATGAAAGAAGGATATTCAATTGGTAAATAATTGGCTATCTTCGCTAATAACAAAATAATTATTGGTAACAATCCTAATAAAGCCATAACCCCTTCATCTTTTAGAACTTCAGCTTGGTACTGATAAATATAAAAAGTCACAATCAAAAAAAAGATTAATATAATTAACGTATACCCCACCAGACTAAAATAATTTAACCTATGATCTCTCAGCCCTAATGCTTCTAAAAGTTTGATATCTTCTTCGGTTACTACTTTACCATGCCGAATAATAACTTCACCTTTATGAACAATATGTTTAATCGGTTCAACCTTCTGACGGGCCAATTCTCTTCTTTGTTCAGTCTCTTCTTGATTAAAAATAAGATTAGGGCGAATAACTTGGCTACTAATTTGAGCAACTATTTCATTATATATAGTATCTTGCTCTAAATCGACCTCTTCTTGCTTTATTTCTTCTTTAACCTCTGCTAAAGAATCATCTCTAATCCCTCGATTTAGATAACTATTTACTAAGGCTAAAGCATCAACTCTTAGTTGGACCAACTTTTCCTCACTCAACTGTAATAAATATTTCAAATCTGAAAAAGATAAATCTATAGTAGTTTCTTCTGTTACAACTTCAACCTTTGACTCTAATTTTTTTTCTTCTAACCCTCTAATTTCTTCTATTAATTTAAAAAACTCTCTTATTTCAACCTCTATCTCAGTTCCTACTCTTATATCTTCTTCATATACTTTTGATACAGCCTCTGCAGCCTCTTGTCTTCTTTCTTCTGTCTCCTCTTGGTCGATATATTCTACAGTTCTAGGTGCTATAATATCTCTTTTACTAACTTGTCCTAGATCTACTCCCACTCTAGTTGGCAAAAAATTAATAATTACTATTGTTGCTAAGGCAACAAAAATAATTAACCCCCAACTCGATCTCTGAAATGTTTTGTTCTTATAAAAATCAATCTCATCTAATCTACTCAATAACTCCTTAAAAAATGCCATTATATTCACTCCTAAAAGCCTTACTCACTTTCATCATAAGCTTTAACAATCTCTCTAACTAGCTTGTGTCTAACAATATCTTGATTACTTAAATAAACAAAGCTAATGCCATTTATTTGCTGTAATATACTCTCAGCATGGGCCAACCCTGAGCCTTTTCTCGTTGGTAGATCAACTTGAGTAATATCTCCAGTAATTACTGCTTTAGAATTAGAACCCAATCTAGTTAACAGCATCTTCATCTGTTCTTTAGTAGTATTTTGTGCTTCATCAAGAATTACAAATGAACTTTTTAGAGTTCTTCCCCTCATATAAGCTAGTGGTGCAATTTCGATAACTTCCCTCTCCAATAATTTATTTACTTTTTCAACTCCTAAAATATCATATAATGAATCATATAACGGACGTAAATATGGATCAACCTTTTCTTGTAAATCACCTGGTAAAAACCCTAAATTTTCTCCGGCTTCAATTGCAGGACGAGTTAAAATAATTCTTTTCACTTGATTACTCATCAATGCATTAGTAGCCATTGCTACTGCTAAGTAGGTCTTTCCTGTACCTGCAGGACCAATTCCAAATACAATATCATCTTGGCGTAAAGCATCTAAGTACATCTTTTGACCTAAGGTCTTAGGTCTAATCTTCTTTCCAGAATTGGTAACTTGAACCACGTCAGAATAGACCTCATCCAAGGAAAACTTTCCTTCCTTAGCTACTTCAATCGCATATCCAACCTCTTTTTTAGTCAAATTATTTTCCCGTTGAGCTATCTTTTCTAACTCCTTAAATAATTTAGCTACTTTATTTATAACCTTTTCTTTACCCATGATCTTAATCAAAGTTCCTCTAGCAATAATCTCAATAGAAAAACTATCTTCAATTAACTTTAAATTTTGATCTTGTTTGCCAAATATAACTTGTGCTGAATGATTACTATTCAATTCAACTTCTTTAGTCAACTTCAATTAACTCTTCCCTCCTAGTCCCGATATCTTCTTCTACTTCTATTAAAGCTTTAATCCTGATTAAATTTTCTTGCTCTAATTTGATTAATTTCAATTCACTATTTAATATCTTAGCCTCTTGATTTATTTTCTCTAACACGTCATCTATTGCTCTTTCTTTAGCTATCTTCTTAGCAATCTCAACATCCTTAGTTGCTCTAAATTCTTTAAGCTCAATATATCTTCTTCTAATTAATTCGATAGGTAAATCAATATTCCTCCATTTCGGAAGAGATTTTACCTCTTCTTCAACCGCAAATTGACTATAGGGAGGTTCTTTTGGCCCAGTAATAATAACTTCTTTATTTTCAAATTTAATAATATTACTAAACTTACTATTAGCAGTAGCTTGTAAAAATGTATTATCTAACTTGGCTTCAGCATAACCTTCATACCATACATGTGCTTTAACAAGACCCTCTGCCCTAACTTCCTTGGTCTCTATCACAATCTTTTCTTCATTATCTTCAGCTTCTTCTAACTTCTCATCTCCTTCATCTTTTTCACTCTTCACTACTACTTCCTTACTAATTAATAAATCTCCTGCTTTAACTGTCATTCCTTCCTCAACAACAGGAGTTCCTTGCAATACAATCAACTCATTAATAACCCCAGACTTGTCAGCAACTACATCACTTGGAATAATATCCATATCTATCAACTCTTTTTCTGCCAGTTCAACTACTAACTTAGTACCTTGAAAATAAGCATTACTCCAAGCAAATTGTGATTTTTTCTGCAAAATTAAATCTTCTAACTGCTCCAAATCAATACTCGATTTTAACACCCCAGGACGGATTTTAAACTCAGTTAATAATTCTCTAACCTCTTCTTGGTTTTCTGCAGTTACTCCTTCAATCTCAATAAAAAAAACAAAAGAAGATAGAAGATGAATAATTACTACTAAAATAATAACCCCCACTACTAACATCCGTCTATTAATTAATCTATTTATTAAAAAAGGAGTTCCCTTTTTTTGCTGGATTTTAACTCTACAGCTTGAATTTCTAACATATTTTCTAATTTTTTTAAAATCTTTTAGTTTAATATTTACATAAATAATATCCTCTATACGAACAACATTCCACAATTCTATATCATTTCTAACTAAATAGTTAAGAAACTTTTCTAAATCTTTTCCTTGAATCTCCAATCTAACATACCCTTTAATTAAATCATAGAGCCGTCTCAAGATATCTTCCTCCTTAATCTAACTCAAAACTCAAATCATTTATCTCTCCATTAATTATAAGATCATCCTTCTGCAACTCTTCAATTATTAATCCTTTACCTGCAACCAACAATAGACCATGATAAATCCTAATCTTAATCAATTCGGGGGTATAGTAAATAATTCCTCTATGATTTTCAATTAATAACTCCAAATTGCCTACCAATACCAGCCTAGGAAAATTCAAAATAACATCTTTAGGAAGGTTAAACATTTCTGTGAGTTTAGTTTTGGTTTTTTCTTTCCTTCCCATATAAATTCCTCCTCGATTTACTTTATAAATATATGTAAAGAGGTGATTATTAATTACTGAATTCAATGTACAGTTTACAATATCCAATTTACAATTAAAAATCTTTAAAAGATTTAAACAAAAAAAGACCCGTTATGCCAAACAGCATAACAGATCCTTTTCTTCGCTATTCTATCCTAGACGCTCCCGTACTAATTTGTTGATTACATTTCCATCAGCTTTCCCTTTTACTTGAGGCATAATCGCTCCCATTACTTGGCCCATATCACTCATATCTTGAGCACCAACCTCAGCAATCACTTCATCTATCAACTCTTCTAACTCTTCTTCAGTCAACTGTTCAGGAAGATATTCTTGCAAAATATCAATCTCTCGCTTAATCTCTTCTACCCTTTCTTCCTGTTCAGCTTTTTCATACTCAACTAATGATTCTTTATTCTGTTTAACCAATTTAGCTAATACTTCAACTATCTCTTGGTCAGTCAATTCTTTGCGTTGATTAATCTCTTGATCTTTAATTGCTGCTCGGGCCATTCTGATTACAGACAATCTCTGCTTATCTTTATCTTTCATAGCAGATTTCATCTCTTCTACTAACCTTTCATGTAATGACATTTTAATTTCCTCCTAGTCAACTTGATTTTATCCTGGAGGCCATTGCAAATTACGCCCTCCTAATAGATGATAGTGAATATGATAAACTGTCTGTCCACCAGCTTCCTTACAATTAGAAACTATTCGAAATCCATCTTCTGCAATTCCTTCTTGTTGAGCAAGCTGAGCAGCTACTTGATAAATATGACCTACTAATTCTTTGTCCCCTTCTTGCAAATCCAATAAAGTAGGAATATGTTTTTTAGGTATAATTAAAAAATGGACTGGAGCTTGTGGCTCAATATCCTTGAAAGCAATTACTTCTTCATCCTCATAAACAATCTCACTATCCATTTCTCCAGCAATCATCTGACAAAAAATACAATCTTCCATCCTTCTACCTCCTTTCCAGTTTTTAATATTG
Organism: Natroniella acetigena; assembly: GCF_023227745.1. Classification (GTDB taxonomy): domain Bacteria; phylum Bacillota; class Halanaerobiia; order Halobacteroidales; family Halobacteroidaceae; genus Natroniella; species Natroniella acetigena. The sequence continues at coordinate 41,000 of NZ_JALKBX010000011.1, read as the reverse complement.
TTATTCTAAACTACCAATCAATCTTCCTTCTTTTTCCTTCAACTTTACTTCAACTAATTGACCAGCTAAGTCATCTGTTCCATCAACAAAAACCCGTAAGTAATTATCAGTCAACCCTGTCAATAGTCCAGTCTTATAATCAGGACTCTCTTCTAATAAAACTTTTAATCTCTGATCAATAAATTGTTGTTGATAATTAAGGGCCAACTCTGCTGTCAATCCCCTCAACTTCTTGCTCCGTTTCTTCTTGACTTTAGAATGAACCTGCTCTTCAAAGCTGGCAGCAGGAGTACCTTCCCGCTTAGAGTACTTAAAGATATGAGCATCACTAAATTTAAGTTTTTTCATCAATTGATAGGTTTCTTCAAAGTCAGCTTCACTCTCTCCTGGAAATCCTACAATGACATCTGTTGTAATTGCAATCTCTGGTACCTGAGCTCTTATTCTAGCAACCATTTCCTTAAAATCAGTCACCTGATAAGGACGATTCATAGCTGTTAATATCTTATCAGAACCACTTTGTAACGGTAAATGAAGATGACGGCATAATTTATCCGCTTCAGCAATTAACTGAATCAACTCTTGGCTAACCTCAGTTCCTTCAATTGAACTGAGTCGAATCCGTTCCAGACCAGTTATCGGTAGTAGTTCTTTAATTAACTTGACCAAATCTAAATTCTCTTTATCAGCTCCGTATTCTCCTAAATGAATTCCTGTCAAGACAACTTCTTTAAAACCATGCTTAGCTAGCCGCTCAACTTCAGCCATTACATCTTCTAATTCTCTACTCCGTAATGAACCCCTAGCATAAGGAATAATACAATAAGAACAGAACTGATTACAACCTTCTTGAATCTTAATTGTCGCTCTAGTTCGTTCAGTAAAGTTTTGAATTGGAGCCTCTTCAAAATCTTCTCCCTCATTCATCTCTTGGACAAAGTTAAGTTGATCCTTCGAATTAATAGCTTGTTCAACAAACTCTAAAATCTTACTCCGACCTTTAGTACCTACTACTAAATCGACCTCTGCTATCTCCAATACTTGCTCAGGATCTACCTGAGGATAACAACCAACAACTGCAACTAAAGCATCAGGATTTCTACGCTTAGCTCGCCGAGTTATCTTACGTGATTTACTCGCTCCTTGCTTAGTTACAGTACATGTATTAATTATGTAAATAGCGGCCTGTTGCTCAAAATCAACAATCTGATAACCTGCTTCCTCAAACTGAGCAATCATCGCCTCGGTATCATAGCGATTGACCTTACATCCTAATGTATAAAAAGCAACCCGCTTCATAAAATACCTCCAATCAGTTACAATCAATTAACAATTTACAATGTACAGTGTACAATTAAGACCCTAAAATGCAAATTCAACTTCTATAAAAGCTAAATTCAACTTTTTTACCTAACCCTTTCGATTTTTAAATTATTAAAGTAGTTGACCTTATTTTTGATCTTTAATTGTAAATTATAAATTGTAAACTGTAAATTATAACTTATCCCAAATCTCCAGTTTGATATAATAACATTGATAAAGTAGCCAATCCTGCAGTTTCAGTCCTTAAGATACGTGACCCCAAACTGACAGACTTAATCCCTGCTTCTTTGGCCCGTTCTACCTCTTGTTTACTAAAACCACCTTCCGGGCCAATTACAATCATTACTTGCTCCACTTTATTATTGCCTACAATAACCTCTTTTAAACTTGCTTCTTCTTCTTCCCACGGTATTAGAGCAAGATCATATTCAACAGCTAAAGAAAGCATCTCTTCAAAATCAGTCAACTCTTTAACTTCTGGAATCTTAGCTCTACCAGATTGCTTAGCTGCTTCCTTAGCTATCTTCTGCCATCTTTTTTGCCGCCGCTTAGCTTTACTGGGCTTTAATTTAACGATACTTCGCTCTGTCTCGACAGGTATAATCTGCTCAATACCTAGCTCAGTCGTCTTTTGAGCAATCAAATCCATCTTTTTACTCTTGGGTAAACCTTGAACCAAAGTCACTTTAGTAGCAGGCTCTACATCAGCTACAAAATCTTGTTGTACCTTTCCTTTCACAAATTGTTCTGTCAATTCAGTTAACTCTACTATATATTTCTTCCCTGCCCCATCAGCAACACTTATCTTATCTCCGGAATCTAACCTTAAAGAACGAGTAATATGCCTAACATCCTGTCCAGTAATGGTCACTTGTCCATCAGTCATAGCACTAGGTTCTACAAAAAAATGATGCATTTTATCCTCTCCCGCGTATTACAGTGTACAGTTTACAGTTGACGGTTGACAGTTAAAGCCCTTAAAATTATAAGATCAAAACCACTCTAAAACCTTAGATATAAAGCATTTCAGAAGTCTTTGTCTTTAATGTTTTGAATTTTAACTGTAAACTGTACCTACGGGTCTTTATCAAGACCCTTCGTGAAAATCACAAAAACCGTATCCACCGTAAACTGTCAACTCAATATGTGGCACAAAAGTGCCACATTATTATAATAAACTTTTAATTTTTACCAGTTACTAGTTACTAATAACTAGTACTCCCAACAACCGTTACCCATTCATTCTTCTGCACTACTTGCTCAACTTTAAATTGATACTCTGCTAATCTTTCCTTGATTTCATCTAGTTTCTCTTCAACAATTCCAGACAAAATAAACTTTCCGCTGGACTTGAGTACCTGTTTTAAATCAGGAATCAAATCTAAGATTATATGAGGTAAAATATTACAAATTACCAAATCATAACTTCGATCCACGACTTTAACTAAATCACCTTCTAAAAACTCTATCTCATCTGCTACTTGATTCAACTCAGCATTTTCTTGAGCAGCTGTAATAGCTACTGGGGAAATATCAATTCCCACAGTAACATTAGCTTCTAACTTAGCAGCAGCAATAGCTAAAATCCCCGTTCCTGTTCCAACATCTAAACAACTCGCTCCAGTTTTAAGATGTTTTTCAATCATTTCTAAACAGGAAGTAGTCGTCTCATGTTGGCCCGTTCCAAAAGCCTGCCCAGGATCAACCTCAATTATGATCTCATCTGTACTGGCTTGATAGTCCTCCCAAGTTGGTTTAATTACAATCTGATCAGTCACCTTAAATGGCTTAAAGTTTTCTTTCCAGTTATTAGCCCAATCCTCTTCCTGCAATTCACTTACCCTTAGTTTACCACTACCAACATCTAAATCATACTCTTTTAAATTAGCAATCTTGGTTTTTAATTCAGCAAGCTGTTCGGTAGAAAAAGAGTCATCCTTACAATAAGCCTTAACCAAAATTTCATCTTCATCCTCTTGAGATAACACTTCCTTAAAGATGCTTTCAATCCCAAATTCATCTAACAGATTAATAATCGCTGCAAATGCTTGATAAGTCGTGCTGATCTCTAATTCTTTCCATTCCATCTTAATTACCTCACTTTACATGCCAAAAGCATCTTTAATTTTTTGCAAAAACCCCTTCTGTTCAGGATTTATCTCTTCCCCACTCATATCAGCAAATTTTTGCAATAATTCTTTCTGATCTCGATCTAACTGTTCAGGAATTACAACCTTAACTTTAATATGCTGATCTCCACGCCCTCTTCTATTTAAATGAGGGACTCCTTTACCTTTTAACCTAAAAGAAGTTTCAGGTTGGGTTCCTTCAGGAATTTCAAACTTAACCCGACCATCTAAAGTTGGAACTTTAATTTCATCTCCCAAAGTAGCTTGCACAAAGCTAATAGGAACTTCACAGATTATCTCATCACCTTTTCTTTCAAAGATTTTATGAGGTTTGACATTAATTACAATATATAAATCACCATTAGGTCCACCATTCTTACCTGACTCACCTTCTCCTGACATTCTCAGTCGAGAACCATCATTAACACCAGCCGGAATATTAACTGTTACTTTTCTTCGTTTCTTTACTTCACCTTGCCCATTACAATCAGAACATGGATTATTGATAAACTTCCCAGTTCCATTACAACGATCACAAGTACTTGTCTGAACCATCTGACCAAATGGAGTATTCTGCTTAAACTTAATTTCACCTGTCCCATTACACTTAGCACAACTTTCTACATCTTCACTACTTTGAGCTCCAGAACCATTACAACTAGAACACTCTTCTGTCCGAGGAATAGTTATCTCTTTTTCTGCTCCAAAAACAGCTTCTTCAAATTCAACAGTCAGATTATATTTCAAATCTGCTCCTTTGCGAGGAGCATTTTTACGACTACGTCCTCTACCGCCCCCAAAAAACATATCAAAGATATCATCAAAACCACCAAATCCACCTTGACCACTGAAGCCTCCTTGACCAAACCCTCCATCTTGATCTACACCTGCATGACCAAATTGATCATATCGAGCTCTCTTTTCTTTATCACTTAAAACTTCATATGCTTCTGCAACCTCTTTAAACTTTTCTTCAGCATTAGGATGATCACTTACATCTGGATGATATTTTTTAGCTAATTTCCGATATGCCTTCTTAATCTCTTTCTTATCAGCATTGCGATCGACACCCAATAGTTCATAGTAATCTTTCTTAGCCATTTCACTCACCGCCCTTCAAATAGTCAGTACTCTCAGCTAAATCTAAGCTTGCTATTACAATACTTCGCAAATAACTGAGTTTCTTCGCACCCTCGTCTTAGTGTACAATTTACAATTTACAATTTACAATTGAGTTCAAAATCATAAAAACACAAACACTTAAACCATCAATAGTTGCAAAGCATCCTACGACTAAATATTTTGTCTTACAATATTCTCTTTTAGCTGAGAGTATTCATAATTGGTCATAAAAACAGAGTCAAAGCCAAAATTTTTGGCTTTGACTCTACTCTACTACTTCTAAACTAATTTGCATTAGTTTTATTCTTGATCATCAACCTCTTCATAATCAACATCTACTACATCATCGCCATCATCCTGTTGTTGAGTTCCAGTAGTTTCTGCTCCTTGCTGAGCTTGCTCTGCTTGTTGATACATTTGAGTTGTTAACTCATGTAGCTTTTGACTTAATGCTTCTTGCTTTTCTTTAATCTGCTCAACATTAATTTCCTCCGGATCAATATCATGTAGATTAACATCCTCTAATACATCTTCCAATGCCTCCTTAGCCGTTTCAATCTCACCTACTACAGATTGATCGACTTGTTCACCAGCTTCTTCTAACGTCTTTTCAACCTGATGTACTAAGCTATCTGCACTGGTCACTGTTTCAACAGCTTCCTTCTTCTTCTGATCTTCCTCTGCATGCTCTTCTGCTTCTTTAACCATCTCTTCAATTTCTTCATCTGATAATCCTGTCTCAGATTTGATTGTAATATCCTGTTCATTTCCTGTTCCTTTATCTGTAGCAGAAACATGAACAATACCATTGTCATCTATCTTGAAGGCTACCTCAATTTGAGGTACTCCCCGTGGTGCAGGTGGAATATCTGTCAATTGGAATCTGCCAAGCGTTTTATTATCTTTGGCCATCTCTCTTTCTCCCTGTAAGACATGAATATCAACCGTTGTTTGATTATCAGCAGCAGTAGAGAAGATCTTACTCTTTTCAGTTGGGATTGTAGTATTACGAGCAATTAACTTAGTGAATACTCCTCCCATTGTTTCAATTCCTAAAGATAATGGAGTCACATCTAATAAGACTATATCATCAACTTCATCATTTAAAACTCCACCTTGAATAGCAGCACCCATCGCTACACATTCATCTGGATTAATTCCTTTATTAGGAACTTTACCGATCTTATTTTTAACTGCTTCTTGTACTGCTGGAACTCGAGTAGAACCACCAACTAATAAGACTTGGTCAATTTCAGACTTAGACAAGCCTGCATCGTTTAATGAACGCTGAGTTGCTTTTATTGTCTGGTCAATCAACCCCGAGATCATCTTTTCAAACTCCGATCTTGTAATATCTATATCTAAGTGCTTTGGTCCTTCTTCAGTCTGAGTAATATATGGTAAGTTGACATTTGTTGTCGCTACACCAGATAATTCTATCTTAGCTTTTTCTGCTGCATCCTTTAGACGTTGTAAAGACATCTCATCTTTCCTTAGATCAATTCCATGTTTCTTTTCAAACTCTTGAGCAAGATAATTAATAATCTTTTCGTCAAAATCATCTCCACCAAGTTTATTATCACCATGAGTAGCAACTACTTCAAATACGCCACCACCAAGTTCTAAAATAGAAACATCAAAAGTACCTCCACCAAGATCATAAACCAAAACTGTTTGATCTTTATCATCATCTAAACCATAAGCTAAAGAAGCTGCAGTCGGCTCATTAATAATTCGTGCTACTTCTAATCCTGCAATTTTTCCAGCATCCTTAGTAGCTTGTCGCTGAGCATCACTAAAGTAAGCAGGAACCGTAATTACAGCTTTCTCGACCTTTTCCCCTAAGTAATCTTCAGCATAACTTTTTAAATCCTGCAGAATCATAGCAGAAACTTCTTGCGGAGTTCGATCCTTACCATCTAATTCTACTGTATAATCTTCTCCCATATGCCTTTTAATAGATTGTACTGTTTGCTCAGGATTAGTAATTGCCTGCCGTTTAGCAGGTTCTCCAACCAATCTCTCACCTTTTTTAGAATAACCTACAACTGAAGGAGTCGTTCTTGCCCCTTGTTTATTAGGAATAACCTTTGGTTCTCCACCTTCTATAACTGCAACACAAGAGTTAGTTGTTCCTAAATCAATACCAATTATTTTTCCCATTTTCCATCATCCTCCTTATACTAACATCATATTATATATTTTTATCAATCTCTTGACACCTCAATTAACTTACAATTATTTAACCAAGGTTATATCTTGCTATATGTAATTGCTTTATTTTCATTTATTCTACTACTCTAACCCACCTAGGGTAAAAATCCACCCTAGTTGTGTTGGTTGTAATTTGATTACTATTATTAATATTCCTAGACCAAGCAATTGCATTATTTTTACTTTATTCTGCTACTCTAACCATTGCTGGTCTAAGTAACGCTCCTTTAAATAAGTAACCTTTCTGCATTTCATCTACAACTATTCCAGAATCATATTCTTCGCTCTCTACCCTACCCACCGCTTCGTGGTAATTAGGATCAAACTCTTCTCCGATTGCTTCAATCTCTTCAATATCATTAGTAGTTAGCACTTTAAGAAGTTGCTTATAGATCATTTCTACTCCCTGCAATACATCAGAAGAATCATCACTATTCTTAGAGCTTACTAAAGCGCGCTCAAAATTATCAATTACAGGTAACAAGTCTAAGATAAGCTCTTTGTTAGCGTTGCTGACTATCTTCTCTTGTTCCTTAGTCATTCTCTTTTTATAATTAGAAAAATCAGCCTTCAACCTTTTGACTCGTTTTAAATATTTTTCTTTTTCCTCCTTAGCAGAGGTTACCTCTTCTTCCAATTCTTTAATTTCTTCTTCTAAACTCTTAATTACATCTTTAGAGTCTACTTCCTCTTCAGCAGTTTCATCCTCTACTCCATCCTCTACTCCATCCTCCTCAACTTGCTCCTGCTGAAGTTCTTCCTTCTTTTCTTGCTCTCCCATCACTATCACCTACTTCCTCATTATTGATTTGTTAAAATATTACTCAAGATTTCAGCCACATACTTAACAGAACCTACTACTCTAGAATATTCCATCCTAGTTGGCCCTAACACTCCTATCTTTCCAATTGGTCTATTATTTAAATGATAAGTAGCAATTACCATACTACAATCTTTAATTTCCTCAAAATTATTTTCACTTCCTATTAGTATTTTAAGCTCTGAACTTCCTTCATAATTTGCTAAGACATCACGTAATAACTTCTTTTGTTCCAAAATCTCTAATACAGTACGCAACTTTTTAATATCACTAAATTCAGGCTGATCTAATATATAGGCAGTGCCTCCCAAATATATTTTCCCAGATGTAGAAAAATTATTCTCAAATATCTCCTTGTTCAGTAATTTTAATTTTTCAGCTACATCAAACCTACTAACAAGCTGCTTATTAATCTCCTCTAATAATTGATCATCAATCTGATGTAAAGATAAACCATACAACCTTTCATTTAAAAAACGTGATATCTTCTCTAACTCTTCTGGAGCAATGGCTACAGGAATGCCTATAACTTTATTTCTAATCACTCCTGTATCTGTAACTAATACTATTAGAATTTTCTTACTTGCAATCGGAATTAATTGCAAGTGACGAAAGATACTCTTTTTAATTTGAGGACTTAATACTAATGATGTATACTCTGTTAAATCGGACAACATCTGTGATGTATGTTGAATCAATTCTTGAATCCCATCTTTTCTAGATGAATATTTTTCCTCAATTAATTTCATTTTCTGCTTGGAAACCTTCTTTAAATTCATCAAAGCATCAACATAAAATCTGTATCCTTTATCCGATGGTACTCTCCCAGCAGAGCGATGGGGCTGCTCTAAATAACCTGCTTCTTCTAAGTCAGCCATTTCATTTCTGATTGTCGCCGAACTGACTCCAAAATCATACTTACGGGCCAATGTTCGAGAACCTATTGGCTCAGCTGTAGTCACATATTCATTAATGATGACCTTTAAAATCTTCTTTTTCCTCTCCGTCATCTCCAGCACAACCATCACCCCCTTTTGTATTAGCACTCGAAGCTATCGAGTGCTAATAGTATGTTATAATTAAAATATCATTTCCTTGATCATTTGTCAAACAGAATAATTTTTGATTACTTTAAGTTAGCTAGATTTTACTCCTAGAATCAGTACTATACTCCTATAGATAAAACCTATAATTAACTCAAAATAAAATTGGCTAATACCTGATTAGCTAACAAGAGACCTTGCTCAGTCAATGACATTCTATCAGCTTTAAATTTAATCAAACCTTGTACTAATAAATCATCAAGCTCTTTCTGATATAAATCAAAAACAGAAGTTTGATATTTTTCCTTAAATTCAATTAATGATATTCCTTCCTTCAACCTCAAACCTAAGATCATAGTCTCTTCTATCTTTTCTAACCGACTCAACTTCTGATGATCAGCCCATGGCAATTGATCTTCTTCAAGCTGTTGGCAATACTGCTCAATCTCTGCTAGATTATAACCACGCCCCCATCCATCACAAAAATGTGCTCCTGGGCCAAGAGCCAAATAAGGCTCATTCTTCCAGTAGATCTGATTGTGAACAGATTCTGCTCCTTGTCGGGCAAAATTAGAGATCTCATACTGTTGATATCCTTCTTCTGCTAATAATTGTAACGTCTTTTGATACATCGCTAAATCCAATTCTTGTTCACAATAATCTATCTTTCCTTGCTGTAATTGCTGAGCAAAGACTGTTCCCTCTTCAATCTTTAAATTATAAGTAGCTAAATGTTCAGGACCAAGCTGACAAGCTTGAACTAAGGTCTTCTCCCAATCTGTTAGAGATTGGTCAGGCAGAGCAAACATTAAATCAAAGTTAAGATTAGAAAATCCTATCTCTCGTGCTAAATTAAAGGCTGCAATTACTTCTTGAACCGTATGCCTTCTACCCAACTTTTTCAACAACTGATCATCAAAAGACTGCACCCCAAAACTCAACCTATTAACTCCACCTTTTTTCAATAATTTTAGTTTCTGAGCAGTTACTGTTTCAGGGTTAGCCTCAACAGTAATCTCAATTTCAGATTGACAGTCAAATTCTTGCTCACATTGATTTAAGATTCTAACTAACTGCTTCCCAGATAAAATACTGGGCGTCCCACCACCAATAAATATACTCCTGATTACAGGAGTATATTTATTGGCTATTAATTTTATTTCTTGCTGTAAAGCTTGTAAAAATTGTTCCACTAAACTTTCTTTAAATTTAACTGAATTAAAATCACAATAATAACATTTAAAACTACAAAAAGGTATATGAATATACAGAGCAAATTTGTTCATTACATAGACTCCTTAATCTATCTCTAGCACTGACATAAATGCTTCTTGTGGAATGTCAACACTACCGACCTGTTTCATTCTCTTCTTACCCTCTTTTTGCTTTTTAAGCAACTTCTTCTTTCGCGAAACATCTCCCCCATAACATTTTTGAAGTACGTCCTTACGCTTGGCCCTGATTGTCTGACGAGCAATAATATCATTACCAATAGCAGCCTGTACCGGTACCTTAAACATCTGCTCAGGAATATTCTCCTTTAACTTCTTAGTCAACTCACGTCCAATTTCATAAGCAAAGTCACGATGAACTATACAAGATAGAGCATCAACTGATTCCTTATTAACCAAAATATTTAATTTAACCAAATCTGCCTCTTGATAACCCTTAAATTCATAATCAAAAGTAGCATAACCTCTAGTATTAGACTTTAATTTATCAAAGAAATCAAGGACAATTTCACTTAGAGGAAGATCATAAGTTAATTTTACTCTAACCTGATCTAGATACTCCATATTCTTGAATTGTCCCCGTTTATCTTGGGCCAACTCCATTGCTGCTCCAACATACTCTTCTGGCAATAAGAGCTGAGCCTCCACAATCGGTTCCTCAATCTTTTCAATCTGATGCTTGTCAGGCATATTGGCTGGATTTTCAACTTTCAAAACTTCCCCATTCTCGTGATGTACCTTATAAATTACACTTGGAGCAGTAGTCACTAAATCTAGATCATATTCCCGCTCCAATCTCTCTTGGATAATCTCCATATGCAGTAGTCCTAAAAATCCAGTCCGATAACCAAAACCTAAAGCCTCAGAAGTCTCTGCTTCAAAAGTCAAAGAGGCATCATTAAGCTGTAACTTCTCTAAAGCATCCCGTAATAGATCATAGTCTTTCCCATCTACTGGATACAAACCACAAAAGACCATCGGCTTAGCAGGCTGATAACCTGGCAAAGGTTTTGCAGTAGGATTATTAGCATCAGTAATAGTATCTCCAACTTGAGCATTCTTGACATCCTTAATACTTGCTGCTACATACCCTACCTCTCCTGTTGATAATTGCTCTGCCTTCTTCATTTGAGGACTGAAAGTACCTACTTCACCAACCTCAAAAACTGTATCAGTAGCCATCATCTTAATCTCCATGCCTGGTTTAATCACTCCATCAACCACTCTATAATAAGAAATAACTCCTCGATAAGGATCATATAAAGAATCAAAGATCAATGCTTTTAATGGCTCGTCCTCTTCTCCAGAAGGTAGAGGTACTCTATCAACAACTGCTTCTAATACATCTTTAATACCTATTCCTTCAATAGCACTGGTTAGAATTGCTTCATCAGGATCAATTCCAATATCAATCAACTCTTCCTTAACCTTATCTGGATTAGCATTAGGCAGATCGATCTTATTAATGACAGGGATTAATTCCAAATCATTCTCTAACGCCATGTAAATATTGGCTAAAGTTTGAGCTTCAATCCCTTGGGCAGCATCTATAACTAATAAAGCTCCCTCACAAGCAGCTAAACTTCTAGATACTTCATACGAAAAGTCAACATGTCCAGGAGTATCTATTAAATTTAAAATATATTCCTCTCCATCATCAGCTTGATAGCTCATCCTCACTGCTTGTGCCTTAATAGTAATCCCTCGTTCCCTTTCTAAATCCATCGTATCTAATAACTGTTCTTCCATCTCCCGTTCCGATATAGTTCCTGTAAACTCCAATAATCTATCCGCTAAAGTAGATTTTCCATGATCAATATGTGCAATAATCGAAAAATTTCTGACATTCTCTTGGTTAACTGTACCCATCCTGACCCTCCTTATTTTCTAATCTCCAAACCCCTATAATAGCAAAAATCATCTTAAGTTAACGGGAATGAATTCATTATATAATTATAACACTCCACTTATTATTAATCAAGATAGCAAATTTTGTCCTAAATCCCTTATTCAATCATCTTGGCAATTACATCTGCAAATAAATCAATTGATCTTTTCGCTTCCCCAAGGGTATTTTGGGTTCCTCCTACCTCCAATAATAAAGCATGTGGATGGATATGTTGATTGTATCTACGATTATCGATCAACTTAACTTCCCTTAATAAGCCAGGATACTTCTTTTCCATCTGCTGGGCCAACCGTTTAGCAAAGTCAAAGTTTTTTTGCCACTCAGGATGAGAAAGACCATAATTATCATTGGTTACAACAATCATAATCTTAGCTACTTTCTCTCCATCAATTGTAGTTGTTGTTAAATCTTTAGTAGCATTAGGAATGGCATCACGATGAATATCAAATAACATCTTTAATTCAGGATTATCTTCTACCATCTCCTCTCCTGTTTCTAAAGCTCTGATATATGATCTAGCATAGGTTCGATCATGAACCTCAGTTGAATGGGCAACAGGAATATCATAATTATTCTCCAACACTTCAGTTAAACGCTTCCCTACTACTACAACATCCCCTCTTTCACCTGGTTGGGCCCGAAAATCATTGGCCGGTTCTTCATAATTTTCTGCTGTATGAGTATGATAAATTCCTACAACTGAAGTAGTAAATTCTTGTTCTTTATCAAAAGCAATATCTTCTTCTCTTTCATCTTCTAGCTCCTTTAAATATTCTAATAAATTTTGTGCTTTTGGCTCCTTATCTTGTGCTATTGGATCTTGATTGGAAAGTTTTATTTCAACTCGCTCATTCTGATGGCTACTTTCTGCTTCTAGCTTCTCTTGTTCATTATCTATCTCTGCTAAATTAGATGAGCTGACCTCTCTGTTCTCTTCTTGCTCCTCTCCTTTACTAAAAAAAGAAGGAGGCAACCCTACCATAAAATTAAAAGCAAGATCAGTTTTAGATACTGTACCTTCTTCTAAAACTAGATTTGAACTGACTCTAACGATTGGAAAACCTTTCTTTAAAACAAGCTTTGAATGCAAATCATCTAAATATACTAAATCAACCAAATAAGAGACTAAATTACTCTCCTTTAAAAAATCTTCTAATGGTATCCTCTTAACTGAAAAATTATATTTATTAATTATTAGTGTTCCAAAAATTAATAATAAAATAGCATAGAGTATAAGTATACTAATTAAAAAATTAGAACGATTCTTGAACATAAATACCACTTCCTATTTTGAATCATCACTAAAATAAAGTTGCTTTCTAGCAACTTTCAATCATCTAAAACATCTAGTAATAATTTCTTTAACTATAAAAAATTTATGTGCTTTAGAATAAATTTATAACCTTTAAACAAAGCATTTAATATTGAATACTTAATAATGAGTATTTAAAAATCGATTACAAAAAGATAGCTCTAACCTTAGCTAAGGTTAGAGCTATCTTAAATCTATAAGCTTTATTGTAAATATAATGATACATCCTCTGCTTTAACATCGGGATGTAAGGCTACATTGATACCTCCTGCTATCACTCTGCTAATATCACCGATCAGCTTATCAATTCCTTTAGGCGTAACTATCAAATCTCCTAAAAACGGCTGTAAAACCTGTTCGATTAATTGTTCAGAAACATTAGTTTGCTGAATCATCTGTTGCACTTCAGCAGCAACATTTTGATTATTTGCCAATTGATTAATAGTATCATTAACTATATTAACTGAATTAATTACTGTAGGCATCCCCATTGCAATTACTGGAACTCCCATATCTTGTTCAGTAATTCCAATTCTCTGCTTTCCTAATCCAGAACCAGGATAAATCCCTGTATCACTAATTTGAATTGTTGAAGCTAACCTCGAGCTTTCTCTAGCAGCTAACGAATCAATGGCAATTATTAATTGCGGATGAACTCGATCAACTACCCCTCGAATAATTTCAGCTGTTTCAATTCCTGTTAATCCTAAAACACCTGGAGCTAATGAACAGACAGACCTCATTCCTTCTCTCGACTCTTGGGGTGTATCATCATATAAGTGGCGAGTAACTAATAAGTGATGAGAGACCCTTGGCCCTAGAGCATCTGGTGTTGTATTCCAATTTCCTAAACCGATTACTAAAATTGATTCTCCGCCACTTTTTTGACCAAGTGAGGAAAAGTCTATAATATTATTGAGCTCATCAGCCACCACCCCACTAAGATACTCATGAATTTGGCGATCCCCAGATCGAAAATCTCCAGATTCTATTGTAATATAATTACCAGGAGACTTTCCTATCTGTTGACCAGCTTGTTCATTCAAAACTTCAACTCTGGTAATTTTAGCATGATCAATTTCAGTTTCATCAAGCGTAACTCCAGATATCTCTCCCCCTGTCCTCTCTATAGCTATATTCCTAGATTCAACTGCTAAATCTGTTAATGCTGCTAAATTCTCCATTTAATCAACTCCTTTTTAAGCTTCTTATCGTAATTGAGTTGGTACGAAAGCGTCGATAATTCCAATTGCTAGTGCTGCTAAAAGGGCTCCAATTACAGTCACTGACATACCTGCTACTAGATATTGAGTAGCATAAATTACAATAGCAGCTGTAATAAATCCAATTATTCCTCGACCTTGGGGAGATATATCTTCTCCCAACACACTTTCCAGTAAATATCCTATAAGAGCAATTACAACAGCAGCAATTAAGGCATTAGTAAACCCAATTACTTCTACTCCTGGCAGCAAAAATCCTATTCCTAATAATACAAAAGCAGATACAATTAATCTAACAATTGCTCCTACCCAGCCTACCATATTTTATCTCCTCCTTTTTAGTTATAGTTATCATAACCAGTTTTATTTTCTCTATTCATTAACAGTAATTGATGTTTAATACATGATTTGCTAATTATCTTATTTTTTATTGATATATAGATTAACTTCAATTGATAATTGATAGTTAAAAACCTTCAAAACCTTCGAATTTATGGACTTGATCTTCAACTCTCAATTATCAACTATAAACTGAAGATTTATTACCAAAAACTTGCTTAAATTAACGCGTATAACTTAATTATACAAATTAAATTCTTAAATTCTAATCTTAATCTTGCGTTTTAAATAATTGTATGATACAATTTATATGCTTAGCAAAGAGGATGATAATTAAATCAATATACATAGTTTAATAAGGAGGTGACCGAAATGCCAACTTCTAAATCTGCAAAGAAGAGAGTTAGAGTTACTGAAAAAAAGACTAAGCGTAACCGTCAGCGAAAAGAAAAAGTTAAAATTGATATTAAAGAATTTGAAGAAGCAGTAACAGCTGGTAATGTAGAATTGGCTGAAGAGAAACTGAAAGAAGCTAAAAAGACTATTGATAAATTTACTAATAAAGGTCTGTTCCATAAAAATACTGCTGCACGCAAAAAGTCTAAGTTAGATAGAAAATTCAATAAATTAACTGCCTAAGTTAGATTAATTAAGAGGTGTTATCTGATATCAGATGGCACCTCTTTTCTTATTTTAAATACTAAGGCTAAGTCTAAGTTTAAGTAAAAACTAAACCATTATATTATAAAATCAAAAATATTAAACAATCAGATTAAGATTAAAATAAACTTTTTTCTAAAATTTTAAATTAATTAGCTTTAATTTCATTAATCTCAGACTTTAATAATCATTCTAAAAGTTTCTAGTATGAATTAAATCCTAACGCAACAAACTAGAAGTACAAGATAAATAAGGAGGTGAAAGAGATGAGCATTCGCAACAATAATAATAGATTAGTTAATCCTATGGCTAAACAAGCACTTGACAAGTTCAAATTAGAGGCTGCACAAGAGTTAAATGTTTCTGATGAGTATAAATCTGGCTATTGGGGTAATATCACTTCTCGTGAGTGTGGATCTGTTGGTGGGCATATGGTTAAGGAAATGGTTGAGCAATATGAAAATCAATTGGCTAATGGTAATGGAGCTCCACAAGCTACAAATACAACTCAAGCTACTGATGGACAGAATCAAAATAATAATCAATAATTAAACTAATAATTATAAAAGGAGATGAAATAAATGAGTATTCGTAACAATAGCAATCGATTAGTTAATCCAATGGCTAGACAAGCACTTGATAAGTTTAAATTAGAGGCTGCACAAGAGTTGAATGTTTCTGATGAGTATAAATCTGGCTATTGGGGTAATATCACTTCTCGTGAGTGTGGATCTGTTGGGGGACAGATGGTTAAACAGATGGTTGAACAATATGAAAATCAATTGGCTAATGGTAATGGAAGTGCTCCACAAGCACAAGCTACTACTAATCAAAATGGAGCTACTGCAACAAATGGAGCTCAAGCTACTAATGGACAGAATCAAAACAATTATAACCTAAGTCAAAAAGCTGGTAAATTCGAACCACAAGGATAATTTAACAACTAAAAAAAATATAATAAGCGGTGCTTTAAAGCACCGCTTATTATAATTCAGGAGGCTAATAAATGAAAAAAAAGCTTATTGTTTTCAGTCTGATTTTATTTGGCTTACTTTCTTTTAATTTAGAATTTGCGACTGCAAGACAGGAGCATGAAGGGCAAAAGTTATGTATCGTCCAACGAGGAGATAGTTTATGGCAAATTTCAAGAAGACATCGAACTAATTTTAGGAGTTTATTACGAGAAAATGATCATTTTGAAGATCCCGATCTAGTTCATCCTGGCAATAGAGTCTACCTCCCACCAGACGCTGAAGATACTGAAGATGAAGCAGTAACTGAAGAAGAAGTGCTACCACCTGAAGAAGAAGTCGAAGAAGAACCAACCGAAAGAGAACCACCAGTAGAAGATGGTAATATTGCTGCTTATGAAGCAGAAGTGGTGGAATTAGTTAATGTTGAAAGAGAAAGAAAGGGACTAGAGCCTTATCAGCATAACCAACAAGTATCACAGGTAGCCCGTAGAAAATCTGAA
This sequence comes from Natroniella acetigena, assembly GCF_023227745.1. Taxonomy (GTDB): domain Bacteria; phylum Bacillota; class Halanaerobiia; order Halobacteroidales; family Halobacteroidaceae; genus Natroniella; species Natroniella acetigena. Next base: position 24,200 of record NZ_JALKBX010000011.1, on the reverse strand, counting down.
GATATGAGGGATAATAATTATTTTAGCCATCAATCTCCAACTTATGGCTCCCCTTTTGATATGTTAGAACAATATAATGTTGAATTTAGAGCAGCAGGAGAAAATATTGCAAAGGGTCAAAGAAGTCCTGCACAAGTCGTTAGAAGTTGGATGGATTCACCAGGTCACAGAAGAAATATTTTAAGTCAGGAATTTACCGATATCGGTGTTGGCTATGCTCAAAATGGAGATGGAGAAACCTATTGGACGCAGATGTTTATTAGACCATAAATTGAGCTTAAGTCTAAGGATAAGTTTAAGTAAAACCTTAAAAGAATTAAACCCTGTCTATAGACAGGGTTTAATTGATTCAATCTAAAAAAGTTTGATAGTTATAGCGTTGACCATCTGTTTTAATAATAATCGCTCCATCTTGATCATTTCTTAGTACTTTAGTTCCTCTTTCTTCAAATCGCTCAATTACTGTTGGATGGGGATGACCATAATTATTATCTCCAACCTGAATAACTGCTAGTTCAGGCTTGACCTGTTCAATAAACTCTTCGATACTAGAGCTGATACTCCCATGATGAGCTACCTTCAATACAAGACTTTCCAAATCAGCACCTTGCTTGACTAACCTTCTTTCAGCTTCCTTTTCTATATCTCCAGTCAATAATAGCTCGAATTGATTATAGATCGCCTTTAAGACCAAAGAATTATTATTTGCTTCACTCTCTTCTAGCAACGGAAAGGTTGGCCCTAAAACCTCAACTTCTAAAGGCAACGCTCTAATCTCATCACCCGCAACTAATTGGGCATGTTTAATCTTATTTCGTTCTAACTTTTCTCTGACTCTAATCTCTAATTCATTCTTTTGAATATTAGGAGGATAAAAGACTTGATCGATAGCAAAATTTTTAATTAATGGTTTTACTCCACCAGCATGATCCCAATGAAAATGAGAGATCAAGATCAAATCTAAGCTCCTAATTCCTCTACTTCTCAAATAGTTTTTTATTTCTATTCCTTCCTCTCCTGCATCGACCAATATCCTCTTACCAGTCGGTAAGCTTAAATAAATGGCATCCCCTTGCCCAACATCAAAAAAAATAATCTTAAGCTGTTGATGATTATTAAAACCAAATTGAAAGAGCAAAATCAAGATCAAACTCAGACTGACAATTAACTTTCTTTTATTTCCAAATCGTTCAATAGAGAATGAAGTTGATTTTAAGCACTTAGCTAGATAATAGATCAAGAAATAATAAATAACAACTGTAATTAAAGCAGGTCTGCCAATTGAAACTGTCGTCCATAAATTATCAACTAACAACCCAACTAAAATCTGACTCAAATCCAATAAAACCTCAATAAGACTAGCTACTATAATTCCTCCAGTACTCCAAATAACTACTACCACTAAAAAAAAGAGACCAAGCCACAGTATACTTGTAATCAATGGCGTTAATAATAGGTTTGCTAATACACTTATTACCGAAATTTGATTGAAATAATAAACCAAAATAGGTAATAAACCAATCTGAGCCGCTATAGATGCTGCTAACAAATTGTTAACCTTTAAAAAGAAGGGAAGCTTAGAACTGATAAGAGGAGTCAAATAACTGATAGCTATTACTGCCCCAAAAGATAGTTGAAAACTGACTGTAAATAGACTCCAAGGATTGATTAATAAGATAATTAATGCTACTCCCGCCAATAAATTATAGATATCTATCTTGCGATTCAGGAGTTTACCCCATAAAACTAAACTAATCAAGATAACAGCACGCAAAGCTGGTAATTGCCAACCGGTAAGTAATAAATAACTACCTAATACTAGAAGATTTAAAATCAAAGTAATCTTTTCAGATAATTTCAATTTTTGACAGATAAAATAAATTATATAACTGAGTAATCCAATATGAAACCCAGAAATGACCAATAAATGGCTTAATCCTACTTCCCTAAAATCATTCTCAACCTCCGGTGGCAATAAAGACTTATTTCCTAATAACAACGCTTGTAAAATATAATTATTGGGGTTAGAAAAATGACTATCCAACAATTGAGTAATTTTTACTCTTAAATTAAAGACTTGTTCTAAAAAGAAATTTGCTCTTCTTCCAATCCGCTTCACTTGAGAACTAGAGTTAATATGACCTAAAGCATAAATTCCATTTCTTTTAAGATAATTTTGATAAGAAAAACCACCAGGATTTCTCTTGCGAGGGGCCAACTCCAATTCAGTATTAACCTTAACTAGATCCCCGTAATTCAATTGCTCTTCAGCAGCAGTCCAATCAAAGAGTAAGACTTTTTGCTGACTAGTTAAATCAAACTCAGCTACCTGCAAATCGGTTAAAAGATACCTCATTCCTTGATAGGTCTCTTCTACTTCTACAATTCGTCCTTCAATCTCTACTCTTTCTCCTACTACCTCTTCTAAAGCCTCATCCTGCCAAGCCAACTCAATACTTCCTAAATAAATTATCCCCATTAAAAAAATTAATAGCCAACCAATAATCTTTAACTTAACAGAACGCCGATGAGCTAAAATAACAAAGATAAAAAATAAAAAAACAACTAAAATTTTACTTAGCAATAATATCTCAGAATTGGTCCCCACATAATAAGCACAAACCAATCCACTAATCAAGGCACTACAGATTCCAACTAAAGGGCGCTTTACTTTACTCTTAATATGTAATCTGACTCTTTAAGTTATCAAAAGTCTTACTCCCAATTCCAGATACCTGCTTTAATTCAGCCAATTCGCTAAAACCCCCATTTTGACGTCGATACTCCATAATCTGCTCAGCCAAAGCAGGGCCAACTCCTTGTAAGGTTTCTAACTCTTTCTGATTAGCAGTATTAATATTGACCTTACTATTAGCATTATTAACTTCTGCTCCATTACCACTAGTACTACCTTGGGTTGGAATCATTACTCTAGTTCCATCTCTTAACTGATCTACAAGATTGATTGCATTCAAGTCAGCTTCAGCAGTTGGCCCGCCTGCCTCTTCGATAACTTGATACAATCTTGCTCCTGCTTCAATTTCATAAACTCCTGGTTCAACAACTGCTCCCCCTAAATGAACAAATATCTTCTCTTGTTCCTCTTGCTGCTTTAATAATTCTTCCTCTTCTTCAATCTTAATTTCTCTTTCTGTACTAGAATTAATTTCAACAGCTTCCTGAAAATTAAATTGATTATTTCTAACAATTAAGATTACAGAAACTACCATAAAAATAATGAGTAATCCAATTAAGACTAAATCATCCTTTTTTAATCTCATTAAACCTCACCTCATTGATATTTTTTCCTGTTATTAATTATTTATACAATTTTGAGCTACATTCAAATATCATATGCGTCAACTCAATTGATATAAAGTGGCACTTTGCCACTTTATATCAGTGTACAGTTTACGGTTTACAGTTGACAGTTAAAACCCCAAATTCAAAATCACTCTAATCTTCTAAAAATAAAGCTTTTAGGGTACTTAAGTTCTTAAAGTCTTGATCTTATAACTGTACACTGTACACTGTTAACTGTAAACTATATTGTGGCACTAAAAGTGCCACAATATTGTAATAAAGCTTCAAATTAAAAAGACCATGCACTTATAAAAAGCACATGGCCGCTCATAATTATTTACTTCACCACCAAGTTAACCAACTTCTGTGGCACAACAATCTCTTTAACAATCTCTTTTCCTTCTAAATATCGCTGCACATTGTCCTGTTGCTTGACAATTTCTTTTAACTTATCTTCCTTAATATCAGCAGCTACTTCTACCTTATCCCTTACCTTACCATTAACCTGAATTACAATTGTGATCTCATCCTTCTTAATTGCCTCTTCATCATACTCGGGCCAACTTTGCTGATGAACACTCTCTGCAAACCCTAATTGAGACCATAACTCTTCTGTCATATGAGGGGCAAATGGGGCTAAAACTAAGATAATATTCTTTACAACAGCTCTTAACAACTGATAATTAAGCTCTTGAGAGTCATTTAAGTATTTATAAGCACTATTTACCAGCTCCATAATTGCACTGATAGCTGTATTTAACTGCTTTCTTTCTCCAACATCGACTGTTACATCCTTGATCGTAACATGTAATTGGCGATGTAATTCTTTATCAGCTTGTGTTGTTATTTCAAACTCTCCAGCTACATCTTTAAGCTGGTCAATATTTTGAGCAACCAATCTCCAAACACGATTCAAGAACCTTTCTGCTCCCTCAACTCCTTCATCACTCCAATCTAAATCCCTTTCTGGAGGGGCAGCAAATAAGATAAATAAACGAGCTACATCAGCACCATAATTATCTAAAATCTCTAAAGGATCAACAATATTCCCTTTTGACTTGGACATCTTAGCTCCATCAAGTAACACCATTCCCTGAGTTAATAGATCATCAAAAGGCTCCTTATAATCAACATGTCCTTGATCATTTAAAAACTTCATAAAAAATCTTGAATAAAGCAAATGTAAAATAGCATGTTCAATTCCACCTATATACTGGTCAACATTCATCCAATAATTTGCTCTTTCGCTATCAAATGCTGACTCTGTAAAATCTGGGCTGGTATATCTTAAATAATACCATGATGAATCAACAAATGTATCCATTGTATCTACTTCTCTAGTAGCTTCTTGTCCACATTCAGGACAACTCGTCTTTACAAAATCATCCGCTTTAGCTAATGGGGATTGGCCCGTCCCTGTAAATTCAACATCAGTTGGCAATTCAACAGGTAGATCAGATTCAGGCACTGCTACAACACCACAGTCATCACAATAAATAATCGGAATTGGTGTCCCCCAGTATCTTTGCCTAGAGATCAACCAATCTCGCAACCTATAATTAACATCCTTCCGCCCTAGATCATGTTCCTCCAGATAAGCAATAATCTTATCGAAAGCTTCATCTACTGACAGACCATTTAAAATTTCTGAATTGACAACTACTCCATCCTCTGTATATGCTTCTTCTAATTGTTTAGCTGTCAATTCCTCATCTTCTGGTTCAATAACGACCCTAATTGGCAGTTGATACTTCTTAGCAAATTCAAAATCACGTTGATCATGGGCAGGTACCGCCATAATAGCACCAGTTCCATAATCCATTAAAACATAATTAGCAATCATTACTGGAACTTCTTCTTCAGTTACAGGATTAATTGCTTTAATCCCTGTATCAATCCCAATCTTGTCACTATCAGAACTCGTTCTCTCCTCTTCATCTTGCTCTTTAATCTGAGCAATAAATTCCTTAACTTCTTCTTCCTGCTCGGTTCCTGTTACTAACTCTTCAACCAAAGGGTGTTCAGGGGCCAACACCATATAGGTTGCACCATAAATTGTATCAGGACGAGTAGTAAAGACCTCTAAAACTTCTGTACTATCTTTAATTGCAAATTTAATTACTCCCCCTTCACTACGTCCAATCCAATTCTGCTGCATCGTCTTAACCCGCTGCGGCCAATTTTCTAATAAATGATGTTCATCCAATAATTGCTCAGCATAGTCAGTAATCTTAAAAAACCATTGTTCTAATTCCTTATCAATAACTTGACTATCACAACGCTCACACTCTTCATCAATCACCTGTTCATTGGCCAATACTGTCTGACAGCTTGGACACCAATTAACAACCGATTTTTCTTTATAGGCTAACCCTTCCTTATAAAGCTGTAAGAATAACCACTGTGTCCAGCGATAATAATCAGGATGACAAGTAGCTACCTCCCGCTCCCAATCATAACTGAGTCCTAACATCTTAAACTGTTCTTTCATATTCTCAATATTATCCCAAGTCCAATCATTAGGGTGAATATCCCGCTCAATTGCTGCATTTTCAGCCGGAAGTCCAAAAGCATCCCAGCCCATTGGATGCAAAACATTATATCCTTCCATCTTTCTAAACCGAGCAAATACATCACCTAATGAATAATTTCTAACATGTCCCATATGTAGATTTCCTGATGGATAAGGAAACATTTCTAACACATAATATTCATCTTTATGCTTGTCCAACTTGCTTTTATAGCTCTGATTCTCTTCCCAATACTGCTGCCATTGTGATTCTACTTCCTTAAAATTGTACTCTTCTTTCATCTTCATCCTCCTTCAATTCAATTGATTTACAACATTTAACTAGTTGTTCCCAAAAAAATAATTTATATTCTTTTACATCCTAAAGCAAGGGAAAACTGAATTATTTATAAATTACAAAAAAACCCTCACCCCCAATAAAGAAAGATCTTTAATAGGGGCGAGAGTTTCTCACGGTACCACCCTAAGTTGATATGAAGAGTAGCATGATAACTTCAAGAACCTAACTTTATATTTCTAGGCAAAGTTTTATTCTTCAAAGATTTGATGTGCCGGCCTCGATGATCTAACATCAAAAACTTCATTATGTCTTTATTAATCAAAGTTTTGGTGTGACGGCTTCGATAGCCCAATACCAAAACCAACATTGCTTTTTATTAATTGTAGGTTTTGGTGGAGATAAGCGGGCTCGAACCGCTGACCTCTTGTCTGCCAGACAAGCGCTCTCCCAACTGAGCTATATCCCCATTTCCATATCATCTCTAAAACAAAATAACAGTTGTCAACCGTATAAGCTACTATAAGTTCACTTATCTAGCTCCAAAGCAAATTCAGCTGCTGCTTACTACTCCTTATCATAGCTCTAAGACAATTATTCAACTATCAACATTATAAATTAAGAATTAATATTTGTCAAGATTAAACTAATAAATAATGCAATACAGTTAAATTATACTTGCCACTCTAACTCTTCAGCGTCACCCCATAATTTTTCTAGCTTATAATATTCTCTCTTTTTTTGATGGAATACATGCACAATTACATCTGCATAATCTAACACTACCCAATTTCCAGTCTCCATTCCTTCTTTATTTTTAACACAGATATCTTTTTCTTCTAAAACATGTTCAATTGAATTAGCAATAGCTTGCACTTGAGTATCCGAAGTACCACTACAGATTATAAAATAATCTGCTAAAATAGAAATCCCTTTAACATTTAAAACCCTTATATCTTCAGCTTTTTTATCATCAGCAGCTTGAGCAATTTCTTGCGCAATCTTCTCAATATCTCTTTCCATTAACCTTATAACCCCCCAATCTTAACTATATTATCTTAAACATCATTTTTAGTTATTCTAGATCAAGAATAAAAAACCTTGTTTTCAATGAAAATTTGTACTTTTCCCAACAATAACTTTTACAATCGAATTTCCATCTTCAACTAATACTTTACTATTTAAATAATTAGCTAACTCCTCTACTTCTTCTAATTCATCCTGAGGCGAAATAATAGTAGTTTGCGGATAATTAAAACGAGCTGCATTCCCAATACCTTGAATACTATAACCTTGAACTGATAATAAATCTGCTGCTTTTTGAGCTTGACCAGGTTCGCCACTTCCATTTAAAACAACTAAGTCTAACTCTTGATTGTTAAAATAATTTCTTTTATTAAACATAGCATCAACTAATGCTTCAATTTTTTGCTCTAAAGGAACCCAGTAACTAACTCCAGCAATATAATTAGGAATACCAGGCAATAGCTCCATCTGCACTTGCTCTAAACTAAATTGATTAATAATACTAGCTAACTGTAGCTTCTCAGTTAACTTCAAATCAGTCATTACAGCATTATTTACTTCTTTAATCAATCCTGGTAATCTAAGAATAGTCTGTGAACTCAGTACTTGATCAACCGCTGCTTTCAAAAATCCTTGCTGCCGTTGTACACGACCTATATCTCCTAGCTGGTTATCACGAAATCTAACATACTTTAAAGACTCTTCCCCATTTAACTTTCTAGTTCCAGCTTTTAAATCAATATATAGATCATCCGCTCGATCTACATAATAAAGATCTTGTTCAATCTCTAACTCTACTCCACCTAAAGCATCTACTACATCAATAAAACCTTGATAGTCAACCTTTAAATAATGATCGATCGAAACATCTAAGAATTCTTCAACAGTCTTCTTAGTTAAATCAACTCCACCATAAGCATATGCTGCATTAACTTTATGATAGCTATCTCGATCAGCTAATTTTACTCTGGTATCTCTTGGAATAGAAATTACTCCAACTTGATTAGTTGTTAAATCAAGACTAACTAATAATATCGTATCAGAACGCTTACTCTCCTCTGCTTCTGCATCAATACCTAATACCAGAATATTAAGCCTCTCTTCTAGTTCCTCATCATCAACTTCAACTTCTGCTTTCTCTTTCTGCCTTATATTATTTAAGCTACTCTCCGAATCAAGATAACGGAAAACAACTAAGTTAACCCCACCAATTAATAAAACTACAACTAATATTACAAGTAAATAACTTATCCACCTATTATTGAGGGGCATAATTCCACTCCTCTCTAGAGTAAAGAATTTCTGGTCTTAATAGTTTGGGGATGGACTATTTTCCCATTCTTCAAATTATACCTTATTGTATTTTCACAGGCTATCCTCACTAGCTGATCTAATTCTTTATCTTCTACTTGTTTTCTTAACTTTCTAATTGGTTGACAGGTTCGATTGGGCTCAATATAGTCGGCTAAGAAGACAATCTTAGCTAGTTGACCCATATCTTCACTTCCTAAAGTATGAAGGGAGATTGCATTTAAAATAGATTCATCTTCAATTCCAAACTCCCTTATGGCCAACTCCGCTCCTACAGGAGCATGCAACAACTCTGGTATCTGCCTAGAAACGCCATCTATCACTATATCAAATTGTTCTGCCTTTTTCAATAGGTTATTACTGGATAGCCCCTTGGCACAATCGTGAATTAACCCCGCCCACTTTGCTTGTTCAGAATTACAATTATAATTTTTAGCTAATTTCACAGCTGTATCTCTAACTCCCAAACTATGCTGCAAACGATCTTGATCAACCAGCGTAGCTAACTTATCTATTGCTTCTTCTTCTGTTAGCACTTTAAGTCCTCCTATTTTAGTAAATATCAATTAATATAAAGTGGCACTTTGCCACTTTATATTAGTGTACAGTTTACGGTTTACAGTTGACAGTTAAAACCCCAAATTCAAAATCACTCTAAACCTCTAAATATAAAGATTTTAGAGTGCTTAAGTTTTTAAGAGGTCTTGATCTTATAACTGTACACTGTACACTGTCAACTGTAAACTATAATGTGGCACAGAAGTGCCACATTATTGTAATAAAGCTTCAATATATAATCAAAAAGTGGGCATATGCCCACTTTAGTTATCAACTAACTACTAATGTTTCAGCAATTTACTTAGGATTAGCTGGTTCCATATTTATATTCTTTCCTTTAATCGTATTATTCTTCATAATTTGCAGCACCTCTTGAGCATTATCTCGTGGAACCTCTACAAAAGTATATCTGTCATAAATATCAATTAATCCAATTAAGTTTCCAGCAAGACCTGTCTCTCCAGCAATTGCTCCTACTATATCTCCAGGTCTTATATTCTGCTTCTTACCTATATTTACAAATAACCTAACCATACCTGGCTCTGCTCCTGTATTTCCAAATTGTTTTTCTAAACTTTTATCTTCTTGGGCCAGATCATCTTCTGACATTAACTTTAATAAGGCTGCTGCTATATCTAAAGATGTATAATCTTCTTCATTTATCTTTTCAATAGCTTTAACATACCTTGTTAGATTCTCTTGATCTAAAGTATCTATTACATCCTCTAGCATTAGATTCATCTTAATTTCTTCTACATCACTGGCAGAAGGAACTTTCTTCCTCTGAATCTTTGTTTTCGTATACTTCTCAATATCCTTTACTTTATAAATTTCTTTACCTACTACTAAGGTAAAAGCACGTCCTTTTCTACCTGCACGCCCTGTTCGACCAATCCTATGGACATAGTACTCTATATCTTGAGGCACATCATAATTAAATACCATCTCAATATCATCAATATCAATCCCTCGAGCTGCTACATCTGTAGCCACCAAAATTTCTACAGTACCATTCTTAAACTTATTCATCACCCGATCCCTTTGTGGTTGTTTCATTCCTCCATGTAAACCATCTACAAAATATCCTCTAGCTTGAAGTTGAATTACTAATTCATCTACTTGCCTTCTTGTATTACAGAAGACTAAGGATAATTTTGGATTATACATATCAATTAATCTAGATAAAACTTCTAACTTATTTCTTCTTTTAACCTCAAAATAAGCTTGTTCAATATTAGGTACTGTTAATTTTTGACGTACTACCTTAATTATCTCAGCATTCTTTTGGTATTTCTTACTCAAATTCAAGATAGATTTAGGCATGGTAGCAGAAAATAAGATTGTCTGCCTTTTTCCCTTTACTCCCTGCAAGATCTTCTCTATATCATCTCTGAATCCCATATTTAACATTTCATCAGCTTCATCCAAAATAACCATCTTTAAATTATGTAATCTTAAAGTTCCGCGTCTCATATGATCCATCAATCTTCCTGGAGTACCGATTATAACTTGCACCCCTTTATTTAAAGCTTTAATTTGTCGTTTAATGGGTTGTCCTCCATAGATAGGTAAAATATTAATCCTATTTTTATATCTTGAAAGTCGCTTTAATTCCTCAGCTACCTGTATAGCCAACTCTCTTGTTGGACATACAACCAATGATTGTACATCTTTATTTTTAGAATCTACCATTTCTAAAGTTGGAATTCCAAATGCAGCCGTCTTGCCTGTACCAGTCTGAGCTTGTCCGATCACATCTCTTCCTTGCAGTATATAAGGAATAGATTGGCTTTGAATTGGTGTAGCTTCTTCAAATCCCATATCCTCAACTGCTTTCTTGATTTCGGTTGATAAATTCAATTCTTCAAATTTCCTTGTTTTCATCTTAATTTTCACTCTCCCTAAACAAATTAATTCTTTTACTCCATAGTATGTATCTAATTTAGATAATAAATACTTTATTATTAAACAAGTAGATTATAATCCAACTTATTACATCACTAAAAAGAAATAAGACATCCTTAACACTTTGGTGTAATAAAGCTACGACACAGATCTACACCAAAAAAGATGTTAAAAATGCCACCAACATCTATATTATCAGATCATAACTTAATTTGCAAGTTTTCTAGGCTAATTGGAGTCATTTATATAAATTATACTTTCTAATATAACTTTCTATCTTTTCGGGCAACTGATATTTAATAGGACGACCCTCTTTGATTCTTTTTCTAATATTTGTTGAGGAAATAGCCAAACCTGGTATCTTTAGAATATGTATCCTATTACGATAATCATCATAGAATTCTTTTTCTAACTTTGCTAAAGAATAACCAGGACGACTAGCTGCAATAAAATCTGCTTCCCTTAAAAGCTTCTCTGGATTCTTCCAAGTAAATATCTCTAAAATTGCATCAGAGCCTGTAATAAAATAAATCTTTGTCTGAGGATATAATTCTTTAAAAGCCCTAATAGTATCTATTGTATAAGACAAACCTTCCCGAGCAATTTCAATTCTAGATACATTGAATTTAGGATTTCCAATAGTAGCTAATAATGACATAACATATCTCTTTTGAGCAACAGTAATTTTCTGATCAGTCTTATGAGGTGGATTTCCTGAAGGAACAAAAATTACTTCATCTAAATTATATTGAGCTGCTGCACATTCAGCAGTCAATAAATGTCCATAATGAATTGGATCAAAAGTCCCCCCCATAATGCCAATAGCTCGTCTAGTTTCAATCATTAATAAATTCAACTCCTACTTTTATTTTATAACCTAATTATTATCTTATAATATGAAACCTCTTCTCTCAAGTAAAATTAACTAATTTAATTCTAAAATTAATATTTTTTCATTAATTTGGTTAAAATTTAGTTAAGGGAGGTAATCACAATGGGCAAAAAAGAATTATCTTTAATTGAACAAGAACAGAAATTACTAGAATTAGAAAGCCTTTACTATCAACAACCCAACACAGAATTAGTTCCTACTGAATTATACCACTTTATTAAAGAAGAGCAACCAAAACTGATTACTGAAGCTTTAAATAAAATCAAACAAGAAGGGCTTAAAGTAGCCCGACCCCGCAATACAACTAAATTTATTGATCAAAAAGTACAACGTCCTGTAGGAATTTATTTTTGGAGCCAACCTATCCTTGAAGAAGTCTATATTACAGTTGATATCAATCGCTTAAACCCCACTAAGTTATATGCTTTCCCTCATTTAATTGCTGATACTATCTTAGAAATCAAGAAAAAATATATAGTTAACCACCAATTTTGGGCCAAACTAAAAGAGATTGCCTATACAATTCCTTTTGCAGAGTACCAAGGTCAATTTAGAGCAGAATTCATTTATACGGCTGATATCCCAGCAAAATTGTTGACGATTGATCAGACTTAATTACGTAAATCTTCTTGAATTAAAATATTATCGATCGTTAACTGACTTCCTTGCTTACCCAAAAGAGCAAGGTGCTTACTATTTTCTAAACTAACTGCAACCTCTGCTACTAAATCTCGATTGAGATAAACTAGTAATTTCTCAGAATCAGCTACTACTTCAACTTCCTTAACCTCTTCATAATCTAATAAATCACCCTGATATAAAATTTCATAATCCCTTACTAAATAAAGCTTTTCAGCTTCCAGATCAAAAAATAAAGTATAACCACTCTGCCCACCCATTAATAAGCCAAATCCAATTTGGTTATTATCCTCAATTTCCAATTGAATAGTAAAGTCCTTAAATTGATAAGGTGTTAACTTAACAAAGCTATCCTCCCTAAATTCCAATTGATATTTTTGATCCTTTCTTCTAGCAAGCAGTTGACTATTTTCACCTACTGAGAAGTAATTGGGATACTTTCCACTAAAATCTTCAGCAATCACTAAACTTTCCGCTCCAGCATCAGAACTTTCTGAGCCTAAGATATACTCCACAGCAGAACTAATATTTTCCCGCCAGTTGGCCCATTGATGACCATCAGCAAGAATTTGAACTTGATAATCAAGATCTTGCTCCTTTAAAGCCTGAACAAACTCTAAACCTAACGCTTGATTCTTAAGAAGATCAAACTCTCCCCAGTCCAAATATACCCTTAAATTTTCTGCTAATTGCTGATCTAAAGTTGCAAAGATCTCTGGTGCATAATACCCAGATTGACTGATCAAGTTCTTAATTATTCCTCTATCTACAGCTAACAGAGCAGCTGGCGTAGCTCCTTGGGCATAAGCGACAACAGTTCTAGCTGTTGGCTGGGCTATTGTCCGATAATTCTGATCGACATAAGGTATAACTTCTTCAGTGATTAAGTTCAAAAAATCATTTTGTCCCTCTCCTAAATAATCAAGGTGCTGATTAGAGGAGTCAATAAATACAGCAATAATCTGATCAATTTTATTTTGAGCAATCAAGTTATTTAAAGTATGTTCAACTTGGGCTAATTCTAAATAATGAGCTCCATCTATAAAATAAAGCACAGGATATTCTTCCTGTTCTTCGTAGTTCGGTGGTAAATAAATAGATAGTTCTCTACTTTCAGCAAAAAAATCACTTAGGATTTCCTGTTCTATTACCTCTCCTGCTTCAACATTCCCCTTATCCTGCCAATAATCAGTAGACTGATAGTCAGGCATCCTCACTTGACTGTTTAAACCAAATTGTGAACTAGATACCTGCTCTTGCTGTAAGGGATCAACTTTAGCTTGCTCATCAACTATAAATTGATAATCAAATCTAGCTTTAACAGGTGCCTTAATTTGATGATAAAACAGAGAGGTATCAGCTACTTGTTGCATCTTTTCTTCTTCCCAGGCAGTTAAATCACTTACAAAATAAACCTGTTCCTCACTAGCTCCTTGATAAATAAAGATTACTCTATCTTCCTTGATTAAAGGAAAATCTACCTCAGCTAATAATTCTCTAATTAACTCTTCTTCCTCTTCTTTACTTCCAACCGTCTTGAGCTCAGCTTTAAATTCTTCAAACTCAGTTATTAAATCAACAGCTTCCTCATAACTTTGTTCTGTCTTTAAGTCAGCTTCTTCTGCTCTACATCCCATTAATATTAACAACAAAACTAATACCCCAATATATCTTCTCAATTTCATCGCCTCCTAGATGACTAAATCCAGAAATCATTATCGACTCTAAATAACTAATTCTGCAAATTAATCCACTCTCCTTTAAAATAAATTAGATCATAGGAAAATCCCATGATCTATTACTGTGGCACTTTCGTGCCACAGTATATAGTTGACAGTTTACGGTGTACAGTTTACAGTTAAGATCAAAATCTTGAAAGCTTAAAAGCTATGAAAAGACTTAAAATTAAAAGCTTAGATTGGTTTTGATCTTAATTCCTTATTTGGTTTTAACTGTACATTGTCAACTGTAAACTGTACACTGATATTTAGTGGCATTTTGCCACTAAATATCAAAACCTCTTTATCTAATTTGAGTCAATGCTTTCGCAGCTTCTGTAATTCTATCAGCGGTCCCTACCAAAAACACTTGATTTAATTCATCAATCACCGTATAGCCATGTGGGATAATCAATCTATCTTCTTCTACATCAAATACTCCAGCAATTAAACAGCGATCAGGAAAATCATCCCCCTGAACAATTTCAGAAATACTCTCCCCTGCATGCTTGGCCCTTTCTGGTATTGTTAAGATAGAAATCTCTGCTTTTCCCCCACTCAAAGAGACCAACTTTCTTACATCTGGCTGCTCAATATCAAGCACAAACTCTTCAACCATTAAATCAATTATTCCTGCAATCGTTGTGGCTCCAGCTAATTTATAAGCACTTTCATATTCTGGTTCTCGCATTCTAACCATGATCTGTTCTACATCGAAATTTTTAGCCAGTAAACAAAAGGCTAAATTATCAGCATCACTTCTCATTACACTGATAGCTACATCACATTTTTCAATTCCTGCTTCTTTTAAGACATTTATATTAGTTGCATTACCCAGAATGCTGACTGCACCATACTCTGAATAGATCCGCTCACAAACCCCTTGATCCAGATCAATTACTACTACATCATGCTTCTCCACTAATTGTTTAGCTAGATTACGTCCAACTACGCCACCACCAGCAATAATTACATACATAACTATCTCCTCCATGCCTGTTTATTAAATAAAATAAATAGTGGTAAGATCTCTAATCTTCCTGCCAACATAGCAATAATATATGTAACTTTTATTATATCAGATAACTCCTGCATCTGCTTAACACTGAAATAAAAAGGACCAATATTTCCTAACGCCGAAAAAATACCTGAAAATGCATTCCAAGCAGGTAAATCAGAAAAGAAAGCCGTTATTCCGCCTCCAATAAATAATAAAAGCAACCAACCAAAAAAGAGAGCAACAACTCTAAAGACCTCTTTATCAGCAATTATACTATCATCTACTACTACAGGCAAGACAGCTCCTTGTGGATAGTAAACCTTCCTGATCTCACGTTTGAATAACTTATTTAAAATCACTATTCTAATTAATTTAAAACCACCGGATGTAGAACCAACACACGCCCCAGTCAACATCAAAATCAAGAATATCTGTCTAGCTACTGCCGGAAAGAAAGTAGATCCAATATCCTGGGTACCAAAGCCAGTCGTCGTTAAAAGAGCAATTACTTGAAAAAGAGTCTTTCTAATTGCTTCCTCTAAGCTAGTCCAAGAAAAGGGAAAATAAGAGTAATGATTAACCAAAATCAGAGAAACTGCTCCAGCAATAATCCCCCAAAAATACTTCATCTCTATGCCATCCCATAATTCCTTTAAATTACCTGTCAAAACCTTATAGTGAACTAAGAAGTTAATCCCACCTAAAGTCATAAAGAAGATGATTACATATTCAATGATCTTATAATTTTGATAACCTGCCTCCTTAAAATAACCAATACTGCTATCGTATGGAGAAAATCCTCCTGTAGATACTGTAGTTAAACTATGGGCTATAGCATCAAATAAAGAGACTCCTAATAAATAAAGAATAATCATTTCTACAATCGTAAACCCACCATAAATCAACCATAAAATTCTAATTGTTTTTAAGATGTTAGGAGTAGGACGTGATTGATTAATCTTATGACTCTCTGCTGTAAATAACTTAAATAAACCTCCTTGTCCTTTAAATGTAACGAATAAGAAGAAGGTCAAGATCCCTAAGCCACCCAACCATTGGATCAAACTCCGCCAAAATAAAATAGACCTTGGTAAATTTTCTAACCCACTAAAAACAGTAATTCCTGTCGTAGTAAAACCACTTACCGCCTCAAAGAAAGTATCTAAAAAAGAATAATCTAACGCTAAATAAAAAGGAAGTGCTCCTAGCAAAGAAACTACAATCCAAGCCAATCCACAGACTATCATTCCTGTCGTCAATGATACTCTTTGCTTACTAGTGGTAAATTTACCAAAAAAACCTATGATAAAAGAGAGCAGAGCTGGGATAATAAATACACTAGCTAATTGCTCCTGGTAAATAATACTGACCACAATTGGTATTAAAAGCACACAACCTAATACTAATAATAAGGAACCCAACAGATTAATTACAATTTTAAGTTTATCGATTGTTGCTTGCACGACTTCTTCTTCCTCCCCTTGTATCAGTGTACAGTTGATAATTAAAACCATCAAATTCAAAACCCATTCAATCCTAAGTAATATTTCGCAGTAATATCTAGATTTTTTCATTCAGCTTCTTAACAAAAGGTTGACTTAGCCTCAACCTTTAACATGAACAACATTGATATAAAGTGGCACTTTGCCACTTTATATCAGTGTACAGTTTACAGTGGACAGTGTACAATTAAGAACATTAAAACATTCAAATCAAAACCATTCTAAACCTTTAAGTATCAAGCTTTTTAGGGTTCTTAGGCTCTTAAACTTTTAAGGTTTTGATCTTAACTGTAAACTGTAAACCGTACACTGTCAACTCAATAATGTGGCACAAAAGTGCCACATTATTGTAATATAGAAATAAAGTGGCCTCTACGGCCACCAATTAAAAACTTAACTTTTTGATTTAATAAAGAACTCAACAGACCGATCATAGGTCTTTTCTGCCTCTTTTGAAAATAAACACCCTGGTATTTCATTCTTTTCCCTATGATACTTCACACAAACACAACAATTTCCTTTTCGAGGACAAGGTTCATAGGTACAACTACACTCTTTCTTGTTATCCTCTAATTCACTACATCCAGCCATTATAACCCCTCCTTTAAGAGATAGAAGTCTATTTAAAATTTCAAGACAAAATTTAATTCTCCTCCTTTTGATTAGCAGCTAGGATATCCTCTATCTCCTCTTTGCTAAATTGATAGCTTTGATTACAAAAATGGCACTTAATCTCCACTTGCCCATCCTCTTCTATAATCTCTCTTAAATCCTGTTCACTCAAACTACTTACTAACCTCTTCATCCTCTCTTGACCACAGATACATTTAAATTCAATCTCTCGTTCTGTCAAAATCTTAAACTCAAATCCTGTTAATAATTTCTCCAGTAACTCCTCTGGACTCAAACCCTGCTCGATTAACCTACTGACTGAATCAACCTGGGCCAAATTCTCCTCTAATTGATCAATCGTCTCTTCAGCAGCTTCAGGCATTAGCTGAATGATGAATCCACCTGCAGCTTTAACTGAACAGTCAGGGTTAACCAAAACACCTAACCCTACTGCTGATGGTGTCTGCTCTGATTTGGTAAAGTAATAAGTCAGATCATCACCAATCTCTCCTGAAACCAACGACACACTACCCTGATAAGGATCTTTTAAACCTAGATCCTTCTTAATAGTTAAACTACCTTGTCCAATCGCCTTAGCTACATCTAATTTACCTGATTCATTTTCCAAAAATTCAATCTGAGGGTTAGCTACATAACCTCTCACCTTTCCATACTGATTAGCATGAACAACTATCTTCCGTAATGACCCATCACCACTAAGCGTTAAACTGATCTCTTTACCAGATTTAAGCATTGAACCCATCAATGCACCAGCAGTCAATGTTCTACCTAAAGCTGCAGTAGCTACTGGTGTTGTTTGATGAGCTTGTTGAGCCTGCTTAACTAGCTCTGTACTTCTAGCTACTAAAACTCTAATCTCTTTATTAGTTGTCATTGCTCTGATTAAATAATCTTTTTCCATCTCTATCACCTCATAAGTTAAATATTAAATTTAGGTTGGGATTAAGTTAATAAAATTATTAGTACTGCTAAGACCCAGCAATAATAAGCAAAGATACTTAGCCGTTCTTGATTGATCAACTTAATTAATAATCTAATAGCAAAATAACCAGAAACTGCAGAAGTAGCAGTCCCTAATGTTAATTCTAACAGACCGATCTCTCCAAGTCCAATCCTTACTAAATCAACCGCCTTAATCAAACTGGCCCCTGCAATCACAGGAATCGATAGTAAGAATGAATAACGAGCTGCTAATTTCCGATCTAACCCCTTAAATAATCCAGTTACAATCGTCGCTCCAGAGCGGGAAATCCCAGGTAGAATAGCTACAGCCTGAGCAAATCCTACTAGCAGTGAATCACTTAGCTTCATCTCATCTAAGTTACGTCGCTTAAGTTCAATTCGATCAGATAACCATAACAACAACCCAGTAATCAATAACATAAAGCCCACAAATGTAACTGAAGAAAAGAGCTGTTCAAAATAATCTTCAAATAAAACTCCAATAACCCCTGCCGGTATTGTCCCTAACAAAAGATAAAAGGTCAACTTACGATACTTAGGCTTCAATTTAACTATTTCTATAATATCAGACCAAAAGACGATTACAACCGAAATTAATGTTCCAAAATGTAGAAAGACATTCAAAGTCAATCTCTCTTGCACTCCAAATAAATGTTGAAACAAGACCAAATGTCCTGAACTACTGACAGGGATAAACTCGGTCAATCCCTGCACAATCCCTAAAATTATAATTCTAACTAATTCCATCTAATCTCTCCCATACTTCTCATATGCTCAAAATCCTCGTAATTGGCACCCTTGTTAGTAGTATTCCTAAAACAATCTAACCTAAAATAACCATTCTTTCTAGTTGATACATGAGCAAAATATTGCCTTTTTTCTTACCTCGCTTTTAAAGTTAAGTTATCATTTTCCTAAAAATTATAGCCTACTATCTCAAAAAAATTTTCTTCTACGATTATCTATACTCATCTCTCGATTCAAATATTATACTTCTATCCTAGATAAAATTTTTCCTGCAACTTAATTGATATAAAGTGGCACTTTGCCACTTTATATCAGTGTACAATTTACAGTTGATATGGTTTCTATGTTTTTCACGAAAGGTCTTGACAAAGACCTTTAGGGACGGTTGACAGTGGATAGAAAAAATCTAAGAGCGGATTTTTTCATCACGAAGGGTTTAAAGAACCCGAAGGAAAACCATTAAAAACTTAAATCAAAATCACTCTAAACCTGCGAACATAAGGCATTTCAGAGGTCTTAATTTTTTAAGGTTTTGATCTTAACTGTAAACTGTTCACTGTACACTGTCAACTCAATTATGTGTCACAAAGTGACACATAATTGTAATACTTCCCCAATAAAAAAAGAGGGCCAACGCCCCCTTAACTTAGTTACTAGTCACTAATCTAATCTCTAATTTGCCCCTCTCCAAAGATAACAAACTTAGTTGTAGTCAATTGATTGACTCCCATTGGCCCGCGAGCATGAAGTTTTTGAGTACTGATCCCTATCTCAGCTCCTAAACCAAACTGCCCTCCATCTGTAAAGCGAGTTGAAGCGTTGACATAAACAGCAGCTGAATCAACCATATCTAAAAATTGATGTGCCTTAGTATAATTTTCTGTAATAATCGCTTCTGAATGATTAGTACTATATTTATCAATATGAGTAACTGCTTCTTCAAAATCAGTCACAACTTTGATCGCCAAGGTATAATCTAAAAACTCAGTTGCCCAATCTTCCTCAGTAGCTGGCTCAACATCTGCTACAAGATCTTGTACTTGCTGACATCCTTTAACCAGTGTATCTCGCTCTCTCAACTCTTCAACAATAGTTGGTAAAAAATCCTCAGCTACCTCTTGATGAACTAGCAAAGTTTCCATAGAATTACAGACACCTGTTCGCTGTGTTTTGGCATTAATTACAATCTGCTCTGCCATTTCTAAATCAGCTGCAACATCAATATATGTATGGCAATTACCTACCCCTGTCTCAATTACCGGTACAGTCGAATTATTGACAACTGCTTGAATTAGCCCTGCTCCACCACGTGGAATCAAGACATCAAGATAATCATTTAATTTAAACATCACCTGAACTGCTTCCCGATCAGTTGTTTCAACTAATTGAATTGAGCCTTCTGGCAACCCTGCCTGACAAGCTGCATTAGAAATAATCTCAACTAAAGCTTGATTAGAGTTGATTGCATTTGAACCTCCACGTAACAAGACTGTATTGCCTGCCTTCAAACATAAACCAGCTGCATCAACAGTCACGTTAGGTCGTGCCTCATAAATAATCCCAATTACACCTAATGGTACCTTAATCTTGCCAACCTTTAAGCCATTTGGTCGTTGTTTTATTTCTATCATTTCACCAATTGGATCATCAAATTGAGCAACCTCTCGTAATCCCTGTGCCATACTTGCAATTCTTTCCTCGGTCAACAACAACCGATCCAATAAAGAATCTGATAATCCATTTTCCCTTCCTCTTTGCATATCCTTTTTATTGGCAGCCAAAATCATATCTTGCTTATTCTCTAACGCATCAGCCATCTGTAATAATGCTTGGTTTTTATAAGCTGAACCTAAATTGGCCAACTCTTTTGCTGCTTTTTTAGCTTGCTTAGCCTTTTGAGTGACATTCTCTTTAATATTCATTTTATAATCCCCCTCCTTAAGTTCAGTTAATATTTAACATTTAATATTTAATAGTTTAAGAACAAAAGTTTAAGTTCAAAAATTATAATTCACTTAAATCAATTTATAATATAATGTTTTGATTTTTTAATTATTCAATATTCAATATTCATTATTCAATATTCAATATTCAATGTTTTTATAAGCGGACTAAATTATTACGATGGATTATCTCATCATAATCTTGATAACCCAACTTCTCTTTTATCTCACTAGAGTGTAAACCCTTTATCTTTTCAACCTCATTTTGAGAATAATTAACCAATCCACGGGCCAACCGATTCCCAGCCTCATCTATTAAATCAACTACATCTCCAGCCTTAAATCTACCTGTGACTCTAACTACCCCACAAGGTAATAAGCTACTTCCTTGCTTACTGATAGCCTTTACTGCTCCAGAATCGACAATAATATCTCCTTGTATATCTAAGTTAAAAGCAATCCACTTTTCTCGACTGCCCAAACCCTGTTGAGGTAAGAATAGAGTACCTTTTTCTTGTCCAGTGCTAATTTGAGATAAAATTTGATCCTCACTACCATTAGCTATCACCAGAGAAATGCCAGCTTTAGTTGCAATCTTAGCAGCTCTAATCTTAGTTACCATACCTCCCGTTCCCCGTTCAGTACCGGCTGTTCCTGCTAAATCCTCAATCTGTTTTGAAATCTTTTCAACCTTACTGATCATTTCAGCTTCAGGATTAGAACGGGGATCGGAAGTATATAAACCATCAATATCAGATAAAACAATCAACAAATCTGCATCAATCAAGCCGCTTACCAGTGCTGATAAAGTGTCATTGTCTCCAAACTTAATCTCATCAACAGCTGTTGTATCATTTTCGTTAACAATTGGAATCACATCATACTCTAGTAATTGATTTAACGTATTACGTGAATTCAAATACCTCTTTCTATCAGTCAGGTCTTTTTGGGTCAGTAAGACTTGAGCCACTCGCTGATCATATTCACTGAACAACTTTTGATAATTCTTCATTAATACCCCTTGACCAACAGCTGCTAAAGCCTGCTTTTGCGGAATTGTCTCGGGGGAATAATCAAGATTTAATCCTCCCATTCCAGCAGCAATTGCCCCTGAACTAACCAATATAACCTCTTTTCCTTGATGCTTGAGATCAACAACTTCTCTAATTAACTTTTCAATTCGACTCAAATTTAATTTAGAATTCTGATAAGTTAACGTACTACTACCTATCTTAACTACAATTCGACCGCTATCTGCAACCTCTTTTCTCATTTCTATCACCTAACCTTCAGTTAAGGTAAATCATAACTATTTTGTTCTTCATTCTTACGATATAAAACAAATACATTACCTATAATCTGTACAACATCAGCATTAGTTTGCTCAGCTAATTCATAAGCTGCTTCCTGTGAATTATACATAGAATTATTTAAGGTTCTTAACTTAATTAATTCCCTTGCTTCTAAAGCATCTTCAACCTGTTTAATTAAATTTTCAAAAATACCATCTTTGCCTATTTGGAATAGTGGATTCATTTCATTTGCTTCTCCTCGTAAATAACTTCGCTCTTTTCCTGTTAACATCTTTTCAACTCCTTATACTAAATTTTAATTATAACTTCTTTAATAAATTTCAGTAATAAAAACATCTTCATAAATTAGTTCGTCGCTGATCTAATATTATTGAGATTATTCCTCACGATATTCAAACTGTAAACCAGCTATATCAACAGTCATTCCTTCTTTTATTCCTGCTTCCTGTAAAGCATCCTCTATGCCCATCTTTTCAAAGGTCTTAATTAAATATCTTAACCCTTCCTCTGTACTTAAATCGGCCATTGCTACTTTACGTTCAACTTCATCACCAGTTACTTTAAAGATGTTATCAACTTTTTCCACCTCAAAATCTTGCTCGTTTTCACCTGGCTGAGGGCCACGAATAACAACTTCCTCTTCAGGTTCCTCAACTGCAAAGAAGTCAGGTGCTTCTTTAACTAATTTATTTATTTTAGTAATTAATTCATCAATCCCTGCTCCAGTAACTGCTGAAATTGAAAGAACTTGATAGCCATTTTCTTCTAATTTAGGTTTAATTTTGGTTAAATTCTCTTCTGCTTGAGGTAAATCCATCTTATTAGCTACTACTAACTGCTCTCTATCCAACAAATCAGGATTAAATTCCCTTAATTCATGATTTATCTTTTCAAAATCTTCTAACGGATCTCGCCCTTCTATCCCAGAAATATCTAAAACGTGAACTATTACTTTTGTTCGCTCAATATGTCGCAAAAAATCATCCCCTAAGCCAACACCTTGGTGAGCTCCCTCAATCAACCCGGGAATATCGGCCATCACAAAGGAGTCATAATCCCCAACTTTAACTACCCCTAAATTAGGCTTTAGCGTAGTAAAATGATAGGCTCCAATCTCTGGTTTAGCTGCCGACACTCTTGAAATCAAAGTAGACTTACCTACACTAGGATAACCTACCAAGCCCACATCTGCCAATAACTTAAGCTCTAGCTTTAACTCTTTACTCTCGCCTGGCTCTCCATTTTCAGAAAACCTAGGAGCTTGTTTAGTAGATGATTTAAATCTTGTATTTCCTCGTCCACCACGTCCACCATGAGCAACAACAACCTTTTGTCCATCATCTATTAAATCAGCAACTATTTCTCCAGTTTCAACATCAGTCACTGTAGTCCCAGGAGGCACAAAAATTACTAAGTCATCTCCATCTTTACCATGTTGCTTCTTACTTCCTCCTCGTTGACCACCTTCAGCTTCATATCTATTTCGTTCTCTAAAATCTAATAAAGTATTAAGTCCTTCATCTACCTTAAAGATAACATCTCCACCATGACCACCATCTCCACCATCTGGTCCTCCAGCTGCTACAAATTTTTCTCGACGGAAACTGGTCATTCCGTCTCCACCATCGCCACCTTTAACTTTAATTATAACTTCATCAACGAACATTATTACCAACCCCTATAAGTATCAAATCATAAAATAAACTTTTTATTCTTCTAATCACTAGTTACCAATTACTAATCATCAGTCATTATCATATTTTCCCCTAAATAAAGCAGTTTTATTAAATATTATAACATAAATTAAGCTAAAGATCATTACTTACTCACTAGCAATCCAGTTAACCCTCATCTTATTTAAAGCTGTTGTGTTATGTTAATAATAGGAAATTGTTAACTTGTACTTCACCTTGTTTTTTGGTATAATTTATTTTGACGAG
>NZ_JALKBX010000109.1 GCF_023227745.1 Natroniella acetigena | reverse complement strand
AGGAGCATTCCTGTAATAAATAAATATCAAGATAGACAAAAAGAGCACCTCCCTGATATAATACGGGGTATCTAATGAAAGATCCCTAAATAAAAAGGAGGTACTCTAAGATGAATTATAATCGAAATCGTAAAATAAGGCAAGTAAAAATTTCAACTTTAGTAGTAGGAGTTGATATTGCTAAGAAAAACCATGTTGCAAGAGGTCAAGATTATCGTGGTATTGAGTATGGAAAAGCATTATCTTTTACAAATTCAGATGAAGGATTTGATAAGTTTCTAAAATGGATGTGTGAACTAAAGGATAAGCATGAAAAAGAAGATATAATAGTTGGAATGGAACCAACAGGACATTATTGGTTAAACCTAGCTCAATTTTTAAAGAGAAATAAAACAAAAGTAGTATTAATAAATCCAAGCCATACGAAAAAGAGTAAAGAGTTGGATGACAATTCACCAACTAAAAATGATAAAAAGGATGCAAAAGTAATAGCTCAATTAGTTAAAGATGGGCGTTATTCAGAGCCTAATATACTAGTTGGTGTTTATGCTGATATTCGTGTGGCAATGACTCATATGGAGAGATTAAATAAAGATTTACAACGAGTAAAGGGGAAGGTACATCAATTTATAGATAAGTATTTTCCAGAATATTTAACAGTATTTAAGTCATGGGAAGGGAAAGCATCATTAGTTACATTAAAAGAGTTTCCTTTGCCAGATGAGATATTAAAGATGACTCCAGAAGAGATAGTATTAGAGTGGAAGAAAGAGGTTAAAAGAGCAGTAGGAATAAAACGAGCTAAAAAGCTTAAAAAAGCTGCTAAAAGGTCAGTAGGGTTAACAGAAGGTACCCAAATAGCAAAGTTTGAATTAAGCTATTTATTAACGCAATATGAAATGATAAAGTATCAAATTGAGCAATTGATGATTAAAATAAAAGGTTTAATAAAGAAAGTATCAGGCACAAAGGCAATGTTAAGTATCAAAGGGGTTGGAATAAAGACTGTCGCAGGGTTTATATCAGAGGTTGGAGATATAAATGGTTATGCTCATCCTCGACAAATTCAGAAGCTAGCAGGGTTGAATTTAATGGAAAATAGTTCAGGACAACATAAGGGGAGAACTTGTATTACTAAAAGGGGTAGAGCGAAGTTAAGAGCATTATTATATAGGGTGATGCTGCCTCTGGTAGCTAAGAATGAAGAGTTTAAGACACTTCATGAGTATTACACAACTCGCCCTAATAACCCTTTAAAGAAGAAACAATCCCTGATAGCTTTATGCTGTAAATTGATTAGAATATTGTTTGCTTTATGGAAAAAGCAAGTGGAGTATGATGGTGAAAAGTTAATGAAAGATATTAAGTGTTCAAATTTACAGGGAGTTGCTTAAAAGAGTATCAAATTGATTATGAGAATGTTTGTTTTATAAAATAATTATTTATGTTCGATTATCTTAGAGTCAGAACTTTGAAAAAGGAAGACTGGAAGAGCTGGAATTAATTTTTTCAATACGGGCATAGACCCTGCCGAGGAGCATATCCAGCCTCCACCCATGGATAGGTAGAACGAAGGAATGTAGGGACATAGATCCTGAGAGATATGGGAGGTTAAACTACCATGGAAATGTGGAGTTCCAATAAGCAACCATATTATTTTTAAAAAGCTTTATCATATTTTCGGATTGGTCTAACTTTCTAAATCCAAATATTAAATAATTTAAGAATAATATCCTTAATCCTTTTTTAAAAGAAAATGAAATTCTAAGAATAAGCGAGCATAAGTGAGATAAATTTAATTTATAGAGGGAG
>NZ_JALKBX010000108.1 GCF_023227745.1 Natroniella acetigena | reverse complement strand
TGTAGGGTCGAAGTCTGGTGCTCTAACTTAGGTTGATGTTTGTGTTCTCAGTTTGCTCACCCTTTCGTCTGTGAGTGCCACAATATCTTTATCCATATTAAATTCCCAGTCCCCGCCTCATCAAACCGTGCTTACGATTCTCCCGTACACGGCTTTCCTATTAATTTCGTCTTAAATCTTATAAGTTAAACTACCTTTGACTTTCACTTTGGTCGTTGAGTTAATTTATAATTATCAAATAACCCCACTTCTTTATATAACCAGTCGTTACTCCATCTTTTCCAGCCATATCCCTTTTTACCACGTTGTTTCATTAGATACCTTCTTACTTTCTTTTCTACATAGTCTCTAATATAAGAAAAGCAATTCAAAGAATTGCCTATTGAAAAGTAATTTACCCAACCTCTTAGAATACTGTTTATTTCTTTTATCATTATTTCAAATATTCCTGATGTCCTATGCCTTTTTATTACTTCCTTTATTTTCTGTAATACTTTCGTTCTTTTCTTTATTTGAGGAGTTGTTAGTACCCCCCATTTTCCACTGAAAGTTCGGCGTCTTTTTAAAGTAAATCCTAGAAAACTTATCCTTGCTCCTTTTTCTAAATTTACTACCTTAGTCTTTTCCTGATTTACTTTTACCTGTATTTTATTTAACTCTTCTTTCAGCCTTTTTATTACTTTCGGAAGTAACCATTTCATACTTGAATGGCTTGAAACTGCTATTACGATATCATCTGCAAAACGAGCATATTCTATCTCAGTGTATTTCCCTTTACTCATTGTTACCTCTTTTGCTTTCTCAAGCATTTTATCTACTTCATTTAAGTATAGATTCGCAAATAATGGAGATATTACGCCTCCTTGTGGAACTCCCTCTTTTCCATTAACTTTTAACATTAGTTTTATCAAATGCATTACTTCTTTATCAATTATTCTAACTGCAATTTTAGCTAATAAAACATGATGTTTTACTGTGTCAAAGTAATTGGATAAATCAAGGTCTATTATCTTTCTTTTACCACTTACTATTGCTTTCTCTATCTTCTTTACTGCTTGATGAGCTGTTCGTTTTGGTCGATATCCATAGGAGCCGTCTTGAAAATCTGCTTCAAATATAGGTTCTAATATTAATTTTAAGGCTCCTTGTACTATTCTATCTTTAATGGTTGGTATTCCTAATACTCTTACTTTTCCATTGTTTTTAGGTATCTCATGTTTTCTGTTTCTTTGTGGCATGTATGTTCTATTTACTAGTTCCTCTCTTATCTTTTTTAGATATTTTGCTACTCCTATCTCTTCAATATCTTCAAAAGTAATTCCATCTATTCCTGCTGAACCATTATTCTTTCTTGCTAGTATATATGCTTCTGCTAATGTTTCAAATTTACATATGTGAACATACAAACCCCAAAATTCATGGGCTTCTTCCTTTTTAGATTTAAGATATATTCTCCTTCTCAAGTCTTGTAAATTGATGGATGCTTTTATCATTTCATCCTTACCTCCTCTAGTGTCGGAGAATCTATTAATAATAGGGTCTCTTCGCTATATGAAGTTTTGTTGTCTTCATAATCTTAGCTACTACAAACCCATCCGCCACCCTCTTCTTTTCCAATTCATTTCCTAGTTCTTAGTTATAGAATCTTCTTTGCTCAAGTGATTTCTCACAGGAAGAAGGAGGGCTTCTCCAGTTCCGAACATATCCTTGTATACATACCATCGCTAATACTCCGTTGGTGTATATAAATGTATCAGTCATTTTCATTTATATATGCTGTCTTCACCTGAACGTTAAAGGCTCGACCTCCAAATTTTACCCCTTTCGAAGCTACTGTGCGTTTACTGGTGTTACGGTCTGCATACTTGCTCGATACCCTTTAGGTATCTTTGTCAATAGACTTCAATATTTAG
>NZ_JALKBX010000107.1 GCF_023227745.1 Natroniella acetigena | reverse complement strand
ATTTTTTACTGACAGTAGAGTAAAAGCTGGTAACTATCTAAGTTACCAGACAGTCCTCTGCAAACCGTACGTGAGGTTTCCCCTCATACGGCTTTCCCCATAAGACTTCTTTTATAAGCTTTCACGAGTATCAGATTAATAAGCAGTTGGTTTTTCTAATCCCCATTTATCAACAAGAATTTTATATGCTCCTTTACCAAAGAGCCTGCTCTTTCTCTGACTTTTCCTTTTATAATATCTGTTTATCCTTCTCTTCAGATACCATTCTAGATCACTCTTTGCTTTACTTGGATAGCTCACACCTGGTATAGTATGATTATTTACCCACCCTCTTATCTTAGAGTTTAAACCATCTGCTACTTCATTTGGTGGTAAACTCCCTGCACTTGACAGAAATCTCTTTATCTTTCCTCGAAAGCTCTTCTGCGACTTTTTGCTTGGGAATACATTCCAATATTTATTACCTTCATTATATAGACACTTATCTAATCTAAAAGTAAAACCTAGAAAATCAAATGACTTATTTCTAGCTTCTACTATCTTCGTTTTCTCTTTATTTAGATTTAGACCCATTGCCTTCAATATCTCTATTAACTTTTCTATTATTTCTTCTGATATTTCTTCACCCATTAGCACAAAGTCATCAGCATATCTTACTAATTTAATTCCTGCTTTCTTGAAGACTATTCATTTCCCATTTATTAATTTGTCCATTAGATTTAAATAGATATTAGCTAATAAAGGCGATATTACTCCTCCTTGAGGAGTCCCTTTTTTGTTCTTTTTCCCACCTTTTAATCTTCCATTTTCATAGATAGGAGTTTTCAACCATTTCTTGATTAAGTTTAGGGTGTATTTATCGCTTATTCTTTTACCAATTAAAATCATCAGCTTATCATGAGGAATTGTATCAAAATATGAACTTAAATCAGCATCCAGTACACTTGTCTTTCCTTCTTTTAAGTTAAATTTTATTTTCTCTACTGCATCGGCAACTTTTCTCTTTGGTCTAAATCCATATGAATTTTCCTCAAAATCAGCTTCAAATATAGGTTCTATTACTATCTTACAGGACATTTGTACTATTCTATCTTTTATCGTTGGTATGCCTAAGGGTCTTTTCTTCCCATTTGCTTTTGGTATATATACTCTTTTTACTGGTGATGGTTTATAACTCTTCTCTTTAAGTTCTTCATGTAGTTCATCTATATATTTCCTTATTCCTTCTTTCTCTATATCCTCAAAGCTTATTCCATCTACCCCTGGACTACCTTTATTTTCTTTTACTCGGTAATAGGCTTCAAGCAGAAACCTCTTTGAGATTATCTTATCGTACAGTATATAGAATCTAAAGTCTTTCTCTCGTTTGGCTTTTAAATATATCTTTCGCTGAAAGTCTCGTATCTTTTCCTTATTTCGTCGTGGCACGCCACTTGAAATAGGTTGCATTTCTAGGTTTTTAACCAATTTGCAAATACTCCTCTCTTTGAAAGAATGTCTCTAGTAATGCTCCTTCGCTACATATAAGTTATGTTGTCTTATATATCTTCACTACTACGAGCATCTCCGCATTCTTAGTTGTTAACTTCACTTTTTCGATTTTCTTATACTTATAAGTAAAGTCTTTAGGTTGTAATCCTCAACTTTAAGAACTTCCCAAGTTCCTATGTTATCCTTTTGTAACCATACCATCCCTTTTAACCCCGATAGTTCCAATTCATATGACCATTTTGCTATTTATGAATAGTTGCAGGTTTCACCCAATCCGAGAGGCTCACCAACTATATTTTCGAGTAACGAGGCTACATCAGGTTCACTTTCGTTACGGTCTGGATACTGTTTTGATAGGCTTCTACCTTGATTGTCACCAATCTCATAGCTATCTCAACTTCTATCTGAAAATGGTAATTAAATAGGTTGGACTTTCACCAACTGGACAAACATAAGCTTAGCTTGGCACTCCGGATTACGGACACTGACA
>NZ_JALKBX010000106.1 GCF_023227745.1 Natroniella acetigena | reverse complement strand
CTAGATTAAGCCCTCGATCTATTAGTACCAGTCAGCTGAAGATGTTACCATCCTTATACCTCTGGCCTATCTACCTGATAGTCTATCAGGGATCTTACTAGATTCACTCTATGGGATATCTTATCTCAAGGTTGGCTTCACGCTTAGATGCTTTCAGCGTTTATCAAATCCGTACTTAACTACCCAGCTATGCCCTTGGTAGACAACTGGTACATCAGAGGTACGTCCATCCCGGTCCTCTCGTACTAGGGACAGCTCCTTTCAAATATCCTACGCCCACGACGGATAGGGACCGAACTGTCTCACGACGTTCTGAACCCAGCTCGCGTACCGCTTTAATTGGCGAACAGCCAAACCCTTGGAACCTGCTTCAGCTCCAGGATGCGACGAGCCGACATCGAGGTGCCAAACCTCCCCGTCGATGTGAACTCTTGGGGGAGATAAGCCTGTTATCCCCGGGGTAACTTTTATCCGTTGAGCGACGGCAATTCCATGCTCTACCGTCGGATCACTAAGCCCTACTTTCGTACCTGCTCGAGTTGTAGCTCTTGCAGTCAAGCTCCCTTCTGCCTTTACACTCTACGTGCGATTTCCGACCGCACTGAGGGAACCTTGGGGCGACTCCGTTACTCTTTAGGAGTCGACCGCCCCAGTCAAACTGCCCATCTGAAACTGTCCCAACACTGGATCACAGTGCATGGTTAGAATTCCGGCACATTAAGAGTGGTATCCCACTTAAGGCTCCCTCGACACTAGCGTGCCGAGTTCATCGCCTCCCACTTATGCTGTACATAATGTACCAAAATCCAATATCAGACTACAGTAAAGCTCCACGGGGTCTTTCCGTCCTGTCGCGGGTAACCTGCATCTTCACAGGTAGTACAATTTCACCGAGACCTTCGTTGAGACAGTGCCCAAGTCGTTGCGCCATTCGTGCAGGTCGGAACTTACCCGACAAGGAATTTCGCTACCTTAGGACCGTTATAGTTACGGCCGCCGTTTACTGGGGCTTAAGTTCTGCGCTTCAGCTTATGCCTAACACTTCCCCTTGACCTTCCAGCACCGGGCAGGCGTCAGCCCCTATACATCGACTTACGTCTTAGCAGAGACCTGTGTTTTTGGTAAACAGTCGCTTGGGCCTGGTTATTGCAACCTCTTCGAGCATACACTCTAATGAGGTACCCCTTCTCCCGAAGTTACGGGGTTATTTTGCCGAGTTCCTTAACGAAGGTTCTCTCGCGCGCCTTAGAATACTCTTCTAGTCTATCTGTGTCAATTTGCGGTACGGTTACCTCTTATCTGGTTAGAGATTTTTCTTGGCAGTGTAAAGTCAACTACTTCGCCTCCGTAGAGACTCCTGGTTACACCTTGAAGTTGACAATGACTCGGATTTACCTAAGTCATCCTTCTCAATGCTTCAACCTGACATACCGTTGCCAGGCTAGCCTATTTTCCTGCGTCATCCCATCACTCATAGTGATAAGGAGGTAGCATCGGAATTTTAACCGATTTTCCATCGCCTACGCCTTTCGGCCTCGGCTTAGGATCCGGCTTACCCTGAGCGGACGAGCCTTCCTCAGGAAACCTTAGACTTACAGCGAATAGGATTCTCACCTATTTTATCGTTACTCATACCGACATTATCTCTTCTATACTGTCCACAGCTCCTTCCGGTACTGCTTCAACCTATATAGAATGCTCCTCTACCATTGGTTATACCAATCCGTAGTTTCGGTGATGGACTTTAGCCCCGTACATTTTCAGCGCAAGATCACTCGACCAGTGAGCTATTACGCACTCTTTAAATGAATGGCTGCTTCTAAGCCAACATCCTGGTTGTCTATGCAATCTCACATCCTTTACCACTTAGTCCATACTTTGGGACCTTAACTGACGATCTGGGTTGTTTCCCTCTCGACTATGAAGCTTATCCCACATAGTCTGACTCCCAAGCTTAATAATATGGCGTTTGGAGTTTGACTGGATTCAGTAACTCTATAAAGCCCTTAGTC
>NZ_JALKBX010000105.1 GCF_023227745.1 Natroniella acetigena | reverse complement strand
AGAGTGAAATGGTTTTTCCACTCGTAGGAGAAGCTCCATCTAAATCTTGTTTCTGATTTAGGTGGAGAGGTTCACATGGTTGATCTGACAAGATATGCTTTTATTGGGGAATCTGATATAAATCATCTGGTTTCTGTACTGGTTTGTTATGATATTTTTAGTTAGCTTACTTTATTTTGTTACATATTTATCTAAGGTTGGCTATAAAATCAAGAGCTGAGCTAGCTTTTTGCAGGTTATTATAGTAGTTATCTAGAATTATAAATAGGAAACTATTTAATTTAATAAAGTGGTGATATGTCGAGATGACACTAATAGATAATAAAGCGGAGCGATTTTTTTCAGAACAGATTATTGACAAACAATTAGTCCAACAAGTTAAAGATAATTTGAGCTTACCAACTCATTTAATTGAAGATTTGATTTTAACTTATAAAGAAGAGCAGCTTAGTTTAGCTGAAATTGAACGATTGTTGAATCAGCAAGTAGTTAAGAGTAAAGATAATCTAAAGTTACAAAACCAGATTCGACAACAAGCTCAGACTGTTATTGATAAAATTATAGTTAAGATTAAAAATAAAGCTGATTACCAAGCTCAATTATTTAATTTAGGTCTTAAAGAAGTAAAGGTCGAGCATGAGATTATTAAATCATATCCTAGGTTATTAGAGAATGGGGTGTGGGCCAAAATTCAACTTCACTATCTCGAAGAAAAGGATGAATTTGAAATAATAGAATTGATTCCTGTTTATAATAATGAGTTTGATTTCGAAGAATTCAAAGAGAAACGAGAAGGGTTTACTGATTTTCAGTGGCGTTGTTTTTTACTTAGAAGTATTGGGATTGAACCTTTAGATCTATCGGAAAGAAAAAAGTTACTTTTTTTAAGTCGCTTGATTCCCTTTGTAGAAAAGAATTATAATTTTATTGAATTGGGTTCACGAGGAACTGGTAAATCTTATATTTATCGCCAATTATCTGAACAGTCCATTTTAGTCTCTGGGGGTAAGACTACAGTAGCCAATCTTTTTTATAATATGGGAACTAAGCAAGTAGGTTTAGTAGGTAAGTGGGATATCGTTGCTTTTGATGAGGTAGCTTATGTTGATTTTAAAGATAAGACTGCGATTCAGATCTTGAAGGATTATATGGAATCCGGTTCTTTCAGTCGGGGTCAAGAAGAGATAGTTGCTGAAGCGTCAATGGTTTTTTTAGGGAATATAAATCAAGATATCTCTGTATTAATAAATCAGAGCCATTTATTTAAACCTTTGCCAGAGTTAATGCAAGATATAGCTCTGATTGATCGTTTCCATTTTTATTTACCTGGTTGGGAGATGGAGCGGTTAAAAGAGGATTACTTTACTACTCATTATGGATTACAGAGTTCTTATTTGGCCCAAACTCTGAATAAATTAAGGGAATTAGATTTTAAAGGAGTAATAGACAACCACTTTAATTTTGATCAACAGATGGATGTACGTGATAAACGGGCTGTTAAAAAGACTGTAGCTGGTTTTTTAAAATTACTACATCCTCATGGAAAATTTAGTAATGAAGATTTAAGGAGTTATCTAGATATTGCTTTAGAAGGAAGAAAGAGGGTTAAAGAACAATTAATTAAGATGGCTCCTTTTGAATATGAAGAGACCAGTTTTAATTATCTAGAGCAACAGAGTGGACAAAGTTTTTATATTCACCTTCCTGAACAGCGAATGGATACAGGATTTAGGCGTGAGCTAGCCAAACCTGGGACGATTTATATCGGTCAAATTCTTAATGGACAAACTATTGCCTTACTTAAATTAGAAATTAAAATGAAAGCTGGACAAGGAAAATTAATCTTTACTGGTCAATTAGATCATACTTTAAAAAAACAGATTAGAAAGACATTTCTTTATCTAAAAAATAGAAAATTAAATTTGAAACTAAAGAATAGAGTTGAACGAAATGATTTTTATGTTAAATTAGTGCCTTTAATGCATCAAGTAACTGCTGATATTAGTAATACATTTTTAATTGCTATTTACTCTTTGTTAAATAACAAATCAGTGCCTAATGGCTTATTGGTTACTGAAAAGAGCAGTTTGTATCGTAAAGTAAAATCTACTTTTGTACTTAAGGCCTTAAAAGTAGAAAGTGAGACTGGAAAGGTTAAGACTTTATTACCGTTAAAGAAGGATAATATTTTTGTTGAGGTACCAAGTGAAATTATTGCTTATGCACCACGTTTTATTAAGGTTTGATTGATACGCGTTAATTTAAGATAATTACTGATATTATAGATGTTCGAAGTGAAGCTTTATTACAATTATGGTGTGATCTGTTGCGATATGAAAAGTATCGCCTAGTATTGTGAAGACAATCTA
>NZ_JALKBX010000104.1 GCF_023227745.1 Natroniella acetigena | reverse complement strand
TAGAAGCTCAGAAAAAATCTTTCAGAACGAGAAATCTCCCTCATAGTTCTAAGCAAAAGTTACACATAATTGTAATTTAATTTTAAAATTAAATCTTTTTAACAAGGAAATTAGATCTTGATGTTGAAGTTCAATAATAGTTAATATTTTCACTCACTATGAGGAGGAATAAAAAATGAAAAAAATATATATCGACCCAGTATTTGAAGCTACCCATAAAGTTTTACAACAAATGCTTGGTACAGAAGCTGAAAAAGGAAGTTTGATGACTCAAGAAAATGGTTTTGTAGGACAAGATGTTAATATTTCAATCGGAGTTACTGGGAATTTATCAGGTTTTATCTATCTTAGTATGGAAGAGGATACTGCTTTAAATGTAGCCAGTAAAATGTGTGGTATGGAAGTTGATCAGTTAGATGACTTCGTCAACTCTGCATTAGGAGAGCTAGCAAATATTATTACAGGAAATTCGGCAACAAAGCTCTCTAATATGGGATATCAGTGTGATATTACCCCACCTTCAGTTGTAGTTGGAAAAGAAATACAGATTTCAACTGAACAAAAGGAATTTTTGGCCCTTCCTTTAAAAACAGGTATCGGAGAGTTTGAAATTAATTTATCATTACAAGAAGATTAAAAAATACATAATCTAAGGCTGAGTCTAAGATTAAGCAAACTATTAAAAACCTTAAAAAAGTTATCCACAACCTTTAAAAAGCATAATTCCCTAGCCAATAAAATTTTAAAATCAATCAAAATAACACGAATTGTAAATTTCAATCCGTGTTGTTTTTAATTATTAAATTTCATTAGCCTCTTTTGATCTTACTAATTACCAGCAACTAATCAATAATTTCATGAATTAATGGATTCTGTTCAGATTTTTCTGCTCCCATCTGATAAGCAGTCAGTAATTTTTCTTTAGCTTCTGCTAAATTTTGCTCATCATTATAATGTAAGACAGCTAAAGTATCCCCTTCTTTTATCTCAGCTCCTACTTTGCTAGTCAGTTCTACTCCTACTGCTAAATCTATCTCTGATTCCTTAGTCTCTCTACCTGCTCCTAGCAACATAGCAGCAACTCCTACCCTTTCTGCTGCAATTTTTTCTACATAGCCAGAACTTTCTGCTTTAACCTCCACACTACTTTCAGCTTGTGGTAATAAGTCAAGATTATTTACTACCTCTCCATTACCACCTTGATTTTCAATCATCTCTTTTAATTTAACTAAAGCTGAACCATTATTAATAGCTTCTTCCAACATTGTACGAGCTGCTTCCTTATCTTCTGCAACTCCTGCTAACAGCAGCATCTGCACTCCTAAGGTTAATGATAACTCTGTTAAATCAGTTGGCCCTTCTCCTTTAAGAGTCTTAATTGCTTCTGCTACTTCTAAAGCATTTCCAACAGCTAAACCGAGTGGCTGATCCATATCAGAAACAACTGCAATGGTATCCCTTCCTACCTCTTTTCCTATACTGACCATTGTCCTTGCCAACTCTACAGAATCTTCATAAATTTTCATAAATGCTCCATCGCCAACCTTAACATCCAATACAATTCCATCTGCTCCAGAAGCTATCTTTTTACTCATAATACTACTAGCAATCAAAGGAATTGAATCAACTGTTGCAGTCACATCACGCAAAGCATATAATTTTTTATCTGCCGGGGCCAAATTGTCAGTCTGACCAGCTATAGCTACCCCTTGTTGATTAACACTCTCTATAAACTCATCTCGACTTAAGCCTGTCTGAAAGCCAGAGATAGCCTCTAATTTGTCAATTGTTCCTCCAGTATGTCCTAATCCTCGCCCGGACATCTTAGCAACAGGAGCACCACAAGCAGCTACAAGCGGGGCCAACACCAAAGTGGTTGTATCACCTACCCCTCCTGTACTATGCTTGTCTACCTTAACCCCTTCAATTGGACTTAAGTCGATCATATCACCTGATTGAGCCATCACCTCTGTCAACTTAGCTGTCTCTTGACTATCCATTCCTTGTAGAAAAACTGCCATTGCCCAGGCTGACATTTGATAATCTGGAACTTCTCCAGCAGCATAACCTTCAATTAAAAATTCAATCTCCTCTGCAGTCAACTTCTCTCCATCCCGTTTATTTTTAATTACATCATAAGCACGCATTAAAATCCCCCTCCTTTAAAAACATTTAATACTTAATACTTAATATTTAATAATTAATAATTAATAGTTTAAATTCAAAACCACTAAAATATACTTTTAAAATCAGTGTACAGATAATAGTGAATAATTAATAGTTAAACCCTTTAAAGTTTAAAAAATAAAACCAATTATACCTATCATATAAAGCAACTTGCTTTTTATTGATATATAGTTTCACTTTTAAAATTAAAATCTGCAACCAATAAACTTCAAAATCAGTTGCGAGA
>NZ_JALKBX010000103.1 GCF_023227745.1 Natroniella acetigena | reverse complement strand
AGTCAAATGAGAGAGTAACGCCTTGAAGGGCTGTCATTAATACTCCGAATTGCATTAAATATGTTAAGGTACTTAATGTAATAAGCTCGGTGAAGTCGGGGGAAGGTTATCGTAATTACACGAAAGTTACCTTAGTCGGGTGGTATAACTGATACCTCGGATGCCTAGAAAATACCTATGATTAGAATGAACCATAAGGTACTGACGAATCCTTGAATGTACGGGTCTAAATACCAAATAACCAGAAATGGTTATACCAACAAAGTTTGGGGTATACAGGATTAGTAAAAATATTCTCTATGAAAAGTCCTTACACATTTTAAGGATGTGTATAAAAGTATACAGGCTCAAAGGAGAAATCTAAGGGTATATATGTAAAGGTAAAGTCTTTTGGAACAAGGAAAGCTAACAATATAGAGGTCTTAACACCTATGAAATAGTGGTATGGAAGACAATAACAGATAACATACCTTAATGTTAGTGAAAGTGTTGGCAAAACACCTGTGAAACTCTAATAATAAGGAGTGGAGGGATAGCCAAAAGTCAATGGGTTAAGTTACAAAATATATCGTTTTTAACATAAGGTTCTCGTAAGACTAAAAAAGGTGAAGTCTCCACAAAGGAGGTTTTAGCCGACTTATGACTGTGTTAGCAAAAGATTTTGTTGAAAATCCTAAGAAACAAAAATTGAGAAACAATGAATATTACAATACACAAGAAATTCAAGATAAGTTATATCAATATAGTAAAAAAGGTTATGATTTTAAGAAACTAATGCACCATATAACGTCAAAAGATAATATCTTGCTTGCTTACAGAAATATCAAGAAGAATACTGGTAGTAAAACTAGAGGCACTAACAATAACACCATTAAAGATTTGGAAAAGCTAACTACACAGGAAATTGTGAACTATGTAAGAAATAGACTTGAGTACTATATACCACAACCTGTGAGGAGAGTTTACATTCCCAAACCTGATGGAAGAAAAAGACCTCTCGGGATACCAACGATCGAAGATAGACTTATCCAACAATGTATTAAACAGGTTTTAGAACCTATATGTGAAGCTAAGTTTCATAATCACAGCTATGGTTTTAGACCAAACCGAAGTACTAAACACGCTATTGCCAGAATGAACTTCTTGGCGTGGTGGAACAGATTGCACTACTCAGTAGATGTTGATATCAAGTCTTTCTTTGATAATGTTGACCACTCTAAGTTGAAAAAGCAATTATGGTCTATGGGTATTAAGGATAAAAGATTAATCTCTATACTAGGAAGAATGCTTAAAGCAGAAATTGAAAATGAAGGTATTCCAGATAAAGGTACACCACAAGGTGGAATTATCTCACCACTATTGTCTAATGTAGTTTTAAATGAACTAGATTGGTGGGTTAGTAACCAATGGGAAACTTTTAAGACCAGCCATCAATACAGTAACCAAAACAATAGAATTACAGCTCAAAAGAGAACAAACCTTAAAGAAGTATATATTGTTAGATATGCTGATGATTTCAAACTAATGTGTAGAGATTATGAAACTGCCAGTAAAATTAAAATAGCTACGATTAAGTGGTTAAAAGAAAGATTAGATCTCGATGTGAGCAAGAAAAAGACCAAAATCACCAACCTTAAAAGAACTTATACTGAATTCTTAGGTATTAAATTGAAAGTTGTCAAAAAGGGTGGCAAGTACGTAACGAGGTCAAGAATAGCTAATGGAGTTAAAAAGAAATTAACTGATAAGCTTAAACGTCAAATTAAACAAATAAAACAAGAAACTACAGTAAAACAAGTATCTAAGCTGAACTCAATGATACTTGGAATGCAAAATTATTACTCTATGGCTACTCTTGTAAATCATGACTTTAGAGATATTGCCTTTTTAGTCAACAGAACCTTAGAAAATCGTCTTAGGTCAAGTCTAAGTAGAAAAGGAACTGAATCAAAGACTTTCAAGAAACTTTATGGAAATTATAACTATAAACCCTATTGCGTAGCAGGTATTAAAATATTCCCAATTGGTGGTGTAACTACAAGTCCTCCAATGAACTTTAGTCAGGACATATGTGATTATACACCAAAGGGCAGAGAGAAGATACACAAGAAACTTAAAAGTGTATCACCAGTAGTGATGAGATACTTAGTCGAGAACCCTGTTCAAGACCAATCAATCGAATACAACGATAACAGAATTGCTAGATATTCTGGACAGAAAGGTTGTTGCTTTGTTACTGGTTTTCCTTTGTTTATAGGAGATATAGAGTGTCACCATAAGAAGCCACGAGAATTAGGTGGTAAGGACACTTACAGAAACTTATGTTTAGTTAAGAAAGATATTCATAAGTTAATTCATGCTACTAAAGAAAAAACGATTAAACGCTACTATGATAAGGTGAAAGGTTACTTTGATGAAGAAGTCCTGAGTAAGCTCAATAAATTCCGAACTAAGGCAGGAAATGATTGTATCGAACTAACTTAAACTATGATGGAACGCCGTATGAGGTGAGAGTCTCACGTACGGTGTGAGGAGGGGGAAAAGCCAGAGATAACACCAAAGGCTTACCTATCTCTATTAATTAA
>NZ_JALKBX010000102.1 GCF_023227745.1 Natroniella acetigena | reverse complement strand
AGAGTGAAATGGTTTTTCCACTCGTAGGAGAAGCTCCATCTAAATCTTGTTTCTGATTTAGGTGGAGAGGTTCACACAGATTAATTTAAGCTAACTTTTAGTAAATTACAGATAGAAAGAATAATCATTCTCAAAAATTATATCAAATAACTATGGGGATTACAAATCAATCTCTTGGTTGCTTAAAAATTTGAACTGTTATAATTATATACTTGAGATTAATTGTAACTCAATTTACTTTTATTGGTTTTGAGTTGAATTGCTATTGAAAAAAACTAATAATATGTTAAAATATAATTAGCAAACAAAAAAAGGAGATGGTTTAATGAATCCAGAAATTATCATCAGTATTTCTTTTATAGTTATAGTAATTATAGAATCTATAATTCTTCTTAAAAGCTTCTTTAACAAAAATGCAACTAATGAAAAAGAGTTTTTCAATTTATTATTTAGATTCATTTCTAATAGCTTTATTTATATCTCTAGCTTACTTATTTTAATTGCTACTTTAACTAATATAAATATATTAACAATTGAACAATTCAATGATTTAAATAGTATAACCTTAGGACAAACTGCAATTGTAATGATTCTTTTTACTAACATCATTACAATTATAAGCATCTTGTTTGGAGGAATTAATAAGTTAAAAAACAGAAAACAAAATAACAAAACTACTAAGAAAATAATCAATCAAGAAAAAGCTAAAAAAGTAACTTAAGCACAAGAAGTTTAAAAAACAACACTTTTAAAAGTGTTGTTTTTTAAACTTCTTAAACCCAATAAAGCCTATTAAAATTAATACAACTATCAAATTAACTAAACCAAATAAATCACCATATTGATAATACAAAGTTATTTCTCGCTCAGATACTGCTAAATTAAAAGTTTTAGAAGTTGGTTCAAAAATATCAATTTTAGTTACTATCCTCCCTTGATTATCTACAATTCCACTAAACCCAGTATTCCCTACTTTAATAACAGGAAGATTATACTCAACTGCCCGAAAAATAGTTGCCTGAAACATTTGTAACGGCAGATTGCTCTTTCCAAACCAAGCTTCATTAGCAATAGTAATCAATAGATTAGAACCAGGATCTAATTCTCTAATAAAAGAAGAG
Source organism: Natroniella acetigena (assembly GCF_023227745.1). GTDB lineage: Bacteria > Bacillota > Halanaerobiia > Halobacteroidales > Halobacteroidaceae > Natroniella > Natroniella acetigena. Next base: position 1,467 of record NZ_JALKBX010000102.1, on the reverse strand, counting down.
TTTAAAATTTCTGAACAAATTGGACTTACCCAACTAATTCTATTAAATTCAAACTCTTTTCTTTCTTCACCTGGGATTAAATTATTTAGATTCTCCACAATTACATTAGGAATTATTTCAGCAAACGGAGTATATTCACCAAAAGGAACTAGCTTAGTCTTGCTATATCTAGTAACTATATCTCTATTAGCATCTGCTAAAAAACTACTATTTAAGTTGCCTCTATTATCTCTAACAAAGCCCCCAAAGAATAATGAAGTTTCTTCAACAAAATCAAATGGTATTTTTTTATCTTCATCATAGGTTCTTAAAATAGCTGTTTCGGGCCAAATCAGTAAATCGGGATTATTTTCTTTTATTTCCTGATTAGATAAATCCAACAACCTATCAACAATTAAATCTTGATACTCGGGATCCATCTTTATTTGCTGAGAAATACTAGGTTGAATTAATCCTACAGCCAACTCTTCACCCTCAATATCTGATTCAGTTAATTGTAGCTGACCTTGATAAAAAATTAAACTAATAATTGCTATACCAATTAGAGCATAGTGAAATTTTCTTTCTTTAATAGCTAAAAATAGTATAGTATTAACCAGCACAATTATAAAAGTAATTAAATAAACTCCCCCATACCCTGCTAATTGAATCAATTCTGGAATAAAACTTTGTGAATAACCGAGAAAGCCAAACAGATAACCAAATGAAAATATTGTTCGCAAAAATTCAATAGCTGTCCAACTAACAGGAATAAGAAGTAAATAAGGCAAGCTAAACTTTACCTCTAACACCTTTAATAAGACTGCAAACAGAGCAAAAAACAGGGCCAAAATAAAAACTGCTAAAATAAAAATAAAAACAGATACTACTATCGGCAATCCGCTAAAATCAAGCAATGGATAGATTATCCAATTACCTCCAATGCCAAAAAAAGCGATGCCCATTAACCACCCTAAGAAGAATGATTCTCTCTTATGCTCTCCCTGTAATGCAAATAAAAAAGGCACTAAACCAATCCAAGCTAAAAAGAATAAATCAGTATTATAAAATGGCAACCCTAATAAAAACCCTGATAAAATCGTCAATAAATATTTCATAACAGATACCCTTTCCCTTTAGATATTAAATTTAATTTGCCAAATTAAATTATTCTACTAATTAATAGTTCCCGATTAATTACTATTTTCCTCTTTTCTTGCTAATATAAAAAATGGTCTTCGACCATAGTCTAAGGTTAAGCAAACCATTAAAAACCTTAAATTTCAAAAGTTATCCACACCTCTTTAAAAAGTATAGTTCCTAAACAAGAATAAAACGAGTAGTCAATTGACTACTCGTTTTATTCAAAGTTCTATATTTTGTTAATGATTTTACTCAAACTCAAGCTTACACTTAAGCTGTTGTGTTATGTTAATAATAGGAAATTGTTAACTTGTACTTCACCTTGTTTTTTGGTATAATTTATTT
>NZ_JALKBX010000101.1 GCF_023227745.1 Natroniella acetigena | reverse complement strand
GTTTTAGTTATTGTAGATTGTCTTCACAATACTAGGCGATACTTTTCATATCGCAACAGATCACACCATAATTGTAACAAAACTTCACCTTTAAATCCAATAACTGTACATAATATCCAATAAATAAGCAAATTAATATAGATTTGACTATTATTTTAATCTATTATATTATTAAATTTAGTTTTAAGCAAGCTTAAAGGAGGAATTAACTGTGAGTTTAGCCTATATCGATCCAATTGCATTTCAACTTGGCCCTATTACTATTTTTTGGTATGGGATCTTCATTGCATTATCTTTCTTAGCTGGAATTGGTATTGCTACTCAAGAAGCTAAGAGAAAAAATGTTAATCCTGATTTAGTATTAGATTTAATTGTCTGGACTATCCCCTTTGTAATTATTGGAGCTAGAGCCTACTATGTAATCTTCAAATGGGATTATTATAGTCAATATCCAGCCCAAATAATTGATCGTGGCGGTTTAGCGATTCATGGTGGTCTAATTGCTGCTATTACAGTGACTATTATCTTCACTAAACGAAAAAAGATTAACTTTTGGAAAATAGCCGACATTACAGCTCCAGGAATTGTTTTAGGACAGGCAATCGGTCGTTGGGGTAATTTTATGAATCAAGAAGCCCATGGAGGCCCTGTCAGTAGATCATTTTTAGAAAATCTCCAGTTACCGACATGGCTTATTGAACAGATGAGGATAGATGGTACTTATTATCATCCAACTTTCTTATATGAATCACTCTGGAATTTAACTGTCTTTTGCTTTCTTTTCTTCTACTGGAATAAAAAAGACTTCTTAAAGCCAGGTGAATTATTTCTAAGTTATCTCGGGTTATATTCACTAGGTCGTTTCTTTATCGAAGAGATGAGAACTGATAGTCTAATGCTTGGCCCTTTCAGAGTTGCTCAATTAATCAGTATCTTTGTTATCATGTTCTGCTTTAGTATTAGTTATTATAATCACAAAAATAACTCTTAATTCCTGTTTAATCATATCTTACTCGATAGCAACTACGACAACGAGCTTCATAATATTCTTCATTTTGCTCAGCCCCATCATCAATCCCAGCCCCTACACTACTACTACTACTACTACTACTACGATCGGAGCATTAATACTAGCTGGCTGTCCATTAATCAATCGCTGATTTCTAGTAGCTGGATTAGAGCATTTAACACAAACAGTATGTAACTTAGTTACATACTCTGCTCTAGCCATCAATTCAGGAATCGATTCAAATGATATAATAAGCTCAAAAATTCGTCAATCAAAATTAAGAGTCTGGCATTTAGTAATACCTAGCTTATCATCTGATTTAGTAGCTTGAAGAGTACTTTCGGAACCAATAAAAGTAATAATCTCTTCAACCTCAATTCTAAGTTGTCTTAACTGTGTTGCTAATTTAACTAATTGCTCATCTTCTTTTGCTAAGAAAGTTGTAATTATAACCCTCTCCCCTGGCTGTAATTGGTTATAACGACAATCATCTAATGCTACCTCTTCTGGTTTAAAGACCGTAAATTTTTTATTTAACTGCTTAGCAAGCAGATAGGAGAATAAATAATCATCATCTATTATTGAGACAATACCATCAATCCGCTCAAGCTCAAAATTTTCCTTTAAATATTTGGTCATTCTTCTACTATACTCTTCTATCTCAACAGTTGTAGGTCTAACCTCTCCCTTGTTAAATATCTTTGTCTCTCCCAAGCGTCTATCATTAAATTTATCCAAGTTATCTTTCACCCGCTGGTAACCTAAGTTGTATAACTCTTTTTTCTCTTCTAATGACAAGGAAAAATCAGTAGCTTTAGTCTTCCCAGTTAAAATTGAAATAATATAGGAATCAGATAATTCGATCTGTCGCTGCTCATTAACCGAAATTACCATATTCATTAAAGTAGTTAGGTAGTCTACAAAATTATTAATCTCCGTCTGCTCTTTTTGTTCTTGTTCTATTAATAAGAATCCTAATACCGGCTCTTCAGCTTCACTAAATACATTTAACGGTAGATTATTCATTACTCCCCCATCAACATATAACTGAGATTGATATCGATAAGGAGCATAAAAGATAGGAATTCCCATTGACATCCTTACAGCTTCAGCTACAAAAGCCTCTGGGGTTTCAGTTTTAGAAAAGACCTGCTCTTTACTATAAGTAACTTCTGAAGTTATAATCTTAACATTCATCCTTAAATCTTTAAACTTATTGATGCCCTTAGCAGCTAATCTAGCCTCAATCCAGCGCCAAAAATACTGACCACTATATAAACCATAATCTTTGATCAATCTAAATAAAGAAAAGCCATCTTTAAATTTATTGAAATCAACTCGGTACATTATTCCTTCTAATTCATCACAACTATAACCAGCCCCATACAAAGCAGCTATGATCGCCCCTGCTGAACTACCAGCAATCGCTTTAATCTCTATCCCTTCTTCTTCTAAGGCCTTTAGTCCTCCTACATGGCTAATCCCCTTAATTCCACCACCATTAAGCGATAAGTTAACCTCCAAATTAGGCCCTCCTTTCTGAACTAATTTAAAAGCTTATACTTATTATTATATAGTTAGTTGCTTTAAAATGTGAAAAGTAACGCTTGATTGATATATAGTTTCACTTTTAAAATTAAAATCTGCAACCAATAAACTTCAAAATCAGTTTCGAGAGGGCTAAAAA
>NZ_JALKBX010000100.1 GCF_023227745.1 Natroniella acetigena | reverse complement strand
AGGCTTTAACTTTTACCTTGACGGGACTTTCACCCGTTGGATATGTCCAGCTTCGCTGGACATACAACGTCCCGCAGATTCACGACGTCCCCATTAATACTTCTAACTTTAAATCAAAAATTCCAAACTAATATAAGTAATCCCAGCCTTGATTTATACTCATAGCTGGGATGTCGTTAATCTGCTGTTATCTGACGTACGTACTTACAAATTACATTTATAAATCATCATTATATATTAGATATGATATTGACAACTAATGATTTTATAAATTTATATATATTTACATCTTTAGAAGGTTCATTAAACGCACCATTCATACCATCTTCACGATTAGATGTCAACAAACACGCTGAGGTGTATTTTCTCTCCAATACTAATTTCTTACAAAGTATTTTGTAACGCTCAGCATAAGATGACCTCTTAAATTCTTCAAAAACTTCAAAATTTGGTTCATAAACTCTTCTTTTTTTATGTGCAGCTTCAGTATCTTCCAATAACATTAAATACCCTAAAAATGGTTTTTTACTCCCAAATGCATTTTTTTCATATGCCTTCCATAAGTCAGTTGAACTTCCTAACGATTCTTCAGTTCTATTATTGAAATTCTTTCCAAACGAACCTACTTGAGATTTAAGTTCAATTGCAGCAAGTAATTGTTTCTTTTTATTTTCTTCTTTTACAACAACTAAATCCCAATCTTTTGTTGGTCTATAATATCCTGGTAAAGTTAATCCGCTTCTAACATGGATTTCTTCTTCTTTTAAACCATTTTCTAATAATATTTCCTTTATTAAATGAACAAATCCATCTAATTGCTTTCCTCCAGTAACAGCTCCTCTATTACCTTTTTGTCCTGATGAAGAATTTTTTTGTTGCAATCTAGTCCTCCAAAAATGTTCAACTGCTTCCCTTACCTTTTTATCTAAAATATCTCTTTCTGGAATAAAAAAACTACTTCTCATTTTATCTACTTCCCCCTTATATTTATACAACTAAATCTCTAATAGTCTTTAATTCTTTAGAAGATAAATCAAAAACACTAGCTACAACACTATCTAATTCTTTCAAATTATTTTTTACATGTTCACTTTTAAGTTTTTTTATTTCTTCATTAGATATATTACTAAAGATAGGCAAATGAATTTTTCTTAAATATTGGGCTTGATAACGCAAATATTTCCCCCGCATTTTAACAGCATAACACCAAATGAAAAATTTAATAATAGATGACTTCATAATCGAATGAAGAACATCAATATCCCAGTTGCCTGGTAACATATAATACAGATTATTACGAGGATAATAATCACCATTATCCTTTACTATACAATTATCACCTTTAATATCAGGAATCAGTAACTTAGAAGCATTATATACTTCTTGATAAATCCTATCAATAGTACGAAACCATTTTTCTTTTGGACTTCTTTTTGCTACACTTCGATTTAATATACGCTCTTTATGAAGATTAAAATACTTTTTTAAATTAGGAAACTGCTCTAAATTAATCAGTCCTCCATCTTTAGAATAAGGATTGATTAAATATTTTCCAGACCACTTTATTTTTCCAGATGAAACTTCTCTAGAAGATATTGTTGGTAGCAGGACTTCATTCTCTATTTCAACTTCACTAGGATTTATAATATAAATATCATTTGCTCCAGTTGCAACCCCTATTCCTACTTTAATGCCATGCCTATCATCTTCAAGCTGAACAAATTTTTCTTCTATTTTTCTTAACAATGTAATTACTTCTTCACTATTTATAATCCAAGGTTCATCACTTTTAAACCAATTAGAAAAAGTATGCGTTTTTATGGACTGACTATTATCAAAAGTCTTTCCCCTTAATAAATAATCTTTCACTTTAGAACAATCCTCTTTAGAAACCGAATCTAATATTGCTGTTCTAGTATCTTCTGTCTCATAAGTTTCAGAAGAAATAACAAAAATACAAGGATAAACTGATACCTTTTCTTCAAATGGATTAGTTTTATGCATATCAATAAAATATTTAATTTTATAATTATTTACAATAAACTTTCGAAGTTTTTTTCCATATCGGTTCTTTGTAAAACGATCAGAACAAATGAAACTTAATTTTCCATTAGAATTCAAAAGTTCTAATCCATGTTCAATAAACGGAACATAAAGATCAGCTCGGTCATAAATGGTAGAATAAAGCTTCCGATATTTTTTTATTAAATTATCTTCTATTAATTCTTGACGTACATATGGTGGATTACCAACAATAAAATCAAACCCTTTAATATTATTATCGTTAGGTTTCCAAAGTAAAAAATCCTCTTGAATTAACCAATTATTTAATAAATCATCAATATCATCTTTACAAAATCCAAATTCTTTTAAAACTTTTCTGATACGTTCTCTTCCTAAATGATAATTTTCCTTATTAACTTCAATACCTATAATGCATTTTTTTAATTTATCTTTAATCTTTTTTAAATTATTGTCCTTCTCAGGTAATGCTTTGAGTAATCGCTTAACCACAACTTCTAAAAAAGCCCCTTCACCATAAGAAGGATCTAATAAACGCATATTCCACAACTCTTTGTCTGAAGTATATCCAACTATGTCTAAAATTAAATCTACAACAACGGGTTTTGTATATACTATTCCATTTTCTTTCTTCAATTTTGGAGTAGCCATAAATTAAATAATAACCTCCCAATTTTAATAGTAACTTATATTTTAAATCCTAGTTTTAATTTTATCATCCACAAAATAATATTTCCAATTAAATATTAAATATTCCCTCAAATATTAATTGTATTTAAAATTGAGTATGTCAGATGTAGGGTCGAAGTCTGGTGCTCTAACTTAGGTTGATGTTTGTGTTCTCAGTTTGCTCACCCTTTCGTCTGTGAGT
>NZ_JALKBX010000010.1 GCF_023227745.1 Natroniella acetigena | reverse complement strand
CTCACGGAGAGTTTTTTGGTTTATAAAAACTCGGAGGGATTGAATAATGAACAATTAAAGGCATTGAATATTGAATACTGAATATTGAATAGTAAAAAGCATTGAAGAGCCACTAGTAGGTAATTACAAGTTTAAAGCGAGGATTTATCAGCGGCTCACGGAGAGTTTTTTGGTTTATAAAAACTCGGAGGGATTGAATAATGAACAATTAAAGGCATTGAATATTGAATAATGAATATTGAATAATTAAAATAAATTGATAGTTGATAGTTAATAAAGCTAATGGACAATTGACAATGAACAATTTAAAAAGTGTTTAGGGCTCTTTGATTCTAAAGGTTTGATCTTTAACTGTCAACTGTAAACTATCAACTGAATTCTAGGTGTTTTTGACTTCAATTATTCAATATTAGATATTAATTGAATTCTAGGTGGGGGGTTATTAATGAAAAAAGCAGTAGTGTTATTTTCAGGAGGTTTAGATTCGACGACAGCTCTGTACTTAGCTAAATCTAAAGGTTACGAAGTTTATGCCTTATCGTTTGCGTATGGTCAACGCCATGACAAAGAGCTAGAATCTGCTCAGCGAGTAGCAGAGGAAGTAGGGGTGGCAGAGCATGTAGTTGTACAGACTGATTTTGGTAGCTTTGGAGGTTCGGCGTTGACTGACGAAGAGATAGATGTTCCGACTGCTAAGGAGGATTCAGATGAGATCCCGGTGACTTATGTACCGGCTCGGAATATGATCTTCTTATCCTATGCTGCATCTTATGCTGAAGTGGTAGGTGCTCAAGATATATTTATTGGGGTCAGTGAGGTTGATTATTCTGGTTATGTAGATTGTCGCCAAGAGTTTATTACAGCGATGGAGAATGCAATCAATCAAGGTACTGTCTGTGCAGTGGAAGAAGGGAAGAAGATTCAGATCCAGACTCCATTTATTGACATGACTAAGGCTGAAGAGATAGAGCTAGGAATGGAGTTAGGGGTTGATTATGGTTTGACTTGGTCTTGCTATCAAGGTGAAGAGTTGGCTTGTGGAGAATGTGATAGCTGTAAATTGAGGCTAGAGGCTTTCGCAGAAGCTGGATATCAGGATCCGGTTGCTTATAAAGCTCAATAGCTTCATAATGGACAATTGACGAAATGTACAATGTACAATTAAAAAGCTTTAAATTTTCTTGCTTTTAAGGGCTTGAACTTTAATTGTAAATTGTAAATTGTAAATTGTAAATTGTACACTGATTTTATAAGGAGGAGAAGGAATGGGTAAATTAAGTATAACTAAAGAATTTACGTGGGATATGGCCCATATGTTGGCAAGCCATCAAGGGTTATGTAAGAATTTACATGGTCATACTTATAAATTACAAGTTGAAGTAACTAGAAATTCTGAACAATTAATTACTGAGTCTGAAGCGGCTGCAGGGATGGTTTTGGATTTTAAAGATTTAAAAAAGTTGGTCAAGCAGGAGATAATTGGCCCGTTTGATCATGCTTTTGTTTATTGGACAGGCTCTTCTGATGCTGTGGAGCATCAGATAGCTGAATTGTTACAAAAAGAAGGTAGAAAGGTTGTTGAAGTCGATTTTAGACCGACTGCTGAAGAGATGGCTGTTTATTTTTTGGAAGTCTTAAATGTTAAGCTTGAAGAGGAAGGAGTCAGGGTATCTAGAGTCAAGGTCTGGGAGACACCGACCAGTTTTGCCGAGATCAGAGAGGATGAATAAGATGAAGACTGAGGAATTTAGAGAGACTAAAATACCGGTAGTTGAAATCTTTAATAGTATTTCTGGAGAAGGGATTTCTGCAGGAGAGGTAGTTACGTTTGTTAGAGTAGCTGGCTGTAATTTGAGGTGTAGTTATTGTGATACTCAATATAGTTATGAGCGAAGTGGAGCAGGGGTCAGTTGGATGTTACCAGAGAAGATAGTTGAGCAGGTGACTGAATTTGGATCACAGCAGGTTATCTGTACTGGTGGTGAACCTTTAGAAGTTGATTATCCTAAGAGGTATCTACCACTTTATCTGGCTGTTAAAGGATTTGCAGTTAGAATTGAGACTAATGGAAGTTGCCCTCTCTACGATAATCAAGAGTTCAGAAGTTTTTTGACTGATAGTACGTTGGCCCAGGTCGATTATACAGTCGATGTCAAGTGCCCTAGTTCTGGAATGGTTGAACATGATCGCTTAGGGGAAAATTTACAAAAATTAGATTCTAAAGATGAATTGAAGTTTGTAGTTGGAAGTCAAGAAGATATTGAGTATGCTGAAGAGGTTATTAGTAATTATAGAGAAGTTTTAGCATCGAATGGTGTAATTATTAATTTTTCTCCAGTAACTGGAGAGATTGAGCCAGCTTATCTGGTCGATTTCTTAACTACTAAAGAAGAATATTTTAATAATAGTGGCTTAAAGGTAAGATTGAGTCTTCAAATTCATAAAATTATTTGGTCAGAAGAGACACGAGGTGTTTAAGATGGAAAATGAAGAAATTAATCAACTAAAAGATATTCAAAACCAAGAAGGAGACTACGGATTTGCGATTAATAAGGTAGGAGTAGATAATCTAACTTATCCAGTTAAGATCAAAGCTCGGAGTGGTGAAGTAATCTCAACAGTTGGGAAGTTTGCTCTGGCTGTTGATTTAGAGAGAAATTTAAAGGGGATTAATATGAGTCGCTTACCAATCTTATTATCGGAGTTAAGAGAGGAGAATTGGATCATTGAGCGATTGAAACCTGATCTAAAAGAGGTACTGAAAATTATGCAGCAGAAAATGGAAGTCAAAGATGCTTATTTAGATTTAGAGTTTGATTATTTTATGGATAAAGAAGCTCCAGTCTCTGATTTTACAGGGTTAGTACCTTATAAATGTGGGTTGGAGACTTCATTACAGGAAGATGATTATGATCTTGTTTTGCAGGTAGAGGTTGCAGTTACTACGTTATGTCCTTGTTCCAAAGAGATCAGTGCTTACTCAGCTCACAATCAACGTGGTTATGTTCAGGTTGCTGTTAGATATACAGGTTCAATTTGGATTGAGGAGTTGATTGAATTGGTAGAAGAAGTAGCCAGTTGTGAGGTTTATTCGATTTTGAAACGGGAAGATGAAAAGTATATCACAGAAAAAGCTTATCGTAATCCACGCTTTGTTGAGGATATAGTCCGTCTAGTAGCAGAAAAATTGGATCAAAAAGAAGAGGTTACTTGGTTTCGAGTCAGCAGTAAGCATCAAGAATCAATCCATCCTCATGATGCCTATGCTGTTTTAGAAAAGTGGAAGAAATAGACTGAGTTTAAGGCTGAGGTTGAGGTTAAGTTAACTATTGAGAAGATAGGGATTTAGTTCTTGCATGGTGTTTTGGATTTTGAATTGTAAATTATTCAATATTAATTATTAAATGTTTTTTTGGGGGGGATTGGAAAATGAAATTAAAGTATGGAAGGGAAAAACTTGAGTTTGATGATGAGCGTTTGCCGTCAGTTAAAATATTAGAGCCTAATGAACGACAAGGATTGGTCAAGCCATTAGATGCAGTTAGGGAGAGGTTGAAGAATCCATTAGGGGCCAAACCACTAACAGAACTAGTTAAGCAGAAAGCTCCTGAGCAGGTTGTAATAGTGGTTAATGATGTTAGTCGTCCGACACCTTATCAACACTTATTGCCACCATTGCTAGCAGAATTGGAGGAGGCAGGAGTGACAAAAGAAGAGATAATTTTTGTGATTGCTACTGGGATCCATGATCCTAATACTGCCGAGGAAAATGAAGAAATTTTTGGTGAGTGGTTAGCAGAAGGATATCAGTTTGTATCTCATAGTCCTGATCAAGATTTGGTTGATCTAGGTCAACTGAGCTCAGGTAATCAATTACAGGTTAATCGAAGAGCTGTGGAAGCTGATCTTTTAATTACAATTGGGGTGATTGCTCCGCACTATTTTGCAGGATTTTCTGGAGGGAGAAAGTCGATCCTACCAGGGATTGCAGGGCGAGAGAGTATTCAATTTAACCATTCACAAATGGTTGAGCTACTTGGGGATTTACCACCGGTAGTAGAGAATCCAGTTAATTTAGAAATGATTGAGGCAGCTAGGAAGGCTGAGGTCGATTTTATCTTGAATGTAGTGACTAATAGTAAAAAGGAGATTGTTGAGGTAGTCGCTGGGGATTTAGAAGAGGCTTGGTATGCTGGAGTTGAGACTTCAGCTCAGATGTATCATGTACCAATTGATAAGCAAGCTGACCTTGCTTTGGTCAGTGCGGGAGGTTATCCAAAAGATATAAATATCTATCAAGCTCAAAAGGCGTTAGATAATGCTAATGCTGGGGTTAAACCTGGAGGAACTATTATCTTGTTAGCAGAGTGTAGCTCCGGTTTAGGGGAGGATGTCTTTGTTGAATGGGTCAATACTTCCCAACAACCGGAGGATAATATAGAAAGGATTAAAGAAAAATTTGTACTTGGTGGACATAAAGCCTTTGCAATCAGTAAAGTGGTGATGGATAAAGAGTTTATACTGATCTCTGGACTTGATGAAGAGCTATCTGAAGCTTTATTTGCTAAGAAGGTGGATTCAATTGATGAGGCGTTAGCTTATGTTGAAGAAAAGCATGGTGCAGATTATCAGACGATTATTATGCCCCAAGGTGGTTTGACCGTTCCTGTAAATAGATAAGCTTAGAAGAAGTTTTGACTTAAATGACAAGCTTTTTCTAAGATAGCAGGTTTTTCTTTAATTGCTCCTGGTTTATCAACTGGATTATGGAGTAATTCAGTATCATATTATTTGTAATTTAAGATAAGAATAGTCTAAAAAGGAATTAACATAATTATCTATAAATAAAATTTATTAAGGAGTTAAATTTTAAACTATAAAAATAACTTTTGTCAACTTCTCGGCACTAGAAGTACCGAGCTTGTTAAATAATAAACCATGCTCAGCATAGTCTATTAACAAGATTCGCACCTTCTTAAACCTACAAGTGGGTGATTCGGGATTAAGAAAGTTACAGGGCAGTTGACTAAAAAATCCTATCCCTACTGTAAAGACAATAGGGGCTACAGATTACTCTATATGCTACATTTGAGTAGCTACACGATACCTTGAATATTTTACACTTTGAAGGTATTAGTCAAAGCAACTCCATATATTCACTTGTGTTTTTATTATATCTTAAAAAACAAACTTTTCAACAGAAAGGAGTTGAAAAAGCCGTTTTCCTCCCTGCGCTAGAAGTGATAGGGTTTCCAATGGCTAAATTCTATGATTAAATAAATTGGAGGGATTGAATTGACAAAGGTTAGAGTAGGAGTTCTTTTTGGAGGTAAGTCTGCTGAACATGAGGTTTCTCTTCAATCGGCTAAAAATGTGATTGAAGCTATGGATCAAGAAAAATATGAGATTGTCTTAATTGGAATGGATAAACAAGGACGGTGGTATCTTAAAGAAGATTTAGAATTTCTGTTAAATACTACCGAATCTACACAGATTAAGTTAAGTAAATCAAATGATGAAGTTGCCTTGATTTTAGGAGAAGGAACAGAACAGTTAGTTACTATTAATGACTTTAAAGTTTTAGAAGAGCTAGATGTAGTCTTTCCAATTCTGCATGGCCCTTATGGAGAAGATGGTACAGTACAAGGATTATTTAAACTGGTAGATCTTCCTTTTGTTGGGGCTGACGTTTTGGGGTCAGCTGTAGGGATGGATAAGGATGTAATGAAAAGATTACTGCGAGATGCAGGAATTTCAATTGCAGATTTTTTAATGTATCATCGCATTGAGCAAGAAAAGATTGATTTTACAGAAGTAAAAGATAGGTTAGGAATGCCAGTCTTTATTAAGCCTGCTAATCTTGGTTCTTCAGTAGGGATTAGTAAGGCTGCTGATCAAGCTGAGTTTGAGCAAGCAGTAAAGATAGCATTTGAATTTGACAATAAAATTATTATTGAAGAAGCGATTGAAGGAAGAGAGATTGAATGTTCTGTTCTTGGTAATCAAGAACCGATTGCTTCAGTACCTGGAGAGATACTTCCTAAAGAAGGGTTTTATTCTTATGAAGCTAAGTATATAGATGAAAGTGGAGCGGCTTTAGAGATGCCAGCAAAACTTACTGATGAAATGATAGAGCAGGTACAAGAGTGTGCAGTTGAATCATTTAAAGTACTTTGTTGTCAGGGAATGGCAAGGGTTGATGTCTTTATCCAAGAAGATAATGAAATAATTGTTAATGAAATTAATACCATTCCTGGCTTTACTAAAATCAGTATGTATCCTAAGTTGTGGGAGATAAGTGGGATCTCTTATTCAGAGTTAATCGATAAATTGATTGAGTTAGCTATTGAGCGGTATAAGAATGAAAAGAAATTAAAGACGTCTTTTGATTTTGAGGAATAAGTTAAAGATTGGTTTATAAATCATATTCGTTTGAATATAATTCAAGGTGATAATAACTGTGTTTTTGATTGTGGAGCAGGATATTATTAAAGTTTATTATAAAAACTCTAATCCATTTATAAATGGATTAGAGTTTTTGGTTTTTAGAGAAAAATGTTACTTTTATTAATAATTTAACTTGACTATTAGTATATTATTATATAGCTTACTTACCTAATGAATACTTTTAATTAATTCTCAATTGTTTTAAAAGGGGGGGGATAATCTCAAAGTTTGTTGTAGTTTTTGGCTTGGTTTTATTGTTTAGGTTCTATTTAAGAAGTTAAAGCTTTTAAAACAGATTTCCACTAAAATTTGATTGAGCAAAGGAGGAGAAAGAATGGTTCAAACAAGACTAGGAGATGGCTCTACAATAGAAATGACAGAAGAAGAAATTAGAGCTGATATAGAAAGAGGAGTTGAAGATGCTACTGATCGAGCTAATATAGACTCTCTTTCTGAGGATGAAATTGATAGGTTAGCTGATATATATACAAGACCTAATAAATTTGTAAGTGTTGAGACTGGTAACGAATTGGTATTAACCTTTGATGAAGGTTCTGTAAAGTTAAAAAGATTAGCTGTTTCAATCGGTAGAATTCCTGATTTACAGCTATATGAAAGGGCATTCTGTTCCGATACTGCAGAAATGGCTCATATTGATTACAGTTATAAGCCAATAAAGCCTATAATAGCTGAGGAACAAATAGAAATGGAACAAGCTTTATTGACTACAGTATTACCAGTTTTTTATGGAGCAATGCCTAATCTATCATTGTATAGTCAACCAGATGGGTCGTTTCCAAACCCAGCCGAATTGTTGCCAAAAGGGAAAATTAAGGAAGCACAAGAAGCTTATGAAGGAATGGTAGAGCACGCTATAAGTGATATGGTCTTTGTTGCAAGTAAGATGTATGAGGCAGGAGCAGATGGAATCAACTTTGATACGACTGGCTCTGCCGGGGAACCAGATTTCTTAGCTACATTAAGAGCTACAGAGATCTTAAAGGAAAAGTATCCTGATATCAGTATTGAGATGGGAATGTCAGGAGAGTTTGTTTTAGGAATGCATGGAGAGATAGAATATGATGGTGTTAACTTAGCAGGATTATATCCACATGAGCAGGTGAAATTAGCTGAAAAAGCTGGAGCTGACATCTTTGGTGGAGTAGTTAATATCAACAGTAGTGAGACAATTCCTTGGAATATAGGAAGAACTGTTACTATGATGAAGGCGTGTGCTGAAGTAGCTAATATTCCTGTACACGCTAATGTAGGTATGGGTGTAGGAGGTGTACCTATCGTTGAAACTCCTCCAGTTGACTCTTTAAGTAGAGCTTCTGCTGCACTAGCTGAGGTTGGTAAGTTAGATGGGTTGTAGGTAGGTGTAGGTGACCCTAACGGTATGGTCATCAGTCACGCATTGGCTTCGGGCATGGGTGGAGTACGTACTGCCGGAGATCTGGTAGCACGCATGCAAATGACCGAGAATATGCGTTTAGATGAAGCAAAAGAGTATGTTGCTGGCAAATTAGGAGTAGATGTAAAAGAACTTACTGATCCAGTAATTATGGATGAGGTAAGAAAAGAATTAAATATTGGTCGAGTTCAACCTGGTGCTGGTAATGCTAAAGGAATGGAAGCTAAGTTTAATGTTGCCAAGTTGCTTGATATTAAGATTAATTCTGTAGAGAAGTTTAAAAGTAAGACTTCTTAATTAAGAACAGATGACTGATAGAAGAAATTAGCTAATCAGAAGGATATAAAGATTATTCAGTTGGCTTAAGGTATAAATACTTAGATTTAAGAATAAATGTCAGGAGGGATTTTTGTGAGTAATGAACTTTTTAAAAAGGCGGCTGATGCAATTTGTGATGCTAATGTAGATAAAGCAGAAGAGCTTGCTCAAACTGCACTTGATGAGGGAATTGATCCTTTAGAAATGATTGAAAAAGGATTTACTGCTGGAATTAATGAGGTTGGTAGATTGTTTGATAGAGGTGAATTATTTTTACCTCAGTTGATGGGTTGTGCTGAGGCAATGAAACAAGGTACTGCTGTTTTACAGGAGGTAGCTGCTGAACAAGGTGGAGATGAAGCAGAGGCTATTAAGATTGTATTAGGAACAGTACAAGGTGATGTTCATGATATAGGAAAAGGAATCGTTGCTTCTATATTAGAAGCAAATGGAATTCAAGTCTTTGATTTAGGAACAGATGTTCCTATTGAAGATTTTATTGCTAAGGCTAAAGAAGTTGATGCTGATATTATCGGAACTAGTGCACTATTGACTACTACTATGGGAGAAAATGAAGAATTATTGAGTACTTTAGAGGAAGAAAACTTACGTGATGAATTCAAGGTAATGGTTGGTGGTGGACCAGTTACAAAACGCTTTGCAGAAAAGATTGGAGCAGATGGTTATGCAGAAAATGCTAATGAAGCAGTAACTATAATTAGAGAGATAGTAGGTTAATATTTAATATATTAAACAATAGATCATGTCTTTATTGACTGCTAGTGATACTTTATTAGGCAATGATAAGCATTGTGCTAATTATATTAAGGTAGTTCAAGGTTGAACTTTAGAAAATTAAAAAAATTAAATGGGCAGCCTTTTTAGTGTCTGCCCATTTGATTTTTTATAGAGTCTTCTCAGCTAAAAGAAAATATTGGAAGGTGAAATATTTAATCGTAGGATGCTTTGTAAATATTGATGGTCTAAGGGTTTGTGGTTTTATGAATTTCAATTATCAATTATCAATTGTCAATTGTACATTGTACACTAAGACGGGGGTGCAGAGAAATTTAGTTATCTGTGAAGTACCGTAGTGATAGGCTTAAATTTAGCAAATGATTTTTATTACGGAAAGTCTAATAAGACTTGTAGGGAGAGTACTGTTTATAAAAGCAGGAGGTTATATATTATGAAAAGAAAATCGGTTTCTACTTTAGTGGGTATATTATTAATAATATTTCTTTTTAGTTCTATAGCTGTTGCCTCTGTAGAGCAAAGCCAAGCTGAGTTATTTCAGTATCACCGAGGTCAAGATGTCTTCTTTATGTTTATGCTAGTAGCATTTTTAATGTTATTTATTAAAAGGTTTGAGTGGGGAGTTTGTTTAGTAACTTTACTTACTTTATCGGTTGCCTTTCCAATTTATATACTTATACAAAAGAATTTATTTGGTTTTAATTGGAGTATTGAGTTGATTATTGCTGGAGTTTTTAGTGCGATTACTTTAATAATTGCAGCAGGAGTAATATTTGGACATGTTAAAATATCGCATTTCATACCGCTGAGTATTTTCTTTGTCCCGGCCTATATCCTTAATGAATGGTTTCTTTTTACTTATTTAGAAGGTGTTGCAGATAGTGGCGGCTCAATTTTAGTTCATATGTTTGCTGCTTACTGGGGTTGGGGAGTAATCATGGCTTTACAGAGAAAAGAAGTTAATGAAGCTTCCATGGACGCTACTACCCATAGTATTTCCTTTGTTTGGTTAGCAAGTATGTTACTTTGGGTATTATGGCCATCCTTTACTACAGCTTTATTACCTCCAGAGTTAATCATTTCAGGTATGACAACTACTTATTTAGCTTTAATGGCATCTACTTTAGTTTCATTTTTGGTGATTAAGATACTTAAAGGTGAGGTTGATCCATTAGTTTATACATATGCTTTATTATCTGGTGGTGTAGCTATTGGTTCTACGGTTGATCTTGTTGGCCCTGGAACTGCTTGGTTAATTGGAGCAGCGGCAGGGGTTATTTCTAGTTTATGTTTCCTTTATTTTGATGGGTGGCTTAGAGAAAAGACTAATCTTACTGATACAATGGGAGTCAATAACTTACACGGTATACCAGGAGTTTTTGGAGGTTTAATGGCCATTCCTATTGTAGGAACAGTTCAAATTCATGCTATAATTGGTGGCTTTATAATTCCGTTAGTTACTGGATTAATTGCTGGAATTATTATTAAAACTTTAGGAAAACCACAGATACTGCTTGATGATGCTGAAATTTTTGATCTAGATATTGATTTAGAGCGGACACAACAAAGGTAAAGAAGGTTTAATCTAAGATAAATTTATAAATCAAAATTTAGTTTAATTTCTGAAACCCCATATATAAATTTTTTTATAATACATATAGTTAGCACAAAAAAGAGTAGAATTATGAAGTTGAATTGATTAATTTCGACAGAAAATTATTTTTAATATTATTAAACTTAACTAAACAATTTTGAATGAGAATAACAGAAGTTAATTATAGAATTTATCTGTGTAAGCTGAAGGTGAATTCAATTGGTTCTAATTACTATATATAGATTGATTTGAAATTATAGTAGTAATAATATTAAATTGGGATAAAAATAATTGATTTAAAGTTAATAAATTTTTTTATCAATTTTAGAAGGGAATTTATCAACTAAGCTAAAATATTAAATTAAAGAAGGAGGGTATTAATTAAATGGATGGAGAGATAGAAAAAAGAGATCTATATGATTTAATAGAAAATTATAGCTTAGTTACTAATGTTGGTTGTAAAGTTTTTGATAATAAAGGTAATATGATTACTGAAATTTCAATGGGAAATGAATCTTCTTTTTGTGAACTAGTTTATAGTTGTGAACAGGGAAAAAAGGACTGTAAACAGTCATATTTTGATGGAGGTTTACAAGCAGAAAAGTTAGGGGAAGCTTATATTTATTCTTGCCCTTATGGATTGGTTAATTGGGCCGTTCCAATCTTGGAGAATAAGAAGTTGAAATATTTTTTAACGGGAGGTCCAATCTTAATCTATCAAATAAATGATCTATTGTTGAAGAATATAGTTAAACAAAACCCAGTATTAGAAGGTAAGGTTGATCAAATTAAGGCTAGCTTAAATAAATTGACTAAAGTAGATACTGTAAGAGTTCGGCATTTAGCTGAAATGTTGATGCGCTTGGCTAAAGGGTTAATGGTTGATAATATTGATGAGTTAAAAAAGAGAAGAGAGCTTAATGAAATTAATGCTAGAATTGCTGAAACTGTTCATAGTTTAAAGAAAGATAATGAAGGGAATGAAATCCTATATCCTTTTGAAAAAGAAAATGAACTGATCTCTAAAGTTAAATTGGGTGATAAAGAAGGAGCTAAAGAGATTTTAAATGAAATTTTAGGGTTTATTTATTTTCAAACCGGTAGTAAATTTGAAATGGTAAAGTCAAAAACAATAGAGTTAATGGTTATTTTAGCTAGAGCATCGATTGAGATTGGAGCCGATCTAGAAGTGATTTTTGGATTAGAGTATATTTATTTAGAAGAGATAAATAAAGTTGGAGATATTAATGAACTCTCTGGATCTTTAGCTAAAGTTTTAGATAGATTTATAGAAGCAACTTTTGTGTTAAAGAATGTTAAAAATAAAGATATTATTCGTCGAGCGATGAAGTATATTAGAGAAAATTATGATGAAAACATTAATTTGGATCAAGTAGCTTCAGAAGTTGGTCTCAGTGCTGCTTATTTTAGTAAGTTATTTAAAGAAGAATTAGATATTACTTATACAGATTATTTAAATAGAGTTAGAATTGAAGAAGCAAAGAAATTATTAGAAAAAGAATATTCCTTGGCTGATATTGCTCAGATGAGCGGATTTAATGATCAGAGTTATTTTTCTAAAGTATTTAAGAAGTTTGAGGGAGTTTCACCTGGTAGATGGAGATGTGGGAGTAGTGAAGGAAGAATTAAAGCACAAGAAAGATAAAATTGACGCTCCACGGAGCAAGCTCACGTGGATTCCTCATTCCTAGAAACGAGCCTATTTCTGCTTAACATCAAGTGTTAAGTAAGAAATTAGGTCTTACAGTTTCTCCAGAGGCTTAGAATCCCGTACGCCCTACGGTACTGACGATTAAGGAATTCTGATACCTTGAATATTTTACCTACGTGTCTTAACAGACACTTCGTAATAAATTCGCAATAGAGGAGCTTGGTTATCGCTTCAATTCCTATTGCAACTTCATATATTCAGTTTTTAGATTTACCTTAACTTATTAGTAGTATATCATATTTTTAAAATAATATCGAATTATTTTAAAAATAGCACTTACATCCCGAGGGCAAGCCCATCGGGTTTTACGTGCAAATTCTATAACGTAATATTAATAAGGATTATTAAGGGAGTAAGGATGTCTTTTATCATCTTTACTCCCCTGGTTTTATAATTTAGAGAAGGTATTGTAATCAGTAAACTTTAATCTTGAGTCTCCTCAACTAAAAGGAAATATTGGAAGACTGATTATTTAGTCTCAGGATGTTTTCCAACTATTGATGGTCTAAGGGTTTGTGGTTTTATGATTTTGAATTATCAATTATCAACTGTCAATTAGACGGGGGGGCAGAGAAATTTATTTATCTGTGAAGCATGTATTGACATTCCTCGGGGCAAGCCCACGAGGATTCCTTATTCATAGAGAATTGCCTACTTAAAGCATACCAAATGGTAGATTAAGCAGGTCTTACGCTCTCTCCAAAGGCGTAAATTCCTGTCAGCCCGACAGTATATAGGCTATCTTATACCTAATTCTAATTTACCTTGTTTTAAAAGGTTTAAACTAGCATTTTCATCCCTATTCCATGTTGCTCCACAACTACAAGTCCAAGTGTGAACTGATAGGTCTTTTACTTTAGGATTTTTAGCACCACATTTAGAACAAGTTTGACTACTAGCAAAAAATCTATCTACTTTGTGCAATGTACAATCATACCACTTACTTTTATATTCAAGCATTGTGATAGAGATAGGTAAGCCTTCAATAGTAATATTACCTATTTCCAGCCTTTCCCCCTCTTCACACCTAGCGTGAGATTTTCAAACTCACTAGGCGTTCCATCATAGTCTAAGTTAGTTCGATACAATCATTTCCTGCCTTAGCTCGAAGTTTGTTGAGTTTACTCAGGGCATCTTCATCAAGAATCCCTTTCACCTTATCATAGTAGAGTTTAATTGTTTCTTCTTTAGTAGCGTGGATTAACTTGTGTATATCTTTCTTAACTAGACACAAGTTTCTATAAGTGTCCTTACCACCTAATTTTCGTGGTTTCTTGTGATGACACTCTATATCTCCAATAAACAAAGGAAATCCAGTAATAAAACAACAACCATTTTGACCAGAGTATCTGGCAATACGGTTATCATTGTATTTAGTAGTTTCACCTCTTACTGGATTCTCTACTAAGTATTTTTGTACTACTGGTGATACACTTTTAAGTTTCTTGTGTATCTTTTCCCTTCTTTCTTTGGTGTAATCACATATTCTCTGTGAAAAGTGCATAGGAATATTAAAGGTTACACCTGTAATTGGAAATATTCTGATTCCTGCTACATAATAAGGTTTATAGTTATACTTTCCATAAAACTTTTTGAAAGCTCTTGATTCAATACCTTTTTCACTTAAATCCGAGCTAAGTCGGTTCTCGATATTTTTATTAACTAAGAAGGCTATATCTCTAAAATCATGTGAAACCATTGTAGCCATAGAATAATAGTTCTGCATTCCAAGTATCATTGAATTTAGTTTTGATACTTGTTTAACAGTAGTTTCTTCATTAATTCTTTTAATTTGGTGTTTCAGCTTATCAGCTATCTTCTTTTTAACACCATTGGCTACTCTAGATTTACATACATATTCATTACTTTTCTTCCTAACTTTGAGTTTAATACCCAAGAATTCAGTATAAGTCCTTTTAAGGTTAGTAATTTTAGTTTTCTTTTTACTAACTTCAAGGTTAAGTCTTTCCTTTAGCCACTTGATTGTGGCTACTTTAATCTTACTGGCTGTTTCATAATCTCTACACATAATCTTGAAGTCATCAGCATATCTGACTATATATATTTCTTTAAGGTTTGATTTCCTTAATGCCCTGTATTTACTTTTGCTTTTACTGTATTTGTAGTCTGATTTAAAGGTTTCCCATTGATTAGATAACCACCAATCTAATTCATTTAAAACTATATTTGATAGTAAAGGTGAGATAATTCCACCTTGAGGTGTACCTTTATTTGGGATTCCTTCACCTTCAATTTCTGCTTTAAGCATCGCACCAAGTATTGATATTAATTTTTTATCTTTAATTCCCATTGACCATAATTGTTTCTTTAACTTACTGTGGTCAACATTATCAAAGAAAGATTTAATATCAATATCAACTGAGTAATGAAGTTTACTCCTATTCATTAAAGTTGATATTCTTGCTATTGCATGTTTGGTGCTACGATTAGGTCTAAAACCGTATGAGTGCTTATGAAACTTAGCTTCACAAATAGGCTCTAAGACCTGTTTCATACATTGTTGGATAAGTCTATCTTCCATTGTAGGAATACCTAAAGGTCTTTTTCTACCATCAGGTTTAGGAATGTAAACTCTTCTAACAGGTTGAGGTTTATAATATTCTAATTTGTTTCTTACATAGTCAACCAATTTTTGAGTAGTCCATTGTTCCAAGTCCTCTATAGTAGTATTGTTAGTTCCTCTAGTCTTACTACCTGTATTCCTTTTAATATTACGATAAGCAAGTAAAATATTTTTCCTTGAAGTTATGTGTTGCATTAAGTTCTTAAAATCGTAACCTTTTTGACTATACTTATACAGTTTATCCTGTATCGTTTGGGTATCATAATACTCATTATTCCTTAGTTTTTGTTTCTTAGGATACTCAACATAATTCTCTGCTAATGCAGTCATAAGTCGGCTAAAACCTCCTTTTGAAAAGAGACTTCGCCTTTCTTAGTCTCACGAAGAACCTTATGCTAAAAATGATATATCTTATAACTTAGAATATTGACTATTGGCTATCCCTAACTCTACATTACTAGAGTATTATCGGTTAATGCCAACACTATCACTAACATTAAGGTATGTTATTAAAATCTTCCATACCACCATTTCATCGGTATTAAGACCTCCATGTTGTTAGCTTCCTTTGTTCCAAAAGACCTTACCTGTACATATACCCTTAGATTTCTCCTCTGAGCCTGTATGTTCCACTTTGGTATGGATATACACCCTGTAAGTGTATAAGGATTTTCATAGTTTACAATCTTACTAACCCCACATACCTCAAACTATTGTTGATATAATCATTTCTGATTATTAATATTTTAGACCCGTACTTCCAGAGATTCGTCAGTACCTTGTGGTACATACTAATCATAGGTATTTTATAGACGACCAAGTTATCTTAACCTTACCTATCTCTAGGTACATTTCCTCTTAGCAAAGCTAAGTTAGGGGTTAATCTCACTTGACTTCACCGAGCTTATTACATTTCATTACTTAATTAACCAAATGCAATTCGGAGTATTATCGACAGCCCTTCAAGGCGTTACCCTCTCATTTGACTATTTAGGTCTCTTAGTTCTAATTATCTTCCGATAACTAGGCTAAACTTTTAATTTAGCAACAAGTCGCACGTAAACATATTCCAAGCACAATCAGAGATATGTTTTGCTAGTTTAGAATTTTTTAGCATACCCTTCACATTTAAATTCTCTATGACTAGCAGTTGATTCTCCTTAACTAATCTAGTGGATAGTTTGTGAAGGAAGTCTTTACGAACATTCTTAATTTTAGTATGAACTTTAGCAATTTTCTTTTTAAGTTTATGCCAATTATTGCTACCTTCTTCTTTACGAGCTAATCTTTTTTGAAGTTTAGCTAATTTATCTTCGTATTTAGATAGATGTCTAGGATTTGAGATATGTTCTCCATTAGAGGTAGTTAAGAAATCTTTAATTCCTAAATCTAATCCTAGTTCACCTTGATTATTGTTAACAACTGTTTTTAGAATTTGTCTAACATTAATTGAGATATAATATTTACCTGTCCTAGATTTAGAAACTGTTACATTATTAATTTTACCCTTAACTTCTTTAGATTTAGCAAACTTAACCCAAGATAGTTTAGGTAATTTGATGTAGTTTTCTTTGATTTCAATATTTGTACTACCACTAGGTCTGATAAATTTTTGAGTTCTGTATGATAGTCTGGCACTTTTTTTAGATTTGAATTTAGGATAATTATATTTACCACTAAAGAAATTCTTAAAAGCTCTATCTAGGTCTTTAAGGCTTTGCTGTAATGCTATACTATCAACTTCTTTAAGCCACTCATATTCTTTTTTTAGTTGAGGCAGTTGTCTGGAATATTTAGTATATGATTGATAATTTTCTTCTTTAGCTTTTGCTAAAAATTCGTTGTAAATGAATCTAGAACAACCTATCGTTTTATCTATTAACTCTTGCTGTTCTTGATTAGGATAAATTCTAAACTTATATGCTTTGTTAATTGGTTTGAATTTCTTAATCATTATATTCACCTCCTTTATACTATATAGTTTAATTATATATTATTTTTTTAAATTATCAAGTATATATTTAAATTAATTTGACAATCTTTAAACTTATAAGTATAATTATTTATAGGAGGTGTCTATTTTGACTATTAAACAGGAAATTAAATCTTATCTTGCTAGAACAGGTTGGAGCATGACTGATTTAGTTAAGGCTTTAAATGAAAAGCATAATCGTGATGATAGTGTTCAAAATTTAAGTAATAAACTATCAAGAGGTACTATCAAATACAAAGAAGTCAAAGAGATAGCTGATATTATAGGTGCTAAGATTAATTGGGATTTCTAATACAATATTGAATTGCATTAGAAATATTAAAATTCATCCCGAGGGCAAGCCCATCGGGTTTTCTTTTAATAAAATCTATAACAGGCTTTAATTTAGCAAATGACTTTTATTACGGAAAGTCTGATAAGACTTGTAGGGAGAATTATGAAAGGCTATGCCTTGAACTGAGAGCACTAATCTTTATTAAAAGGGGGATTGTTCAATGGATCATCAGGTTGTTGTTTGGCAAAATAATGAAAGAAAAGATTTAATAGTGGAGCAGGGCCAAAATCTCTTAGAAGTATTACATCACAATGATGTTTCTCTAGATACTCCTTGTGGAGGTCAAGGGCATTGTGGTAAGTGTAAGGTGAAAGTTTTATCTGCTCTTCCTCCAGTAAGTTCTAAAGAAGAAGAGCTGTTATCAGATAAAGAAGTAGAAAATGGTATTAGACTAGCTTGCTTAACCAAAGTAACAGTAGATATGGAAGTGGAGATAGATAAGGAAGTAGAACTAGATATTTTGACTGAAGGAATAAATCAAGAGGTTGATTTGGATTCACAAATAAAAAAGTTTGTTTTTGAAATTGAGCAACCGGATTTAGATGATCAACGTGGTTTTTTGACCAGAGTACAAGAAAAAACTAATACAGAAGAAATAACTTTAAAAGCATTGCAGCAATTAGATCAAGTTGATAAAGAGGATTTTTTAACTGCTATAATCAATACTGATAGTCAAGAACTGATTGGAATTGAAGCAGGTAAGAAAGAAGAATTATATGGCATTGCTGTTGATATAGGAACTACTACTGTAGTTTTATATTTAATTGATTTAAATACAGGAGCAGAAGTGGATACTTACTCATTCCATAATCCGCAAAAGGTATTTGGAGCAGATGTGATTTCGAGAGTTAATTATACTTTAGATGATCGGACAAAGGTTGAAGAGATGCAAAATGTATTGATTAAGAAATTTAATGAAGGTGTATTAAGTTTGACTGATCAAAATGAAATTGAAACTGATGATATTTTAACAGTGACTTTTGTAGGTAACAC
Organism: Natroniella acetigena; assembly: GCF_023227745.1. Classification (GTDB taxonomy): domain Bacteria; phylum Bacillota; class Halanaerobiia; order Halobacteroidales; family Halobacteroidaceae; genus Natroniella; species Natroniella acetigena. The sequence continues at coordinate 40,640 of NZ_JALKBX010000010.1, read as the reverse complement.
AATCATGTTACATACTTTAGTAGGATTAAGTGGTGAATCGATTGCCAAAGCACCATATACTCCTATCTTTACTGGAGGAGTTGAGCTAGATCCAACTCAGCTGGGAGTTAATATTAATTCGGAGGGAGTAGTTAAGCTGTTACCTTCGATTTCTGGTTATGTAGGTTCGGATATAGTAGGAGATATGTTGGCAGTTGATTTTAATTCTTTTGCTGATAGTTGGAACTTGATCATAGATATTGGAACCAATGGAGAGATGGTTTTAGGCAAGCAAGATAATATTTATGCTTGTTCAACTGCTGCTGGGCCTGCTTTTGAAGGGGCCAAGATTATGTTTGGTGTAGCTGGAATACCTGGAGCAATCTCGAAGTATAAAATTACAGCTGAAGGTGAAATTGAGTATCAGACCATTGCTGAGCAACCTGCTAAGGGTATTTGTGGCTCAGGTTTATTGGATATTGTAGCAGAATTACTTATTACAGGCTTTTTGAATAGTAAAGGAGCTTTTTGTAAAGATGAAGAGTTAGAATCTTGGCAGCAAGAGAGAATGACAGAATATAAAGGCTTTAAATCTTATATAGTCTTAACAGCAGATGAAGCAGGAATTGAAGAGGATATTTTAGTAACGCAGAAGGATATTAGAGAGATTCAATTGGCTAAAGGATCAATAGCAGCAGGGATAGAAGTATTATTAAAGGAAGCAAATATAGACTATGGAATGCTTGACAATCTATATTTAGCTGGAGGATTTGGAAATTATTTAGATCCACATAATGCCTGTGTAATTAATTTATTACCAGAAGAAGTGGAAGATAAGATTATTCAGATTGGTAATGGAGCTGGAATAGGTGCCAAGATGTATCTGATGGATCAAAAGATAACATCCTATGCTGATCAATTGCGGGAGCAGGTTAACTATATAGAATTGTCTTCTAGTCCAGAGTTTCAAACAGAGTTTATGAATTCAATGGAGTTTTAGAAAAAAGGAGGAGGGAAGAAGATGAAGAAGGCAGTTATTTCATGTAGTGTATTTTATAAAGAACTATTAGATCTAATTGGTGATGAGCAGGAGGTAAGGATTGAATTTTTACCACAAGGTTTACATGATATTCCTGACTGTTCACAGATGAAGGGTAAGATCCAAGCTAAGATTGATCAGATTGAGGCTGAAGAAGATTATGATTATATTATCTTAGCTTATGGTTTTTGTAGTGGAGGGGTTGAAGATTTACAGGCGGAGAAAGCAAATTTAGTGGTACCAATGGTCCATGACTGTATTCCATTATTATTAGGGGAGCAAGATATTAAAGGCAATTCAGAGAGTAGTAGAACCTTTTATCTGAGTCGAGGTTGGATTGATTGTAGCGGAGATACTTATAAAAGTTATTTAGCGATGACAGATCAAATGGAGCAATGGGTAGATAAGTTTGAGCAGTATCAACAAGAAGATGAAGATACAATGGTAGAATGGCCTGATTTAGCTCAATATAATACAACAAGGATTTATGATCAAGATATGGCAGAGTATATCAGTTATCAATGCTTGAAGAGCTATCAAATGATCACTTTGATTGATAATAACAATTTGGCCCCGATTCATTATCAATATGCACAAGAGATGTATAGTTTTATAGATCAAATTTTAGAAAAAAATGATGGTCAGGGATTAGGCTATAAGGAAGTTGAAGGCAGCTTAGAATTCTTGAAAAAATTAATCTATTTTGATAAATTAGATGAGACTGAAAGAGAAGAATTATTCTTAATTACTCCGCCTCAAGAACCATTACGACTAGAAAGGCATGTTATTTAAAATGATTTAAATAATAAATAATTAATTTCATATACTATGATTTAAATAAGGAATAAGGAAAATCAAGTTATTAAAAATATTTGATTTGCTGATATTTATTCATGGATTCCTATCCTATGGTTTAATTATTGACAAATTAGTTTTAATGTAGTAAGATAAAACTGGGTTAAGTTAGACGTCTGACGATTATTTTTTGTTAGTATAGAAGAAAGTTAATTTTAATTACATATTAAGGAGGAGATTTAAAGGTGCCAATTCATATTGAAGCAGAGCAAGGAGAGGTAGCTGATATTGTTTTATTACCAGGGAACCCACAACGGGCCAAGTATATGGCGGAAAAGTTTTTAGATGATCCAAAGCTATATACTGATTACAGAGAGATGTATGGTTATACAGGAACTTTTAATGGTGTGGAGGTCTCAATTCAAACAACAGGAATGGGAGTTCCTTCAGCAGGAATCATGCTTGAAGAGTTAAAGATGCTAGGTGCTAAAACATTAATTAGGGTAGGAACTTGTGGAGCTTTAACTGAAGAGTTAGAGCAAGCAGATGTGATTATTGCTCAATCTTCTGCTACAATTGGTACTACAGTTAATCAGATGCAGCAGAATATTACGTTGGCCCCGCCAGCTGATTTTGAATTGATTAAGTACCTATATGATAGTGCAGTTGAATTGGAGATGCCTGTTCATGTAGGACAAATTGCTACTTCTGATTATTTTTATGGGACTCCAGAAGAGCATGTTAAGGAATTAGCTGATTATGGTGTCTTAGCAGTAGAGATGGAGACAGCGATGTTATATCATACTGCAGCTAAGTATGGATTAAGAGCAGCTACTGTCTTAACTGTTTCTGATCATGTCTTTAGTCAGGTTAGAGCTGACAAAGAAAAGATTCAACAGGGTGTTGACCGGATGACAGAGATGGTTCTAGATACGACAACTAAGATTTATGGATAATTGGAAGCAAATGAACTGAATAAAAAAGTTTAAAAAATTAGGTCTATTAATTAGGCCTAATTTTTATATTTTTAGATTAAATTTGAAATATCACTTGCTATTGAGTTAATTTTATTATTTAATAATAAATAGGTCATTATAAAAGTGCTAATAACTAATTATAAGTTACTAGTCACTAATTACTAAAATAAGGAGTGATAAGATGAAGTTTTTTATTGATACTGCTAATTTAGAAGAGATTAAAGAAGCAGCCAGTTTAGGAGTGATTGATGGGGTTACTACTAATCCTAGCTTGGTAGCTAAAGAGGGAGATGTTGACTTTCATACGAGAATTAAAGAGATCTGTGAGCTTGTAGATGGCCCAGTCAGTGCTGAGGTAATCAGTTTAGAGGCAGAAGGGATGATTGAAGAAGCTAGAGAATTAGCAGAGTTGGCTCAGAATGTAGTAATTAAGATTCCAATGACAGTTGAGGGATTAAAAGCGGTTAAGACTTTGAGTGAAGAAGGAATTAAGACTAATGTAACTTTAGTCTTTTCAGCTAATCAAGCTTTATTAGCCGCTAAAGCAGGTGCTACATATATCAGTCCATTTGTAGGGAGATTAGATGATATAGCCCATGAAGGGTTACAATTAATTGAAGATATTGCAATTATCTTAGATAATTACGGTTTAGAAAGCGAGATTATTACTGCTAGTATTAGACATCCTCAGCATGTTAAGCAAGCTGCTTTAATTGGAGCAGATATTGCTACTATTCCTTTCGATGTAATTGGAAAGCTATCTAGCCATCCGTTGACTGATATTGGAATTGAAAAATTCTTGAATGATTGGGAGCAAGGAAAATAGTAAATATTTAGTTGGAAAGATCCTCTTAATTAGGGGATCTTTTTTTGCAATTAAAAATGTTCTAGGAGGTCAGATAGAAATGGTGAAAGATAATAAACTAATTAAACCTTTTGTAAAGTGGGCAGGTGGCAAAAGGCAGCTATTACCTGAATTAAGAAAAAGAATTCCTAAACAGATGTCTACTTACTACGAACCATTTGTAGGTGCTGGGGCTGTTCTTTTTGATCTACAACCTGAAAAAGCAATTATTAATGATGCCAATCACGAATTGATCAATGCTTATAAAGTAATTAGAGATAAAGTTGAGCAATTAATTGCAGATCTAAAGACTCATCAGAATGAGAAGGATTACTATTATGAAACAAGAGCATTAGATAGAACTACCGAATATGAAGAGCTATCGGATGTGAAAAGAGCCTCGAGAATCCTGTATTTAAATAAGACTTGCTTTAATGGTCTCTTTCGGGTCAATCAAAAGGGCCAATTCAATGTACCGTTTGGTAAATATAAGAACCCGAATATTGTTAATGAAGAGGTTTTAAGGGCTGTCAGTGGTTATCTAAATAATAATGAGGTTAAAATTTTGAGTACTGACTTTGAAGAAGCAATCAAATATATGAGAAAAGAGGCCTTTGTTTACTTTGATCCACCTTATCATCCACTATCTGATACTTCTTCCTTTACTAGCTATACTAGGGATGGCTTTGATGAAGCAGATCAGAAGAGATTAAAGAAGTTATGTGATAATTTAACTAAAAGAGGGTGTAGATTTTTACTATCTAATTCAAGTGCTGATTTAATATTAGAGCTTTATAAAGATTATACAATAGAATATATTGATGCTACTAGAGCTATTAACTCTAAAGCTGATCAAAGAGGAGAGATTAAAGAAGTCTTAGTTAGAAATTATGAAGTGAATGATCTAAATGGCTAAAAATCGTAATAGGAAAGTTGATAAAAAGTGGGCTGAAATCTTTGCAGACTATCCTATTGTTGAACAGGTTGAGGAGCAGGGTTATTTTACCATTACATCAAGTGAAATCAATAAGTATAGGGAAGCACGATTGATGACTAAATTCGATCATGAAAGTAATTTACCATATCTTTTTTCTGAACACAATCTGACCATTTTGCCAATTACTAGAGGTGAGTATATAATTGGTAAATTTGATGTTTATGAAAAGCTCAATCTTAACTATGAGGAGATTACTCCGATAGAAGTTGATTTTCCAGACTGGATTGAAAGTGTAAACCCTAAAGATTTATATTCAGAGGCAGCAGTATTAAAATCTGCTCTTATCTCTGGAATAATAAATGATCTAATTGAAAGTGAAGAGTTAATTTCTACTGTGAGTGGAAGGATGTCTACTAATAATTTCAAATTCAGTATTAGAAATAAGGAAAAAGAGCTATATCATCAGATCAGAGTAGAAAATAGTCAATGTGAAATAGATGGTGGCTATGAAACTACAGATAAATTGATCTTAATCGAAGCTAAAAATTCCTTTTCAGAGGATTTTTTGATTCGACAGTTATATTATCCTTATAGGTTATGGAATAAAAAGATTGCTAAAGAGGTTGTTCCAGTCTTCATGTTCTATTCTAATGATATATTCAGTTTCTTTGTTTATCAATTTAAAGAGCATAATAACTATAATTCACTGGAGTTGCTTGTTCAGAAAAATTATGTAATCAAAGATAAATCTATTACTTCACGAGATCTCGAACAGCTTTTTAGAGATGTCACAATAAAACCAGAGCCTGAAATTCCTTTTCCCCAGGCAGATTCATTTAATAGGGTCTTAGATTTAGTGAAATCCTTATATGAGAAACCTTTGAGCATAGAAGAGATAAGTACCAGATATGATTTTGATAAGAGACAAGCTCAGTATTATTCAAGAGCAGGTATGTATTTAGACTTAATTAAGTCAGAAGATAGTAGATTGAAATTGTCAAAGCTAGGACGTAAGATTATTACAATGAGAAGAAAAAAGAAGAATTTAAGGATAGTTGAATCTATCTTAGAACATGAAATCTTCTATAAGGTATTTAAATTATGTTTGAAGAGATCAACTCTAATTTCTAAGAAAGATGTAGTTGATATAATGTTGGCGAACAAGGAGAAATTATATAATATCTCAAGTGAGAGTACTATTAGAAGAAGAGCCCAAACAGTCTTAAAATGGATTGAATGGATTTTAGATTTGAAGGGGTGATAAATTTTCCCTCAAGGAGATAGAGCAGTTAAATTTGATATTTTATAAGTTAGAAGTTGATAACTAAGCTGTTTAATGTTATCATTGAAGGGAGAAAAAAGACGAAGATTTAATAAGGAGGAATAAAATTGTTGAAAGAAGTAGCAAATGTAGTTAGAGGTTTATCGGCTGATGCTATAGAAGAAGCTAATTCAGGTCATCCTGGGTTACCTTTAGGATGTGCAGAGTTAGGTTCAGTATTATATGGTGAGGTGATGAAGCATAATCCAGCTGATCCAGATTGGTTAAATCGAGATCGATTCGTCTTATCAGCAGGACATGGTTCAGCACTGTTGTATTCTTTGCTCCATTTAACAGGATATGATTTATCCATAGAAGATTTAAAGGAATTTAGACAATTGGGTTCTAAGACTCCAGGTCATCCTGAGTATATGGATACTCCAGGTGTTGAGACTACGACTGGCCCGTTAGGCCAAGGATTTGCTAATGCAGTAGGAATGGCTATTGCTGAGCAGATGTTAGCAGAAAAGTATAATACAGATGAGTTTGAAATAATCGATCACAATACATATACATTACTTGGAGATGGCTGTATGATGGAGGGAATTACTGCTGAAGCCGCTTCTTTAGCAGGTCATTTAGGTTTGGGTAAGTTGATTGCAATTTATGATGACAACCAAATCTCAATTGCTGGAGATACAGATTTAACATTTACTGAATCAGTAGGTGACAGATTTAAGGCCTATGATTGGCATGTAATTGAAGAAGTAGATGGACATGATTTAGAGCAGATTAGAGCAGCTATTGAAGCAGCTAAAGAGATCCAAGATAAGCCAGTATTGATTATAGCTAAGACAGATATCGGTTATGGAGCACCGACTAAGCAAGGTAGTAGTGCGGCACATGGTGCACCATTAGGGGCAGAAGAGATCAAAGGAATGAAAGAAGAGTTCGGTCTGCCAGTTGATGAGAAGTTTTATGTTTCAGAAGAGGTAACAGAGTTTTTGGGTCAACGAAAAGAAGAATTGGCTGAAGAATATCAAGTTTGGCAGGAAAAATTTGCAGCATGGGCCAATGTTAATCCAGAGTTAAAAGAGGAGTTAGAGCGAGCTCTTAACTTAGAATTGCCTGAAGAGTTACGAGAGGTTATTACTGAGCTTGAGATAGATACTCCAATTGCAACGAGAAAGGCTTCGGGAGCTGCTTTGAAAGAGATAGCTGATCAGGTTCCTTACTTAGTAGGTGGTTCTGCTGATTTGGCCCCATCAAATAAGACTTATTTGGACAAGTATGACGAAGTTCAAGCAGATAATTTTGCTGGACGTAATTTCCGTTTTGGAGTTAGAGAGCATGCGATGGGAGCCATTGTTAATGGTATCTCCTTAGAGGGAGGGCTAAGGCCATTTTGTTCTACATTCCTTGTCTTTTCTGATTACATGCGTCATGCTATTAGGATGGCTGCTTTAATGAAACAACCAGTAGTTTATGTCTTCACTCATGATTCAATCTATATTGGAGAAGACGGGCCAACTCATCAGCCAGTTGAGCATGTAGAATCATTACGCATGATTCCTAACTTGACGGTATTAAGACCTGCTGATGAAGAAGAGACTAAAGAAGCTTGGTTGCAAGCAATGGAGAGAGCTGATGGGCCAACAGCTCTGATCTTGACTAGACAGAATCTTCCTCATTTAGATAAAGCTAATGGATTAGCTGATATTGATCGAGGAGGATATGTAGTAACTGAAGAAGCTGGAGAACTTGATTTAGTCTTGATGGCCAGTGGTAGTGAGGTTTCTTTAGCTGTAGAAGTCGCTCAGTTATTAAAAGAAGAAGGAAAGAATGCTCGAGTTGTCTCAGTACCGGATAAAGAGTTATTTGCTGAGCAAGGAGAGGACTATTTAGCAGAAGTACTTGGGGATAATGATACCTTCAGAGTAGCAATTGAAGCAGGAATTGGAACTGCCTGGTATCGATTCCTAGGAGCTAATCATCATTTAGTCAGTATGGATCGATTCGGTGCCAGTGGTCCAGGTCAAGAAGTGGCTCGTAAATTTGGGTTTGAGGCTGACAAGATTGCTGAGGATATCTTAGAGAAACTATAATTATTAATAGAGGTAGCTAATTGACAAGGATGAATCAATTGAAGTTGATTCATCCTTGATTTATTTTTATTACAAAATAGCTCAAGTTTAAGGTTGAGGAAATGGTTTTTATTACGAAAGGTTTTTATAAACCTGAAGGTAAGGCTAAGTCAATCGTTAAAAACATAAGGGGTTTTAGTTCTTACTTAAACTTAGACTTGGACTTAAACTTAAGCTGTTGTGTTATGTTAATTAAGTTAACGCATGTCAATTAATAATTGTACTGAAATCTTTCGATAAAGGAGTTGGAATAATGGAGTTTAGTATTGGATTATGGATTAGTGCTATGGTACCTATTGTTTTACTTTTATTTACGATCTCTTACTTAAAAATAAAATCAACAATAGCTGCTTTGCTCAGTTTAATAACTGCCTTAATAATAGCAGTTATTAACTATAAGCTTACTTTTGGACAGCTTGGAATAGCGGTTGCTAAGGGAGCTAGTCTAAGTTTATATGTAATCTTGATAATTATGGGAGCAATATTCCTGTATAATGTAGTAAAAATAGTCGGTGCTTTTGAAGTGATTAAGGATTTTATGTTGGGGTTGAGTGGAGATAAATTACTACAGATTTTAGCCTTAGCTTGGGCTTTTTCTTCTTTTATCCAAGGGATATCAGGTTTTGGAGTACCGGTGGCTGTGATTGGTTCATTAATGGTAGGAATGGGCTTTGATCCGTTGGTTGCTCTGAGTGCAGTTTTGATCGGTCATTCGTGGTCGATTGGATTTGGTTCTATGGGTTCTTCTTTTTATGCACTCAGTTTAGTAACAGGATTGGAACCGATTCGATTAGGATTAGTATCGACATTACTATTTTATTTACCAATCATTATAACTGGATTATCAGTTGCTCATCTTCAAGGAGGAGTAAAGGCGATTAAAAGCTCACTGAAATATATTCTTCCGATTGGACTGGTGATGGGAACAGTACAATTAGGAGTTGTTAAATTGGGGTTTCCCCATTTAGCTTCATTACTAGGAGGGTTGAGTGGTAGTCTATTGTTTTTAATCTTATTAAATGGGAATAATAAAGAAAAAAAGAGAAAAAATAAGAATAATGAAGGAATGTCAATAAAATTAGCGCTGTTGCCTTATTTTATTTTGATTGGAACAGCTTTGATTTCTCAGGTTCCTCTACTCGAAAATTTATTACCAGAGTGGTCGGTTGGATTTTCTTATCCAGGTTTTACTACTATGTTGGGTTATCAAGTTCAACCAGAAGAAGGTTATGCTGTTATTGATTTCTTGTCTCATCCAGTTACGTTCTTATTATTAGCAGGAGTATTAGGAATCATAATTTACTTATTAAAAGGCTTTTTAGTTTCTAGACAGATTAAAGAAATTTTGAAAACTAGCTATCAACAAGGGATTTCTTCTAGCCTGACTGTCTTATTATTGATGATGATGGCATTAGTAATGAATGATTCAGGTATGCTTTATATGTTTGCTCAGGGAATGATTGAAGTAAGTAGTAATTACTTTCCGATCATTTCTCCTTTCATTGGAATTTTAGGGGCATTTTTAACAGGCAGTACTACAAGTTCTAATGTCTTATTCGGAGGTGTACAGATAGGAGTAGCAGAATTGCTAGAACTGCCTCCTTATCTGATTGCTGCTAGTCAAGCAGTTGGTGCTTCTTTAGGTTCAGCAGTAGCTCCAGCTAAGATATTACTTGGTGTCTCTACTATAGGAGCATTAGGATTGGAAGGGAACATATTGAAGATAACTCTTGGTTATACATTGTTAAGTAGTTTAGTTGTAGGTGTTGCTCTTTATTTAATAATCTAAATTGTAAAAATAAATAGTTGTTAGATTGACAAAAAGAGAATAATATAGTAAAATCATATCGTAAGACGTCAGACGTATTTAAGTATTGAAAATTTAAAAAACTTAAACTATGATTAGAGGTTATTTAATTCTTATTTATGCTTATTTTGAAAAGATAAAGGGGTTATGGGTGTCTTTGGTATTTATCTAGGATTTATTATCATGAATAGTTTTGTGTAAACTTATTATATAGCCAACTGGAGGGATATGATGGACGTCAATGAGATAGCAAGTATAATTGATCATACTATATTGAGTGCTGAGGCAACTAAACAAGAGGTTATAATTAAATGTCAAGAGGCAAAAGAGTATAATTTTGCCTCTGTCTGTATTAATCCAGTTTTTGTATCCTTGATAAATAAAGAATTAGAAGATAGTTCAGTAAAGGTTTGTACAGTGATTGGATTTCCACTAGGGGCCAACACAGCAGAGAGTAAAGCCTTTGAAGCAAATAAGGCAATTAAAGAGGGTGCCGATGAGATTGATATGGTGATTAATATTGGGGCTTTAAAATCAGGAGAATGGGAGATTGTTAGGGATGATATTAAAACGGTTGTTGATGTTGCTCAAAATAAGGCTTTAATTAAGGTAATCATTGAAACCTGTTATTTGACAGAAGAAGAAAAGAAGAAGGCTTGTCAAGTTGCTAAAGAGGTAGGAGTAGATTTTGTTAAGACATCTACTGGGTTTGGAACAGGTGGAGCAACTGTTGAAGATATCAGATTAATGAGAGAAGTTGTTGGGGAAGAATTAGGAGTTAAGGCTTCTGGTGGTGTTAGGAGTTTAGAAGATGCCGAAGAGATGATTGAAGCAGGTGCCACAAGAATTGGAGCTAGCTCTGGAGTCAAAATTGTAGCTGGAGAAGAGCTTACAGGAGACTATTAAAAACAGTATTAGTTGGGAAATACTATAATTGAGTTGACAGTTTACGGTTTACAGTTTACAGTTAAGAGCAAAATATTAAGATCTTAAAACCCATGAAAAGACTTAAAATTATAGGTTTAGAGTGGTTTTAATTTTAAGGTTTTCCTTCGGGTTCTTTGAACCCTTCGTGATGAAAAAAATCCGCTCTTAGATTTTTTCTATCTACTGTCAACCGTCCCTACAGGTCTTTTTCAAGACCTTTCGTGAAACTCCTACAGGGTTTATCAACCCTTTCGTGAAAATCACAAAAACCGTATCCATAGAAACCATATCAACTGTAAACTATATATCAATAAAACGTTAGGTATTCAAGAAGATAATAGCTATTGTAGTTAATAGTAAACTTAATAAGAGGATACCTAATAATTAATAGCTGTTAATAACCCTCAGATTAATTATATTAAATAAGGGGGATTATTAATATGTCAAGGCTAATTGGAGTTATAGGATTATTAGTATTTATAGGAATCGCTTATGCATTATCTGAGGATAGGAAGGCAGTTAATCATCGGACTGTTATTGCTGGACTTGTCCTACAGTTAGTCTTTGCTTTTCTAATTTTAGCGTTTCCACCAGGAAGAGCTGTTTTTCAATGGTTGAGTGAGTTTGCAGCGATCGTTTTAGACTTTGCTCTTGATGGTGCTCAATTTGTATTTGGGGAACACTTGATGGCTGATTTTAGTTTTGCTTTAATGGTATTACCTACAATCATTTTCTTCTCAGCTTTAATGTCTGTGATGTATTATCTTGGAGTTGTTCAAAAAGTTGTTGAATTTATGGCAGGTATTATGATGAAGGTAATGAGGTTGAGTGGTGCTGAATCATTGGCTGCTGCTGCCAATGTCTTTATCGGTCAGACTGAGGCACCTTTGGTTGTTAAAAGATATATACCTAAGATGACTCGTTCTGAGGTTATGGCAATGATGACTGGAGGATTTGCTACAGTAGCCGGTGGAGTATTAGCTGGATTTATTGGGTTAGGAATTGATCCTGGTTACTTATTAGCAGCAAGTGTAATGTCTGCTCCAGCTGCGTTGGTGATGGCTAAAATTATCATTCCGGAGACTGAAGAATCTGGAACTGCTGGACAAGTAGATATTGATGTTGAAATTGAAAATGAAAATATTCTAGGAGCTGCTGCAGAAGGGGCAAGTGAAGGATTAACTCTTGCTTTAAATGTAGCTGCAATGCTAATTGCATTTTTAGGATTAATTGCTTTAATCAATTACCCATTAGAAATGTTAGGGACAAGCTTAGAACAAATTTTAGGATATATCTTCTCTCCATTTGCTTTCTTGATGGGAGTTCCTGCAGAAGAGATTAGAGAAGTTGGAAGCTTATTGGGCCAGAAGATGGCTATTAATGAATTTGTAGCTTATTTGAGTTTAGCTGAATTGATTGGAGAAGAGGCAGTAGAAGCTGGAAGGGCTTTAAGTGCTAAATCTGAAATGATTGCTACTTTTGCTTTATGTGGATTTGCTAACTTTGCTTCAATTGCGATTCAGATTGGTGGTATTGGCCCGTTAGATCCAGAAAGAAAAGGTTTAATTGCTAGCTTAGGTGTTAAGGCATTAATTGCTGGAACATTAGCAACTTATACTACAGCTACTATTGCTGGACTTTTCATGTAATATAGTCAGACATAAAACCTAGATTTGAAAATCTAGGTTTTATGTATTTACTTGTTGTTAGAATTTTAAGTTTAATTTTTCAAAAGAGTAAGTTTTTCTAAATTTAATTAATAATAGAAATTAATAAGTTTGAATACTTTAGTTTTGATGGCTTGAATTTAATTGTAAATTGTGCATTGTCAATTAAATTGGGAGGTGATTAGATGGAGCAGAAAACAAAAGAGAAATTGATTGCAGAAGCTAAGCAAGCCCGAGAAAAAGCTCATGTTCCTTATTCAAACTTTAAGGTTGGTGCTGCTTTGTTAACTACAGATGGGGAGATCTATACAGGATGTAATGTTGAAAATTCTTCCTATGGATTGACTAATTGTGCTGAAAGAACAGCTATTTACAAAGCTGTTTCTGAAGGAGATAAAGAGTTTGAAGCAATTGCTATTATAGCAGATACAGAAGGAGCTTGTAGCCCTTGTGGTGCTTGCCGACAGGTCATCTTAGAGTTTGGTTCAGAGATTGATGTGATTATGACCAATTTAAATGGAGAGACGATCACCAAAAAAGCTAGCGAACTGTTATGGGGAGCATTTTCCCAAAAAGATTTATCTTAACTTTTAATTAATTTCATTGATATGTGGTTTGACAACCTGATTAATATGTGTTAACATAATTAAAAATAAAATAATAGTCTTATCAAGAGTGGTGGAGGGATTGGCCCAATGAAACCCGGCAACCTCTTTTTAATTAAGGAAGGTGCTAAATCCAACAATACCTAATTAGGTATTGGAAGATAAGAAGAGTTAATGTAAATCTCTTCTTAAAAAGAAGAGATTTTTTAGTTTATGGTTATTCTCAGCTAAAATGAAATATTGGAAGATTGAGTATTTAGTCTCAGAATGCTTTGCAACTATTGATGGTTTAAGTGTTTATGATTTTGAATTCAATTGTAAATTGTACACTAAGACGGGGGTGCAGAGAAATTTAATTATTTGCGAAGCATTGTAATAACAGGCTTTAATTTAGCAAGTGGTTTTTATTACGGAAGATCTGATAAGACCTGTAGAGAAAGCACTATTTATCTAAAGAGGAGTGAGTAGTGATGCCAATCAATATTCCGGATAATTTACCAGCAACTAAGGTTTTAGAAGAAGAGAATATTTTTGTGATGAAGGAATCAAGAGCTTATAGTCAGGATATTAGAGCTCTTAAAATATTAATTTTAAATTTAATGCCGCTAAAGGAGATTACAGAAACACAATTACTTCGCTTGTTAGGAAACACACCGTTGCAAGTAGATATAGTTTTTTTGCAGTCAGCAACCCATGATTCTCAAAATACTTCCCAACAGCATTTGAGTACATTTTATAAAACATTTGATCAGATTAAAGACCAAATGTTTGATGGGATGATTATTACAGGAGCCCCAATTGAACATCTTGATTTTGAAGAGGTCGATTACTGGGAAGAATTGCAGCAAATAATGGATTGGAAATTAAATAATGTTACTTCAACTTTGCATATCTGCTGGGGAGCTCAAGCAGGTCTATATCATCATTTTGGAGTTCCTAAGTATCCTTTAGAGCAAAAGATGTTCGGTGTCTTTAACCATCAGATTAAGCAGGATAAGGTCAAACTTTTGCGTGGGTTTGATGAGCAATTTAAGGCACCTCATTCTCGCCATACTGAAGTGAGAAGAGAGGATATTGAACAGATATCTGCTCTCCAAATTTTAGCTGAATCAAAAAAGGCAGGAGCCTATATTGTGGCTACTAAGGATGGAAGGCAGATCTTTGTAACAGGCCATTCTGAATATGATCGATTTACTTTAAAAAGGGAGTATCAACGAGATTTAGCTAAAGGGGTCGATATTCAGATGCCTGAAAACTATTTTCCTGATGATGATCCAAATCAAGAGCCGATTGTAGAGTGGCGCTCACATGCTAATTTGTTATTTTCTAATTGGCTTAACTATTATGTCTATCAGCGTACCCCTTATGTTCTCAACCAAATTAAATAATAATTTCCACTGTATTTTAGAAAAACTAGTGTTATAATGATAAATGAGAGGTTAAGTTTAAGGTTAAGGTTGAGTAAGAGTTAATCTTGAATCTGGGGTTATATTACAATATAACTTTACAATGAACAAAATTGACAAAATGTACAATGAACAATTAAAAAATATTTAGGTGTTTTAAGAGTTTGCTCTTTAATTGTAAATTCTAAATTGTACATTGTAAATTACTTAATGCAGAAGGGAAGAGTCTGATGAAATTAAAAGTAGCAATTTTATTAGCAGTATTGATGCTAGTACTTGTTGGTTGTAATCAGCGTTTGCTTGAAGCAGGAGATCTAATTTATGAAGCACCTGAAGAGTTAACAGGTGAATGGCAGCGGGCTGAATATCCTGAAGGTAGTCAGTTTTTATTGATCGATGAGCAAGAAGTTGAATTGTGGGCCAATAAAGTTAGAGGTCTTGAAGATTTTGAGTTTGACTACGGGTCAGCAGTTTATGTAGGTTTAGGAGAACGCCCAACTGGAGGCTACGGTATTCAGATTAATCAGATTAGACGGGAAGATGATATTTTAATTGTGGTAGTTAAGGCAAGAGGGCCAGCTCCTACAGATATGGTAACGCAAGCAATTACTTATCCGCATGATCTTGTGCAATTAGAAGAGGAAGAAGTAGCTGGAGTAAAGCAGGTAATCTTTATTGACCAAGAAGGAGAGAAGATTAAGCTTCAGAAGTTATAGAATTTTATTTAGTTGATAAAAAGATCTCTGCTAAGCAGAGATCTTTTTGAGTTGAGGTTTAATTACAATAAAACTTCAGCTTATAGTTGATAATTGATAATTGAGAGTTGAAGATTAAGCCCATAAATTCAAAGGTTTTGAAGGTTTTTAACTATCAATTAGGTAGTGAATAGAGGAATATAAAGCTAGGTCTTGAATAATAATATTGATAAACATGGTTTGTTTTTGGAAAAGTTTGGTTAATAATAGGTGGGATAATAATGAAGAAGTACGTTAAGGTGGCAGTTGATTTACCGGTTAAGCAGGTTAATAAACCGTTTACTTATCATTTGCCAGAAGAGTTAGAAGGTGAGGTAGAGGCTGGTCATAAAGTAAAGATTCCATTTGGGAATCGACGAATAGAAGGTTATGTATTAGGAAAAACTAACGAAGTTGATTTTGAAACAAAACCGATTTTAGAGCTAGCTAGTCCTTATAGATTATTTAATCAGGAATTATTAAGAGTGGCTCGTTGGATGGCTAAGTATTATCAATGTTATTTGATTACTGCGTTGAAAGCAATTGTTCCTAGTGGTGAACAAAAGATTAAGACCAAGCGGGTTGTAAGGTTGGCCCAATCATTAGAGAAGACAGGGCAGATAATCGAACAGATTCAAAGTAGAGCTCCTAAGCAAGCAGCGATTTTGTCTTATTTACTTGAGCATCCTGATGCTAATTTAATTATGACTGAATTGGCAGGAGCGGTTGATACGACTTCTGGGACTGTGAGGAGATTAAAAGAAAAAGGATTTATTTCTTATCAGTGGCTGGAGGTAAAACGGAATCCTTATCAAACTACTGACTTTGTTCAGACAGAGCCGTTAGAGCCGACTGCTGAACAGAGCTTAGCAATTGAAGAGATTTCTACTGCATTAGCTGAAGCTAATGCTAAAACTTTTTTATTGAAAGGTATTACGGGGAGTGGTAAGACAGAAGTTTATTTGCAGGTGATTGCTCAGGCTTTAACAAAGGGTCAAGAAGCAATCGTCTTAGTTCCTGAGATCTCCTTGACTCCTCAAACAATTGCTCGATTTAAAGGGAGATTTGGAGAGCAAGTAGCAGTTTTACATAGCCAATTATCGACTGGAGAGAGATTCGATGAATGGAGAAAGATTAAGGCTGGAGAGGTTAAGATAGCAGTAGGAGCTCGCTCAGCTGTTTTTGCTCCTTTTGAAGATTTAGGGATAATTATTATTGATGAAGAGCATGAGACAAGCTATAAACAGGGAGAACATCCTAAATATCATGCTCGAGAGGTAGCAGTCAAGAGAGCAGAGTTGAATGGAGCAGTAACGATCTTAGGAACTGCTACTCCTTCTTTAGAAGCATATTATAGAACTCAAGCTGGTGATTATCAACTGTTGGGTTTATCAACAAGAATAGATGATCGACCTCTGCCACCAGTAGAAGTAGTAGATATGAGAGAAGAGCTAAAAGATGATAATAGAAGTATGTTCAGTAGGCTGTTGCAAGAGAAGTTGGCCCAAATGTTAGAGCAAAATGAGCAGAGTATTATCTTTCTTAACCGACGGGGATTTTCTACCTTTGTGCAGTGTAGAGAATGTGGATATGTCATGGAATGTGAAGCCTGTGATGTATCCTTGACTTATCATGCTCAATCTAATCTATTACAGTGCCATTATTGTGATCATAAAGAGAGGAATCCGGATATTTGTCCTGAGTGTGAAAGTAGATATATCAAGTATTTTGGTTTAGGAACAGAAAAGGTAGAAGAACAATTACAAGAATTACTTCCTGAAGCCAATATCTTACGGATGGATGTTGATACGACTCGGCGTAAGGGCTCTTATCAGAGGATCTTATCAGACTTTAAAACAGGAAAAGCTGATATTTTATTAGGAACCCAGATGGTAGCTAAAGGTCATGACTTTTCGAATGTGACTTTAGTAGGTGTCATCACCGCTGATACTTCTTTGAACTTCCCTGATTTTAGAGCTGGTGAGAGAACCTTTCAGTTATTGACTCAGGTTGCAGGAAGAACAGGTCGCGGGGATAAAGCAGGAGAGGTGGTAGTGCAAAGTTATACTCCCGAGCATTATAGTATTCAGTTGGCTAAGGAGCATGATTATGAAAGCTTTTATAATTATGAAATAGAACAGAGAAAGGCCTGTCTATATCCACCTTATAGTCATCTGGTTAATATTATTGTAGCTAGCGAAGAAGAAGAGCGGGTAATTAAGATTGCTAATCAATTAGGGGTAATTATTAATTCATATTTGCATAACCTAGATAGTGAGGAGGTAATGCTATTAGGGCCAGTTCCAGCACCATTATCTAAGTTAAAAGGTGAATTTAGGTGGCAGTTGATTTTGAAGGGAACTGAATTAGAAGATTTACGGCAGGTTAATGAAGAGAGTTTAGAACAGTTAAAAGAGGAAGAAAGTGTGGAAACTGTAAGGGTAAGTGTTGATGTTGACCCAATAGGGATGTTATAATATAAGTTAGGGCTACGATATTGTGTCACTTTCGTGCCACAATATAGTTGACAGTTTATAGTGTACAGTTTACAGTTGAGTTCAAAGTCAAAAATAAGAGTAAGTTGTTTTTAAGGTGTTAACTGTCAACTGTCAACTGTAAATTGTAAACTATTTATATACCGAGGGGGATGAGAATGGCAATTTTAAATATTAGAGAGTTAGGAGATCCAGTTTTACGAACTGAAGCTAAGAAAGTAGAAGAGATTACAGCTAAAACAGCTAAATTACTTGATGATATGGTTGAAACAATGTATGATGCACAAGGGGTAGGTTTAGCTGCTCCACAAATAGGCATTTCTAAGCAGATTATTGTAATAGATATCGGTCAAGGAGTGATTGAATTAATTAATCCTGAAATTGTGGAAAGCTCGGATAGGACTTATATCGATCAAGAGGGTTGTTTGAGTATTCCAGAGCAGAGTGGCGATGTAGAACGGGCTTATCAGGTTAAGGTTGAGGCTTTAAATCGTGATGGGGAAGAGATAGAGCTTGAGGGTAAGGGCTTGTTGGCCCGAGTTTTACAGCATGAAATTGATCATTTAGCTGGAAAGTTATTTATTGACTATTAATTATAGTTTTTGTAAGTTTTCTCAGCCAAAAGGAGATATTGGAAGATTTAGTATTTAGTCTCAGGATACCCTGCAACTATTGATGGTTTAAGTGTTTGTGGTTTTATGATTTTGAATTTAATTGTCAATTGTACGCTAAGACGGGGTGCAGAGAACTTTAGTTATCTGCGAAGCATTCTAATAATAGGATTTAATTTAGAAATGGTTTTTATTACGGAAAGTCTGATAAGACTTGTAGGGAGAGCACTATTTGTTAATTCGGAGGGGATATAATGGACATTGTATTTATGGGAACACCTGATTTCGCTGTTCCAGCACTGGAGGCACTAGTGAAAGCAGAAGCTATCGAAGTGCAAGGGGTAATCAGTCAGCCGGATAGAAGAAGAGGACGAGGTCAGAAGTTACAGCCGACATCTGTTAAAGAGAAGGCTTTAGAATATGATTTAGAGGTCTTTCAACCAGAAGATATTGCAGATGGAGTGGTGAAATTGAAAGAATGGGCTCCAGAGGTAATTGCTGTTGTTGCTTATGGACAGCTTTTGCCTGAAGAGGTTTTAAACTTACCGCAGTATGGCTGTATTAACTTACATTCGTCTTTATTGCCTAAGTATCGAGGGGCTGCTCCAATTCATCGAGCAATTTTGAATGGAGATCAAATCACAGGTGTGACGACAATGAAGCTGGAGCAAGGAATGGATACAGGAGATATGATCTTACAACACGAGGTAGAGATTACTGCTGAAGATACTGTTGGTAGCTTACATGATAGATTAGCTTTAGTTGGAGGAGAGTTACTGGTTGAAACATTAGTAGCAATTGCAGATGGTTCAGTCTCTTATCAGGAACAAGATGATGCAGCAGCAACTTATGCTGCTAAGGTAGATAAGAAAGAGGGAGAGGTTGACTGGGGCCAAAGTGCAGAAGAGATTTGGAATTTGATTAGAGGGTTCAACCCTTGGCCGGGAGCCTATACTTATTATCAGGGCCAATTATTAAAGCTATGGGCATCTCAAGTAGTTGATCAAGAAAAAGTAAATCAGGAAGTAGAAGCAGGAACTGTTATTGAATTGGATCATGATTTAGGAATTGTTGTTCAAACCGGTCAGGGTCAACTAGTACTGACAGAGCTACAACCAGCCAGTAAACAGAGAATGTCAGCGACAGATTATCTACTAGGATATGATATTGAAATAGGAAGTAAGTTAGGGGATTAGTAATGACAGAATCTAAAGGGCTATTTATTGGATTATTATTACTATCATTGGTTGTAGTAGGAGTCTTAGTAAGTGGGATCTGGTATTTGAACTTCTTTGGCTTTAATTTATTAAGTTATGGGGTATTATTGGTGATAAGTCTTGTCTTATCAGGAATTTCTTTGATCTTAATCTTAGGGATTATAGGTATTTTAGCCACGATCAAATTGCAACGACCGATAAAATGCTTATTTATACCGATTAAGCTGGTAATTGCTTACTTTTTACCGGTTGTTATTCAGCTAGGTGCTTTCTTAGGATTTGATAAGGAAGAGATTCAGTCTTCTTTTATTAAGATGAGCAATCAATTGATCAATCCTGACGAGATTGAAGTTAATGCTTGGGAGATATTGATTTTATTACCCCATTGTATTCAATTAGCAGATTGTAATTTTAGAGTAACTAGTGACCTTGATAATTGCCAAAGGTGTGGTCGTTGCCAAGTAGATGATTTGATTGGATTACAGGAGAAGTATGGAGTCAATTTAGCAATTGCTACAGGAGGAACTTTGGCCCGTAAGATTATCAAGGAAACAAGACCGCAAACTATTATAGCTGTTGCCTGTGAGCGGGATTTAAGTACAGGGATTCAAGATGTTTATCCGATGCCAGTAATGGGTGTAGTCAATTTAAGGCCGAATGGCCCCTGTATTAATACAGGCGTAGAGATAGACAAGATAGAAGAAGCGATTGAGAATTTGATCTATAAAGAGCCGATTGGGGAAAAAGCAATGAATAGTTAATAATTAATATTGAATAATTTAATATTGAATAATGAGAAAACCTAAAATCAAATGATAGAAAAAATCTAAGAGCCGATTTTTCATTACGAAGGGTTCGAAAAATCTGGAAGTAGAAGCAAGAAATAAATGTACAGTTAAGAATTATTGAATGTTTTTCGTTTTTTCGTAGGGGCAGGTCTCTGTGCCTGCTCATGTTAAATCACGGGCGACCACGGAGAGTCGCCCCTACTACAACAACACATTCTTTCACGAATGAAAAGTGAAGCTTTATATCAATTATTAAGTGTTTTTGAT
Organism: Natroniella acetigena; assembly: GCF_023227745.1. Taxonomy (GTDB): domain Bacteria; phylum Bacillota; class Halanaerobiia; order Halobacteroidales; family Halobacteroidaceae; genus Natroniella; species Natroniella acetigena. The sequence continues at coordinate 20,140 of NZ_JALKBX010000010.1, read as the reverse complement.
TTTAATGGTGTTAATTTATGAATTATTAAATATTCAATATAAAATGTTAAATAGCTAAGAGGGGTGATTTAAATGCCATTTTTCTTTTTTGATCCGACGATGATTATTGTGCTTCCTGCTATTTTAATCGCAATGTATGCTCAATTTAAGGTCAAATCTACCTTTAATAAATATTTAAATGTTAGAGCCAAGACCAATAAGACCGGCGGAGATGTTGCTCGGGAAATATTACAACGGGAAGGTATTCATGGTGTCAGCGTCCAGAAAACTCAAGGGAAGTTATCTGATCATTATGATCCTCGTTCCAAGACTGTTAGATTATCGCCTGATGTCTATAATGGAAATTCATTGGCATCTTTAGGGGTAGCAGCTCATGAAGTAGGCCATGCAATTCAGCATGCTGTTAATTATGCACCTTTAAATATTAGACATTCTTTATTTCCAGCAGCTAATTTTGGTTCACGAGTTGGGCCAATGTTAGCAGTTTTTGGATTTATATTCTTCAGATCGGAGTTTATAGTTACATTGGGGATTATCTTTTTTGCAGCAGCAGTCTTATTTCAGATTGTAACATTACCTGTTGAATTTAATGCCAGTAGTCGAGCTATGAAGCTGTTACAGCGGAATCAATATTTAGGTCGGGAAGAGGTTAGAGGGACTAAGAAGGTTTTAAATGCAGCAGCTCTAACTTATGTAGCAGCTACACTGGTTTCAATAGGTCATTTAATTAGATTATTAGTGATGCGTGGTATGTTAAATAATGATTAATATGTTCGATTAAAGGACTGATTAAAGATGTTTTATTATCTATTGCTTTTTTTATTATTTCCTATTCTTTCTTTTATCTTTTTAGCGGTTATTATCATTCCCTATAAATTTACCATTGATTCAGTTATTACATTATTATTAGTACCTAAGCAGATTATTAAGATAGCTACTAATTCAAGACTGAGACAGAATCATTCCTTAGAGCATGCTACGATTAATGTCTTAGAAGAGAAGTATGGTTGTCGAGCTTTATCAGGTTGGGCTAAGGAAGGTGGATTCTATATTAATGGGGTGGTCAATCCTCTCTTGATAAAACAGGCAGCTCAGGAGGGGTTGGCCCGTCTACAACAAGGAGAAACTGAGTTGGTCGTCCATAGAAGATGTGGAACCAGTATGGCGGTGGCTAATATTTTAGCATCGATTATTTTTTTGTTTTTATTAGTGCAGACAGGACATTTTAATATATTATATGTTCTGTTAGCGATAGTTGTAGCTAATCTGGTTGGCCCAGGATTAGGTGTGTTTGTACAAAGAAGATTGACTACATCTACACAGGTGGAGCAAATAGTAATAGATGGTATTCAACTGGTAAATCATTACAATAACTCATTTTTTGGATTTAATTTGTTCAGAAAACAAAAATTATTTGTAAGGACTAAAGAATTAAAAATCTATCACGATTATTAATGGAGGCTAAAGATGAATAATGCACGCCAGTTAGCTTTAAAAGCAATTTATCGTATTAATGAAAAAGAAGGTTACTCTAACTTGGTTGTCAATAATTTATTAAATCAATCTCAGTTGGATAAGCGAGATCGAAGCTTGGCTACTCAGTTAATCTATGGTACGATTAGAATGAGAAATAGCCTTGATTGGGTTATTAATCAAGTTGCTAATCGAAAAGTTAAAGAGATGACCCCTTGGGTGCGGAATGCTTTACGATTAGGAGTCTATCAGATTAAATTTCTAGATCGGATTCCTGCTCCAGCTGCTTGTAATGAAACGGTTGAAGTGGCGAAAGGTCATTGTAATCGAGGAGCAGTTAAGTTTATTAACGGTGTCTTACGCAATATTATTCGTAAATTAGATCAGATAGATTATCCTGACCAGCAAGAACAACCGGTGCAACATATTAGATATAAGTACTCTCAACCACAGTGGTTAGTTGAACGATGGGTTAAAAGGTTTGGCAAGGAAAAGACAATTGAGATCTGTAAAAGTTTAAATCAAGTTCCACCAACGGTAGTCAGAACCAATACACTACGATTAACAAGAGAAGAGTTGTTAGCTGATTTGGCAGCAGAAGAGGCTCAGGCAGAAGAGATTAAGCTGTTGCCAGAAGCAGTTGAATTGATTGATTATCCAGCAATGGAAAGGCTAACTACTTTTCAGGAAGGTAAATTTCAGGTGCAAGGATTTAGTTCAATGTTAGTAGGACATATTCTAGCACCTGCTGCAGATAATCTAGTGGTCGATCTCTGTGGAGCACCAGGGGGGAAGGCGACACACTTGGCCCAGTTGATGAATAATCGTGGTAAAATTTATGCCATCGATATTCACCAACATAAATTAGAATTAATTAAAGAAAATTGTGAACGGTTAGGTATTGAAAATATAGAAACTATCCGTCAAGATGGTCGGGAAGTCAGTTTTGAGGAAGAAGTAGATCAGGTATTGATTGATGCTCCTTGTTCAGGGTTAGGAATTATAAGCAAAAAGCCAGAGATTAGATGGCAGAAGAAGCCACAGGACTTAAAAACTCTACAACAATTACAGTTAGAATTATTAGCTAATACAGCTGAGTTTCTGAAATCTGGAGGAGAGTTGGTTTATAGTACATGCACCTTTACTAAGCAAGAAAATCAAGAAGTAATTGCTAAGTTTTTGGAAGAGTTCACCTCTTTTTCAATAATTGATTTAACAGAGCAAGCAGTTGAATTAGGATTAGAAGGATATTTAAGTGATGGGTGTTTACAATTGTTGCCTGATCAAGAATTATTAGAAGGATTTTTTATAGCTAAATTAGTTAAAAATTAATTTTATCTATTGAAGAGAATTAATATTAAATGAGAGGGAGTAAGTAATGACAGATAGGATAGCACTAGTTGGAAAGACAATAGCAGAATTAGAGGAATTGATGACAGATTTAGATCAACCCAGTTTTAGAGTTAAACAGCTCTTTAATTGGATTTATAATCAAAAAGTAGCTCAAGTTACTGAGATGAAGAATTTACCTAAAGAGTTGAGAAACAAGTTGCAGCAGGTTGCTAAAATAGAAGAATTTACAGTACTTAATCGACAAGTATCTGAGGATGGGACTGAGAAGTATCTTTTTAAATTAGCAGATGGAGAGAAGATTGAGACGGTTTATCTTCCTAACCAAGATGGAAGAAAGAGCCTTTGTATTTCTAGTCAGGTTGGTTGTGCGATGGGATGTAATTTCTGTGCTACAGGTTTACAAGGCTTAAGCCGTAATTTAACCGCAGGAGAGATTGTTAACCAGATTCTGATGCTAGAGAGATTGAAAGAAGAGCGGATTAGCAATGTAGTTTTGATGGGAATGGGGGAACCGTTAGCCAATTATGCTCAGGTCTTAAAAGCTATTAGGTTAATTAATCATGAAGCAGGACTGAATATTGGTAGTAGAAAGATTACGCTGTCTACTTGTGGTTTAGCTCCTGAGATTAAACAGCTAGCAGATGAAGAACTTCAACTGACATTAGCTATTTCATTACATGCACCTACTGATCAATTACGTAGTCAGATGATGCCGATCAATCAACGTTATCCTTTAAAGGATTTATTAGCAGCATGTGATTATTATATTAAACAGACTGGGCGACGGGTCAGTTTTGAGTATGCTTTAGTAGAGGGAGTTAATGATTCTCAAGATTTAGCTCGCAAGTTAGCCACTTTATTATCAGGTGTATTGGCCCATGTTAATTTAATTCCAATCAATCCGGTACAAGAATTTGAGTATAATAAGCCTCATAGAAAGGCAATTAAAATGTTTAAAGAGCAATTAGAAATGAAGAATATTCCTGTAACAGTAAGGGTAGAGCGTGGAGCTGATATTGATGCTGCTTGTGGACAACTGAAGGCTAAGGAGGATTAAATGAAGATGGGTTTGCGAACTAAACTGAGTAAAAAGATTAAAGCAGTTTTTTCTGATCAAGGAGTAAAAGAGGAAACTAGTACTAGTATTCAAGATACTAAAGATGATGGAACAAAAGTATTTAGTTCTAGTGAAGAGTTTAAAGTTGATACTTGTCAGGAAGTAAATTCTACTCGTAAAATAATTCCGGTTTCTCGCAAGCAATGTTGCCTTAAATTACTTAAGGGAGAGCATCAACAAGAAGAATTTATTCTTGGTTCGATAGAAACGAATATTGGTCGACAAAAAACCAATGAAATTGTGTTACCTGATCTTAGTGTTTCTAGGGTACATGCTCAAATAGTTACTAAAAAACACTATTATTTGATTAAAGATTTAAATAGTACGAATGGGTTACGGGTTAATGGTGAATTGGTTAAAGAGAAAAAACTTTTTGATCAAGATATAATCAGTTTAGGAGATATTGATCTGAAGTTTTCTTTGAATTTGGAGTAAAGAGGTGAGGAGTTTGAACTATGGAGTAATTTCAGACTGCGGTAAAGTTAGGACTGAAAATGAAGATAATCATTTGGCATTAGTTAAAGATGAGCTGACTTTGCTGGTTGTAGCAGATGGAATGGGAGGTCATAATTCTGGTGCTTTGGCCAGTACATTAGCTATTGAAGCAATTAAGGATTATCAATTCAGTATTGATAACCCAGTACAAGATATAAAAGATTTAATTTGGCATGCTAATCAATGTATTTATCAGAAAAGTAAAGAAAAAGAAGAATATCATGGAATGGGAACTACCTTGACTTTAGGGGTTATCAAGGATAGAATATTAACGATTGGTCATATTGGTGATACTAGAGCTTATTTGTTTAGAGATGGTGATTTATGTCAGGTTACCCAGGATCATTCTATGGTTGAGGAGTTAATTAGGAAGGATATTATTACTCCAGAAGAGGCTAAAAATCATCCACAAAAAAATATATTGACTAATGCTTTAGGGGTAGAAAAAGATGTAAAGAAGGATTTAATTGAAGTAGAATTAGAGGAGCAAGATCTAATCTTGTTCTGTTCTGATGGATTGACCAACATGGTCTCTGATAAAAAATTAGCAGAGATATTAGCTAAACCGATTAATTTACAACAGAAAGCTGAAACATTAGTTGAATTGGCTAATCAACGAGGTGGTCGCGATAATATTACCGTAATTATTTATGCAGTATAATTAAGTTAAAGGTTTTGAGGTGACATTATGATTGGGAAAGTGCTTAATGATAGATATGAATTAATTGAGAAGATTGGCACAGGTGGAATGGCTATTGTTTATTTGGCCCATGATAAATTATTAGGTAGAGAAGTAGCGGTTAAAGTTTTACAGCCTCAATTTGCTGATGATGTAGCTGCTGTAAAACGATTTAGGCATGAAGCTCAAGCGGTTGCTAGCTTTTCCCATGAGAATATTGTTAATATTTATGATATAGCTAAAGATGGTGATTTTCAGTATATAATCATGGAACATGTAGAAGGAAAAAATTTAAAAGAAAAGCTTAAAACAGCTGGTAAATTAGAGGTTGAAGAAGCGGTTGAAATAGTACAGGAAGTCTGTCAAGCTTTGATTACGGCACATCGGAATAATATTGTTCATTGTGATATTAAACCACACAATATTTTATTGACTTCTGCTGGCAAAGTTAAAGTAACTGATTTTGGAATTGCTCAAGCAATAACTGCAGCAACGATGGTTCAGACTGAATCAATTGTAGGATCAGCTCATTATCTTTCTCCAGAGCAAGCTAAAGGCAGTAAGATTACTATGAGATCTGATATTTATTCGTTAGGAATTGTTCTGTATGAATTAGTTACAGGGGAACTTCCTTTTAAGGGGGATACTTCTGTATCTGTAGCATTGAAACATATTGAGCAGGAAGTTACTCCTCCTCAAAAACTTAATCCTGATTTGCCTCAGCAGCTAGCTAATATTATTTTAAAAGCTATTGCTAAAGAGCCAGCTGAAAGATATAATTCAGCTGTTGAAATGTTAAAGGATCTACGGGAGGTTAGTCGTCAGCTTGATCTGCAACAGGAGACTGCTGATCAAAAGACAATGGTTATTTCTAAGCAAGAACAACAGCAAACCAAGGTTATTTCTAGAGCTGAACAGGAGCTTAATGAAGAAGAAGTAACCAAAATAGATTCTGGAGGATTGAAAGGTATGAGTGCAGAAAAAGATAAAGAATCTAATAACCAACCGAGAAAATCTAGTAGAAAGAAGCTAGTTGTTGGAGTAGGGGTTATATTATTAGTGTTTTTAACCGTAATGGGTTTAGGTTATTATTTCTTAGAGCAGTATATGGCTGTTGATGATGTTGAAGTACCAAATTTGAGGGGAGAACATGTAGATATAGCTCGAGAGCAGTTAGAGGAGCTAGGTTTAAATTTAGAAGTTTATTACAAAAGTCATAGCAATGAAATTGCTGAAGAGCATATTATTTCACAAAGTCCTGAGCCTAATAGAATAGTTAAGGAAAATCGGGTAATTAGTGTGGTAACAAGTAAAGGGGCACAGATGGTTGAAGTTCCAGAGCTAGTTGGGGGTACTTTACGAGAAGCTAGAGTGGAATTAAACAGGAGTAATTTAGAGGTAGGAGAACTGGATTATGAGTATAGCGATCAAGTTCTTGAAGATGAGATTATTTCTCAAGAACCTGGGATTGCAGAAGAGGTAAAGATGAATACGGAGGTTGATTTGGTAATCAGTCAAGGTCGAGAACCTGAGCAGGTAGTTGTGCCTGAAGTAGTAGGGTTACGCCAAGAAGAAGCAGAACAGAGATTACAAGATCGAAATCTGATTATTGGACGGACGATTGAAAGGGAGAGTCTTAATTATCGTCAAGATCGGATTATAGCTCAAGATCCAGAATCTGGAGAGGAACTAACAGAAGGTGCAACGGTAGATTTGATTGTAAGTTCAGGAATTAGAAATGTAGAAGGAGCTGAAATAAAGACTTCACAAGTTAGAACATTTATCCCACCTGGTCCTGAGAGAGAAGTCAAAATTACGGTTGAAGATAATAATGGAAAACGGGTTGTTTATGAAGAGGTTCATCAAGCTAACGCTCGAATTGGTGAGGAAGTAATTACGGTTGGTTCAGCTGTGATTAAAATTTATTTTGATGGTCAATTGAATTATGAAAAGAGATTGTAACTTCAATTGATAATTGATAGTTTAAAATTGATAGTTAAAACCCAAAATCTACCCTTTTTAAAATCTTTATAATTAAGGAGTAATGTGTTTTTTATGTTTTATGGTTTTTAACTATTCTTACGGGTCTTTATTAAGACCCTCCATGAAACCCACAAAAATCGTATCCACTATCAATTATCAATTATAAACTGCAAATAATAAAGGGAGAGTGGTTATGAGAGAAGGAAGAGTTTTAAAAGCATTTGGTGGTTATTTCTTTGTTTATGATTTTGAAAGCAAAGAAGTATATCGCTGTAAGATTAGAGGGAAATTAAAAAATGAGGGTTCTGATGTAATTACCGGTGACTTAGTCAAGTTTGATTTATTGGATGATGGGAGTGGCGTTGTAGAAGAAAGGTTGGAGAGGAAGAATTCTTTATTTCGTCCTGTGATTGCTAATATTGATCAGGTGATTATTACTTTTGCTATTGTAGAGCCAGATTTAGATTTTAAACTATTAGATCGGTTATTGGTATTAGCAGAGATAGCTGATTTAGAAGTAACTATTTGTATTAATAAAGTTGAATTATCATCTTTGGAAGTGGCTAGAGAGCAACTTCTTCCTTATCAAAAAATTGGCTATCGAGTAATTTATACTAGTGCTAAGGAAGGAATAGGCTTAGATGATTTAGTAGAAGCTTTAAAAGATAATGTATCTGTCTTTGCTGGTCCTTCTGGAGTGGGTAAATCAAGCCTGTTAAATGCTATTCAAGCGGGTTTAGAATTAAAAGTTGGAGAAATAAGTCAACGAATAAAGAGAGGTAAACATACAACTAGGCATGTAGAGTTGTTGAGTTTAGATACTGGAGGCTGGGTAGCCGATACTCCAGGTTTCAGTTCGCTTGATTTGAGTTTTATTACTGCTGAAGGGTTACAGTATTTCTTTCCTGAACTAATTGATTATTTAAGTCAATGTAAGTTCAACCCTTGTTCACATAGCCATGAACCACAGTGTGCAGTTAAAGAGGCAGTAGAAAAGGAAGAGATTACAGCAGAGCGTTATCAAAATTATCTAAAATTTTTAGCAGAAATTGAAAATAAAAAGAAGAGTTGGTGATTTAAAAATGATTAAAGTAGCACCATCAATATTATCAGCAGATTTCAGTAGATTAGAAGAAGAAATAAAGACTGTACAAGAAGCAGAGTATTTACATATTGATGTAATGGATGGACATTTTGTGCCTAATATTACGATTGGCCCGTTGGTTTTAGATGCAATTCAAGATAAGACAGAACAAGTATTGGATGTTCACTTAATGATTGAAAGTCCAGATTGTTATATCTCTGAGTTTGTTAAAGCAGGAGCAGAGATCATTACTGTTCATGCTGAAGCTTGTCCACATTTACATCGGACTATTCAAAATATAAAACAAGAAGGAGTTAAGGCAGCAGTTGCTTTAAATCCAGCTACACCATTAAGTACTATAGAATATGTACTTGATGAATTAGATATGGTATTATTAATGACAGTTAATCCTGGTTTTGGTGGGCAGTCCTTTATTTCTGAAGTATTACCTAAAATTGAGCGGTTAAGAAATCAGATTGAAGAGCGAGAGTTAGAAGTTGATATTCAAGTAGATGGGGGAATTAAGCCTAATACAACAGCAGTAGATGCTGTTAAAGCTGGGGCCAACATTTTGGTAGCAGGTTCAGCAGTTTTTGGAGTTGAGGATAGAGGACAAGCAATTACTGAACTTAAAATCAGTGCTGAATAAATAATAAGTAATTTCTCATTTATAGCTGAGGATTAACAATCAGGTATATTTTTGATAAATTATTTTCATTTAGCCAAATTTTTATTTGATTTATTTTTTAGTTCGTAGTATAATAAGAAACAGAAAATAAAATAGCTTCTTCGGGAACAGGTGAAATTCCTAACCGGCGGTGATAGTCCGCGAGCTTAGATAAGCTGATTTGGTGAAATTCCAAAGCCGACAGTTATAGTCTGGATGAGAGGGGAAGGATTAGAAATTAGTATCCTGCTAGTGGGTATTTAAAGTTCTCGGAGTTTACTTCTGGGGACTTTTTTGTTATTAATAATTGATGAAAGTTAATTAAAAGCTGTTAACTGATTGTAAATTAGAATGGAAGGTGAAAGTAGTGAGCAAAAGAGATTATATGAGTTTAGCGTTAGATTTAGCAAAAAGAGCATTAGGGAGAACTAGTCCTAATCCTCTAGTTGGAGCGGTGATTGTTAAAGAGGGAGAAGTAATAGGAACAGGGTTTCATCATTATGCAGGTGGTTTTCATGCTGAGGTTAATGTATTAAAGGATGTTGGTGAAGAGGCTAAAGGAGCTACAATGTATGTTACATTGGAACCATGTTCTCATTATGGTAAAACCCCACCGTGTGCTAAATTTATTATTGAATCTGGAATAAAAAAGGTAATTATAGCTATGAAAGATCCAAATCCTAAAGTAGCAGGTAAGGGCATTGAGATGTTAGAAACTGCTGGGGTAGAGACTGAAGTGGGTTTGTTAAAAGAAGAAGCAGCTAAATTAAATGAAGATTATATTAAATATATGAAGACTAACACCCCTTTTGTTATTTTGAAGAATGCTATGACCTTAGATGGGAAGATTGCTACTAAAAAAGGAGATTCTAAATGGATTACAGGGGAAGAATCTAGAGCATTTGTTCATCAGTTGAGAGATCAAGTTGATGGAATTTTAGTAGGAATAGGTACAGCTTTAGCAGATAACCCTCGATTAACGACTAGATTACCTGAAGGTGGAGAAGATGCTATTAGAATTGTATTAGATGGTAAATTAAGAATTCCATTAGATGCCAATTTAGTTATTCAAAAATCTTCTGCACCTACAATAATTGCAACTACTGAACAAGCTGATCAAGTCAAAAAAATAAAGCTGAAAGAGGCTGGAGTAGAGATAATTGAAGCAGGAACCGACAATAGAGTTGATTTAGAAAAATTATTAGACGAATTAGGAAAAAGAGAATTAATAAGCTTACTAGTCGAAGGAGGAAGCCAGGTGAATTCTTCTTTCTTAGAAGCTAAACTTGTTGATAAATTATATTATTTTATTGCTCCCAAAATCATTGGAGGAAAAGAAGCGATACCTGTAGTAGCTGGTACAGGAGTAGATAAAATTGAAGCAGGGATTGGAATTGATCAGTTACAGCATAAAAGAGTTGGTGATGATATTTTAATAATAGGCTATCCTAAATATGAGTGAGTAACTAGCTATTAAGAGGAGGTCAAAGATGTTTACTGGAATTGTTGAGGAAATTGGAAAGGTTAAAAAAATTGAGCGAGGAAGTAATTCAATTGCTTTAACTATTCAAGCTAACAAGGTATTAGAGGATGTAAAATTAGGAGATAGTATTGCTACAAATGGTGTTTGTTTGACTGTAACAGATTTCAAGGAAACTGAATTTACAGTTGATGTAATGCCTGAAACTTTAAGAAAGTCGAGTCTGGTAGATTTGAAAATAGGTCAGGAAGTTAATTTAGAGCGTGCATTGCGAGTTGGAGACCGCTTAGGTGGACATTTGGTCTCAGGTCATATAGATGGAGTAGGGATTATTAAGGCTAAAAAGAGGGAAGATAATGCAGTAGTAGTAACTATAACACCTCCGTCAAAAATTTTGAAATATATTATCTCTAAAGGTTCTATTACTATAGATGGAGTCAGTTTGACTGTAGCTAAATTGGAAACTAACAGCTTTAATATTTCTTTAATTCCACATACAGCTCAAATTACAATTTTAGATAAGAAGGGCATAGGTGATAAGGTTAATTTAGAAGTCGATTTAATAGGTAAGTATGTGGAAAGAATGATGGAATTTGCTGAGGAAGATTCAGAAGGATCGGATTCTAATATAAATATGAAGATGTTGAAAGATAAAGGGTTTTTATTTGCATAGCTGCAGTTGATTATTAAACACTAAATATTAAATAAATTGAGGAGTGATTAAAATGGATTTTCATTCAATTGAAGCAGCGATTGAAGATATTAAACAGGGAAAGATGATAATAGTTGTTGATGATGAAGCTCGAGAAAATGAAGGTGATTTATTGATGGCTGCTGAAAAAGTAACACCAGAAAGTATTAATTTTATGGCAACTCATGGTAAGGGGCTGATCTGTCTACCCCTTACAGGAAAGCGTGTTAAAGAGTTAGAGCTTGAACAAATGGTTCAAGAGAATACTGATAGCCACGAAACTGCTTTTACAGTTTCTATTGATCATAAAGATACTACAACAGGAATTTCTGCCTTTGAAAGGGCCAAAACGGTTGCAGAGGTTGTTAATCCTGAAGTGAAAGCAACTGATTTTGCTCGTCCTGGTCATATTTTCCCTTTAAAAGCTAAAGAAGGTGGGGTTTTGAGAAGGGCTGGACATACAGAGGCAGCAGTAGACTTGGCTAAATTGGCTGGTTTATATCCTGCAGGTGTTATCTGTGAGATTATGTCTGATGATGGGACGATGGCTCGGGTGCCGGAATTAAAGGAGTTTGCTAAAGAGCATGATCTTAAAATGATTACCATTAAAGATTTAATTGAATATAAGGTCAAAAAAGATAATCTAGTTCACCGTGTAGCAGAGATTGAATTACCGTCTAAGTTTGGTGAGTTTAAAGCAGTAGGGTATGAGACTGATGTTGATGATAAATGCCATGTAGCTATTATTAAGGGAGATATTGAAGAAGCAGAAAATGTTTTAGTTAGAGTCCATTCAGAATGCTTAACAGGAGATGTATTAGGTTCTTTGCGGTGTGATTGTCGTGATCAATTAGGAGTAGCTTTAGAAAGGATTGAAGAAGAAGGAGTAGGAGTTGTCCTCTATATGAGACAAGAAGGTAGAGGGATTGGCTTGGCTAACAAGTTAAAGGCATACCAATTACAAGATGAAGGCAAGGATACAGTTGAAGCAAATCGAGAACTTGGATTTGATGATGATATGAGGGATTATGGAGTTGGAGCACAAATCTTATCAGATTTAGGGTTAAATAAGATTCAATTAATGACAAATAACCCACGTAAAATAGTAGGTTTAGAGGGGTATGGTTTAGAAGTAACTGAGAGAGTAGCACATCAAATAGAACCAAATGTAGTGAATAAGTATTATCTAGAGACTAAGAAAGAAAAGTTAGGACATATGCTAGAAAATAATTTTTAAAGTTAGGTTTATAAACTAGAGGAGGTTATACAATAATGCAAACATTAGGAAAAGTTTATGAAGGTAAATTATTAGGTGAAGGATTAAAGTTTGGAATTGTATTAGGGAGATTTAATGAATTTATCTCTACTAAGTTATTGAGTGGGGCTTTAGATGCACTGAAACGACATGGTGTTAAAGAGAATGATATTGAAGTAGCATGGGTACCAGGAGCTTTTGAAATTCCATTAGTTGCCAAAAAGATGGCTAAAAGTGATAAGTACGATGCAGTTATCTGTTTAGGTGCTGTAATTAGAGGAGCTACACCTCATTTTGATTATGTCTGTTCTGAAGTTTCTAAAGGGATTGCTAAGGTCAGTTTAGAAGATGAGCTACCGGTTATGTTTGGAGTAATTACCACTGATACTATTGAACAAGCTATTGAGCGAGCAGGTACTAAAGCAGGAAATAAAGGTTGGGAAGCTGCTGTTGGAGCTTTAGAGATGGCTAATTTAGTTGAAGGGTTTTAATGAAATACAACTTATATAGCTAAAAAGAAGGTTATCCTAGGATAACCTTCTTTTTAGCTGTGAAAGGAGATGAATATGAAACAATTAAAGACTACTGCAGAAGCTTGTAAAATAATAAAGATACTAGAAGAAAATTATCCGGAACCTGAAACTGAATTAAATTATACTAATCCTGTTGAATTATTAATTGCAGTTATTTTATCTGCTCAATCGACGGACAAACAAGTTAATAAGGTTACAGAAAAATTATTTAAAAAATATAAGGGGCCAGATGACTTTGCTAACTTAACGGTAGAAGAATTAGCAACCGAAATTAGAGGAGTTGGACTTTATCGTAATAAGAGCAAGTATATTATTAAAACCTGTCAGATGCTACTTGATAACTATGAAGGGCAGGTACCCCAGACTAGAGAAGAGTTAATGAAATTAGCAGGCGTAGGGCGTAAGACGGCCAATGTAGTGGTCAGTTCAATATTTGGGGTAGATGCAATTGCAGTTGATACTCATGTCTTTAGGGTCTCCAACCGAATTGGTTTGGCTGCTAGTGATAAAATAGATCAAGTAGAGCAGGATTTAATGGAGGTTATTCCTAAAAATTTATGGTCTGCTGCTCATCAGTGGCTTATATTTCATGGACGTAATCTATGTAAAGCTAGAAGACCTAACTGTTCAGAGTGTCCAATAATCGAACATTGTGATTATGCTAAATCCTCTAAATCATAGATGAAACTGAGTATTTCAGCAACTACTTGGTATAGTTCTTCAGGAATCTCTTCTCCTAAGTTTAGTTGCAACAAGATCTTAACGAGATCTTGATCTTCTGTAATTGGAATATCAGATTCTTGAGCCTGTTTAATTATCTGCTGGGCCAATTCCTTTTTGCCTTTAGCAATTACAGTTGGAGCTGAATCTTGCTGTGGATTATACTTTAATGCTACTGCTTCTTTTTTCTCTGAACTGCTTTTTTTATTGGAATTCAATTTATTCACACCCCTAAATTGTTAAATTAATGGTTGTTAACTTTGGTTGTTGGGTTGGATTTGAGTTAGCAGTGGTAAAGTTAGAAGTCAAGGATCTTACTTGGTAGCTATTATTTTCTAATTGAACTTTGAATTTATCCAAGCGTTTATTAATCAACTCTACAGTTTCAGGTTGATCACTTTTAAATTGGCCCCAGATTTTTTTATCTTCAATTTTAATAGATGCCTTAATTAAACCTAATTTTTCAGTTTCAAGGTGGATAGAGAAAGTTAAAGGATTATTAGTATTGTTGGAATTTTGTTGATGCTCTTTTGTATTTTCTTTATTGATCTTAATCTGAGCTAAAGTTAGATTATTTTGAAGTAATATTGGTAAAAAAATTGAAACATTATCATTTAAGTGATTAATAGCTTGTAAACTGGTCAGTTGTTTAAGTAGTCTTCCTCCTTCATTTATCGTTTCAGAAGAAGATTGAGTAAATTTAAATAAAGATTTTAATAAGTTAGCTGTGTGATCATTATTTAAGTGCAGATTAGTAATAGAATTTGATATGCTTTTAGAGCTTAGATTATCAGCGGAAATAATAGTTTCTTCTAATAGGTTTTTGGTTTTTTTGGCTAGAATATCAATTTTTATTGTTTGATTGTTTTTTTCTGAATTATTATGCTCCTTTTCTAAAAAATTAAAATCTGAGTCAGTTTGATTAAGTTGTTTTAATAATTTTATAAAGCTGTTTTTTAAATTGTTTGTTAAGTTGATTTGATCCTTGAATAAATTATAAAACTTATCATTGAGAGGAAATTTGAGTTCTTTTAATAAGAGAGCAGTTTTAATTTTATCGGTCAAATTTTGATTTTTTGTTTCTGTAAATTGAGTTAAAAATTGATTCAGTCTTATAATTGATTCTTTCTTTAGGGGGGAATTTAATCTTAATAATTCTTGAATAATAACTTTATTTAACTTATTATTTTCTAAAGATAAATGAGTTATTATTTCTGATGTTGTTAAATTTTTTAGCGTAATTTTTTTGGTTTTTTTGTCAATTAAATTTGACTTTTTGCTGTAATTTGGGTTATACTGTTTTAGTGTTGATGTTTCTTTGATTTTAGTCATAGAACTCACTCCATTCTTTAAACTATTTAATTAATAGGTTTCTTTTTTCATAAAGATAAACCTGCTTACTTTTCAAAACAATTAAGATCTTGCAGGTGCTGGGAATATCATTTTTAAATTTTTAGTAAGGTGTATTAGTTCAAGGTGTTTCATAGTCAATAGTTATTTTTGTATTAAAAGCGTAGATAATGACTACTAATGAAAATTTATTCCATGGAATCCTTGAGTTTTAATAAAGGAGTTGATTTAATGTCTGTAGTAGGTAGATACAAGGAATTTAAAATCAGTGATTGTGATATAAAGAATTTATTTTTGACACTAGGATGTATAGTAATTAGAAACTATTCAAAAATGATCTTAAAATACGATGATCAATTAACTCCTGAGATAAAAAAAACTTTGACACTAGTAATTAATAACTTACAAATCTGTACTCAATTACAGAATAGAATCTTTGCTTTAAGAGAAAGAATTAATGAAGTAAATTCGAAATTAGATGAATTGTCTCAATGTCAAGCTGACTTGAAGACAGAATTACAGGGGCAACAAAAAAGATTTAATAAATCATTGAGTAAAAAGGAAGAAAAATTATCTCAATTAAATCGGGAGAATATTAATTCATTATTGAAAATGGGGAAGTTATTTTATCAGTATAAAGTATTGAATGAAAAGGAAGAATTTGTTCAATTATATAATAGGCTTGATTTTTTATTAGATGGTGAAGATGCAATAGTTGAAGGAGGTGGATTATTAGGTGATAATTTAGATAAGAAGCAGGCTAAACTTTATAATCTATTACAACCTTATCCTAGTTTCTTGGCTTAATTGATTGTTCTATGTTAGGTAAAATATTCATGGTATCAGAAAACCTTAATCGTACAGTCTACGAGTCTTAAAAAACAAGACTCTTCGTGAAATATATATAAACTATATCTACCGTAGGGTGTACAGGATTTCAATCAGAATTATCTTAATTTTATCAATATTAATCAAAATACAATTGAGCGACATAAACAAAAGTGAATCTGAAGTAGAACTTGATTAGCTTCAAATTTAAAGAATTAACCTAAAGTTGCCAAATGGCAGCTCTTTTTTTTTGTATTTTAAACTTGATTTTGGGATAGATTAATACTAGTAAGGGGGAAGATTAATGGGAGAAGATTCTTCTAAGAATTTAATCCAAAAAATTAAAGATGAAGAAGAAGTAAATGAGAGAACCATTGATAAACTAGAAAGATTGATTGGGAAGTTTATTGTGAATGCCGAGAAGATGCAGATGGCTGAATATATAGAGTTATTTAATTCACCTAGGCGATTAATTTATATTAATTTTGTAGCTGGATTGGCTCGGGGATTTGGAATTGCAATTGGATTGACTTTATTAGGAGCAATCTTTCTTTCAATTTTGTATAGACTGGCAGAGTTGAATCTTCCCTTGATTGGAGAGTATATAGCACAGTTGGTCAGAATAGTACAACAACATTTGTAAAGGAGGCTTAAGATGGCTAAAGATGTGATTCAAACAATTAAGGATCGAGCAAGTATTAGAGCTTATCAAGCACAAGAAGTTCCCGATGAAACCTTAGAAAAGATATTAGAAGCAGCTCATCTAGCACCGAGTGCAGGAAATATTCAACCGTGGGAGTTTTATGTGATCAAAAATCAGGCCAAGATCGAAAAGTTAGCCGAAATTGCTTATGGGCAGGAATGGATGACTCAAGCACCGATAGTAGTTGTGGTCTGTACTAATCCAGATTTATCAGCAGCTAAATATGGTCAGCGCGGAGAAGAGTTATATGCTCTTCAAGATACTTCAGCTGCTATTGAGAATATGTTATTAGCAGCTGAAGCTTATGATTTAGGAAGTTGTTGGATTGGAGCTTTTGATGAACAACAAGTAAAAGAAGTATTAGAGTTACCAGCAGAGTTAATTCCACTTGCTTTTGTAACGATTGGTTATCCACAAGGTGATCAAGAAGAGGTTAGACCGCAAAAAGAATTAGATAAAGTTACTACCATTATTAATTAAGGCGGGAAAGATATGAAAAATTTAAAGTATTATAAGCAGAAATTAATTGAAGAAAAGAAAGATTTATTAGACGAAGTAGCTGATTTTGATAATAGAGGTTATGAAGGGCTAGATCATAATGTGCGAGAGTCGACAGGGGAGTTATCAAATTATGATAACCACCCTGCTGATGGAGGAACTGATACCTTTGATCGTAGTAAGGATTTGGGATTGAAGGATAATGATCGAATAATACTCAAGATGATTGATGATGCTTTGGAAAAGGTTGAATCAGGTGGATATGGTTTATGTGATGCTTGTCAACAAGAGATTGATCCTGAACGTTTGGAGGTTATGCCCTATAGTACTTTTTGTTATAAATGCAAAACAAAGGTTGAAGAAGTGGTACCTGACGATGTAGAGCGACCGATGGAAGAGGACTTATTAGGAGAGTTGCATGGTAGGATGCAGATGAATTTAGATTATGAAGATAGTGTAATCTATGATGGTGAGGATACTTGGCAGGAGTTGGCCCAATATGGAACGTCAAATACTCCATCAGATGTGCTTGGAGCACATAATAATGATGATAGCTACCTTAATGCTGATGAAGAAGTAGGTCTGGTAGGCTGGGGTGAAGATATTATTGATCAAGAAGCAAGTAATTTTACTGAACAGTTTGAGGATGAAGAGTCTCACTTGACAGGGCAAAGAAGGAGAGATGATAGAGAGTAGGCATTTGCTTACTCTCTTGTTTTTTTATATTATATATGCTAAAATATAATAGGTTAAATTAAGAAGTAATAATTTTAAGGGCTGGAGTGAATGGAATGGAAGTATTGATTAGCTTATTATTAACAGTAATTTTGGATCAAGGAACAAAGTATTTAGTTATGGAAAATTTAGATTTATATCAATCAATTCCAATAATTGAGGATATATTTCATTTGACGTATATTCGTAATCAAGGAGCTGCTTTTGGAATTTTACAAGGAAGAGTAACTTTTTTAATTATAGTTACTGTGTTAGCTATAATTTTATTGATTGTTTTTTATAATGAGTTACCTGTAGATAATAGATTTAATCGTCTTATTTTAGGATTAGGAATTGGTGGTGCATTAGGAAATTTAATTGATCGAGTTAGATTAGGTTATGTAGTTGATTTTTTCGATTTTAGGGTCTGGCCTGTTTTTAATATTGCAGATGTAGCAATTGTTATAACAGTCTCTATTTTCAGTTATTGGGTTGTAGTAATTGAAGGTAAATAATATTTAACTAGATGGAGTGGTATTATGTCTAAGAAAAAAAAGTTTAATGTGACAGTTAATCAAGCAGATTTACGAATTGATAAGTTTTTGGCCACTAGAAATGAAGAGTTATCAAGAAGTTACATTCAAGATTTGATAGCGGATGATCAGATTACTGTTAATGGTAAAGAGGTTAAAAAGAGTTATCAAGTACAGCCAGAAGATGAGATAGAACTATCTTTTCCTCAAGCTAAAGAAGTTGAATTAAAGGCTGAAAATATTTCGCTAGAAGTTATTTATGAAGATCAAGATTTAATCGTTATTAATAAGCAACCGGATTTGGTAGTTCATCCTACACCTCATTATAAAACTGGTACTTTAGTACATGCTTTATTATACCATTGTGATAATTTATCTGGAATCAATGGGGAGATCAGACCTGGAATTGTTCATCGATTAGATAAAGATACTTCAGGTGCAATTGTAGCTGCTAAGAATGATACTGCCCATGTTAATTTAGTACAACAATTTGAGAAGAGGGAGACTAAAAAAATATATCAAGTCTTGGTAGAAGGTCAGGTTAAGCATAATCAAGGCAAGATAGATGCAGCAATTGGACGTGATCCTAAAGATAGAAAGAAGATGGCTGTGACTAGTAAAAATAGTAAGAAGGCAGTTTCAAAGTTTAAGGTGTTGACTAGATATCAAGATTATACCTTGGTAGAAGTAGAGATTAAGACTGGTCGAACTCATCAAATTAGGTTACATATGGATTATATGGGTTATCCAGTAGTTGGCGATCAATTATATGGGTCTGAGCAAAATGAGTTAGGGGCCAAGCGTCAATTGCTACATTCAACTAGATTAGGGTTTTATCACCCTCGTACGAAAGATTGGAGAGAATTTGCAGCACCTATTTGGAAAGATATGAAAAAAATATTAGATGAACTAGAAGAATAAGATTAATTGTTAAAATTCATTGACAAATTAAGTTTTATCTGATAAAATTCCAATGAAAAGTGAATATAAGCACCTTTAAATTAGTTCAGCGAGACTAGTAAGGGGAATTTAGTCACTAGGTAGGGATTAATCTACGTAGTGGTTCTTGAATAAATTTAGTCAAACTCCTTGCTGGAAAAGGAGTTTTTTTGTTTTATTATTAAAATTTGTTGATTAACTGTTTGAAATAATTTGGTTGAGGGAGGAATGGTAGTGGAGTTAAGGGTGAAAAAGGAATTAATTGATCAGGATGGAATTAGGCGGGCTTTGATGAGAATTTCCCATGAGATTATTGAAAAGAATGAAGGGCTTGATGATATAGTAGTGATTGGGATTCGGACTCGAGGAGTATCACTAGCTGATAGAATTGCTGCTAAATTGAAAGAGATTGAAGGACAAGAGGTACAGACTGGTATTTTAGATATTACACTTTATCGAGATGACTTGACTACTATAGCCAATCAACCAATTGTTCATCAGACTGAAATTCCTTTTGATATTACAGATAAGAAGATTATTTTAGTAGATGATGTGTTATATACTGGTCGAACAGTTCGTTCTGCTTTAGATGCTTTGATGGACTTAGGACGTCCTAAGAATATTCAGTTGGCTATCTTAGTTGACCGGGGGCATCGTGAACTACCCATTAGAGCTGATTATGTTGGTAAGAACCTACCAACTTCTAACCAAGAGGTTATCGATGTTGATTTAGAGGAAGTGGATGGAAGAGACCTTGTTATTTTAAAAGAGTATGTCTAATAGAAAATTAAATAATAAAGTCCCTTTTAAGTTAGTCCCGTGAGGCTAATAAGGGGAGTTGATGGAGTTACATAGATAATTTTTCTATGGATTTATTGACCTCCTTTATGCCGGTTTGGGCTAAGGAGGTTTTTGTTATTTATAAATTATCCGCGTTTATTTTGATATTATAGGGATTCGAAGTGAAGTTTTATTACAATTATGGTGTGATCTGTTGCGATATGAAAAGTATCGCCTAGTATTGTGAAGACAATCTACAATAACT
>NZ_JALKBX010000001.1 GCF_023227745.1 Natroniella acetigena | reverse complement strand
ATTGCGATGGATGAAGGAGTTCGATTTGCAATTAGAGAAGGTGGAAAGACTGTTGGTGCTGGAGTTGTTACTGAAATTATAGAATAAATAAATAGGAAAGGGAATGAGGAGTGACATTTCCTCCTCATCTTTTTTCTGCTTACTAAATGTTATTTGGAGGTGGAATTAATATGGCTGCACAAGCTAGAGAAAAGATTAGAATTAGATTAAAAGCATATGAACATCAATTACTAGATAATTCAGCAAGTAAGATTGTTGAAACTGCTAAGAATACTGGTGCTGAAGTTTCTGGGCCAGTCCCATTGCCTACTAAAAAAGAGGTGTTTACTATTTTGCGTTCACCTCATGTAAATAGTAAATCTAGAGAGCAATTTGAGATGAGAACACATAAACGCTTAATTGATATTAAAGAACCAACACCTAAGACTGTAGACTCTTTAATGAGGTTAGATTTGCCAGCTGGTGTTGATATTGAAATTAAATTATAATTAGATGTTGGGTAAGGAGGTGCAAAATGATGAAAGGTATTTTAGGTAAAAAAGTTGGTATGACTCAAGTGTTTACTGAAGAAGGAGAAATGGTACCAGTTACTGTTGTAGAAGCTGGCCCTTGTGCTATAGTACAAAAGAAGAGTGAAGAGGTTGATGGATATAACTCAGTACAACTTGGATTTGAAGATGCTAAGGAAATAAGAGTGAATAAACCACTCAAAGGACATTTTGAAAAGTATGGAATTAATCCTAAAAGGTATGTAAAAGAGTTCAGGAGCACTGGAGCTAAAGATTTGGAACCAGGAGATGAAGTTACAGTAGATGTATTTTCTGCAGGAGATAAAGTAGATGTAACAGGTACTTCTAAAGGAAAAGGATTTGCTGGAACAGTAAAGCGATGGAATTTTAGAACTGGGCCAAAGACTCACGGTTCACGAAATTATAGATTGCCAGGTGCTATTGGTGCTGGTTCTGATCCAGCACGAGTATTTAAAGGTAAGAAGATGCCAGGTAGAATGGGACGCGAAAAGGTTACTATTCAAAATTTAGATATTGTAAAAGTTGATTCTGAAAAGAACTTATTATTAATTAAAGGTGCTGTACCTGGGCCAAAAAAAGGGTTATTAACTATTAAAGAAACTGTCAAATAAGTTTGTAGGAAGGAGGAAAAAAGATGCCAGAGCTAATGGTGCATAATGTAGAAGGGCAAGAAACAGGTAATGTTGAATTAAATGAACAAATTTTTGATATAGAGATCAATGAGTCTGTAGTTCATCAAGCAGTTACTGCTCAATTAGCTGCTAAGAGAGCTGGAACGGCTAAAACGAAGACACGAGGAGAAGTAAGTGGTGGTGGTCGTAAGCCATGGAGACAGAAAGGAACTGGACGTGCTCGTCATGGAAGTATTCGTTCTCCAATCTGGGTTGGTGGTGGAACTACTTTTGGCCCGCAACCACGTAGCTATAAGAAAAAGATTCCTAAGAAAGTAAAGAAATTAGCAGTTAAATCAGCTTTGACTGCAAAAGTAGCAGAAGATGATTTAATTGTTGTTGATGAATTTGATTTTCCAGTTCCTAAAACTAAGCAGATGGTATCTGTCTTAGATAATTTAGAAGCTAAAGATAAGAAAGTATTGATTGTAATAGAAGGTAGAGATGATAATGTATATAAATCTGCTCGGAATATTCCAGGGGTAAGAGTTGTTACAGCAGATAGGGTAACTGTTTATGATGTTTTAAATAGTGACAAGTTGATAATGACTGAAAAAGCAACTGCCCAAGTTGAGGAGGTGCTGATCTAATGAAAAATCTTAGAGATGTTATTATTGCGCCTCATATTTCTGAAAGAAGTATGATGGATATGGAAGAAAAGAATTGGTATACTTTTAAAGTTCAACTTAAAGCCAATAAGACTGAAGTAAAGAAAGCAATTGAAGAAATTTTTGATGTTAAAGTTGAAAAAGTAACTACTAATCGAATGCCTAGCAAGAAGAGAAGAATGGGTTATCATGAAGGAAGAACAGCTGAATGGAAAAAAGCTAGAGTTAAATTAGCTGAAGATAATAGAATTGATATTTTTGAAGGTATCTAATTTTTAAGAAGAGGAGGGAAATAGAATGGCAATTAAGAAGTTTAAGCCGACTACGCCGGCTCGTAGATATATGACGGTTGATAGTTTTGAAGAAGTTACTACTGATAAACCAGAGAAGTCTTTACTTAAGCCGCTAAAGAAGACTGGTGGGCGAAATGCTAATGGTCGAATTACAGTTCGTCATCGTGGTGGCGGACACAAAAGAATGTATAGAATAATTGATTTCAAAAGAGATAAAGATGGGATTCCAGCAGAGGTAGCTACAATTGAATATGATCCTAATCGTTCTGCCCGAATTGCTTTGTTACATTATGCTGATGGAGAGAAGAAATATATTATTGCTCCGAAAGGTTTAAAAGTAGGAGATCAAGTCCTTTCTGGTTCAGAAGCTGATATTGTAGTAGGGAATGCTTTGCCCTTGGAAAACATTCCAGTTGGTACTGTAGTCCATAATATTGAAATGAAACCTGGAAAAGGAGCTCAGATGGCTCGTTCTGCTGGTGCTCAAGCTCAAATTATGGCTAAAGAAGGTAAGTATGCTCATATTCAACTACCATCAGGAGAAGTAAGATTGATCAATCTTAACTGTAAGGCAACAATTGGTCAAGTAGGAAACATTGAACATGAAAACATTACTATCGGTAAGGCTGGTAGAAGTCGTTGGTTAGGGAGAAGACCTAGTGTTCGAGGTACAGCGATGAACCCACATGACCATCCACACGGTGGTGGAGAAGGTAAAAAACCTGCTGGTCGACAGCCGGTAACGCCTTGGGGACAGCCTACTATTGGTAAGAAGACTCGTAAACCTAAATCATCCGATAAGATGATCATTAAAAGTCGTCATGCTAAGAAGAAAAGGAGAAAGTAATTAGAAAGGGGGACATAATAAATTGGGTCGTTCATTAAAAAAGGGTCCATTCGTAGATAAGAAGTTATTAGCTAAGATTGAGAAGATGAATGAAGCTGGAGAAAAAAAGGTTATTAAGACTTGGTCAAGAAGTTCGACTGTCTTTCCACAGATGTTAGGACACACAATTGCTGTTTATGATGGACGGAAGCATGTTCCGGTATATATTACTGAAGAGATGGTTGGACATAAGTTAGGAGAATTTGCTCCAACAAGGACTTTTAGATCTCATAGCCAACATACTGAGAGATCTACATCGCTTAAGTAGTTAATTAGATTTTAAGATAAAGGGGGTTAAACTATGGAAGCAAGAGCAACTGCTAAACGTGTTCGGATTTCCCCACGAAAAGCTAGATTAGTAGTCGACTTGGTAAGGGGTAAAAAAATTGGTGAAGCAATTGGGATTTTAAGAAATACACCACAGAAAGCATCTAAGATAGTAGAAAAAGTTCTTAATTCTGCTGTTGCTAATGCTGAAAATAATCATGGTATGATTGCTGATGAATTATATATATCTGAAGCATATGTAGATGAAGGACCAACAATGAAGAGATATAAGCCAAGAGCTATGGGACAAGCGAGTCCTATTAATAAGAGAACAAGCCATGTTACACTTAAAGTGGCAGAAAAAAAGGAGGGATAATTAGATGGGACAAAAAATAAATCCACATGGTCTAAGAGTCGGAGTTGTTAAAGACTGGGATGCAAAATGGTATGCAGATAAAGATGAGTATGCTGATTTATTACATGAAGATTTAGAAATTAGAGAACACATTAAGACAAAGATGTATGAAGCTGGGATTGCAAGAATTGTAATAGAAAGAGCTGCTAATAGAATTAAGATAGATGTTCATACTGCTAGACCGGGTATGGTAATTGGAAAAGGTGGTTCTGAAGTAGATCAGCTAAGAGCTGAACTAGAAGATATCACTGGAAAAAAAGTACAAGTTAATGTTGTAGAAGTGAAAAAACCTGATCAAAATGCCCAATTAGTTGCAGAAAATATTGCTCAACAGCTAGAAAATAGAGTTTCTTTTAGAAGAGCAATGAAACAATCAATTAATCGTGGAATGAGACAACGAGGTGTTGAAGGATTTAAAGTTGAGTGTGCTGGAAGATTGGGTGGAGCTGATATGGCTCGAACTGAAGGGTATAGTGAAGGTAGTGTTCCATTGCATACTTTACGTGCTGACATTGATTACGGTTTTACAGAAGCAGATACAACTTATGGACAGATTGGAGTTAAAGTTTGGATCTATAAAGGTGAAATTTTGCCTGAAATTGATGAAGAATAATTAGAAAGGAGGCATTTTGATGTTAATACCAAAGCGTGTTAAGCATAGAAAACAACATCGTGGTCGTTTAAAAGGGAAAGCAAGAAGAGGTAATAAAGTTAATTTTGGAGAATATGGTTTACAAGCTCTAGAGCCAGTTTGGATTACTAATCGTCAAATTGAGGCAGCTAGAATTGCTATTACTCGTTATATTAAACGTGGAGGTAAGGTTTGGGTTAACATTTTCCCCAATAAGCCTGTAACTGCCAAGCCTGCTGAAACTAGAATGGGTAGTGGTAAAGGAGAACCAGAAAAATGGGTTGCTGTTGTAAAACCAGGTCGGGTAATGTTTGAAATTTCTGGTATAGAAGAAGAGGTTGCTCGTGAAGCTATGAGACTAGCGTCACACAAACTGCCTATCGATACTAAATTTGTAAAACGGGAAGAAATGGACGGTGAGGCGAATGAAAGCTAAGGAATTACGAGAGCTGACGGATAAGGAATTGGAGAAAAAACTAGATGAGTCTAAAGAAGAGTTATTTAATTTGAGATTTCAAAATGCTACTGCACAACTTGATAATCCAATTAGAATCCGCAAAGTAAAGAAAACAATTGCTCGAATAAAAACGATTCTAACTGAACGTGAGCTTAAGATTAATCAAGCGTAATTGAGAGGAGGGAGATTATGGCGGAAGAAAAGAGTAACAAAAAGACAAACATTGGAGAAGTAGTTAGTGATAAAATGGATAAGACTATTGTAGTTGCTGTTGAACGAAAGACACAACATTCTTTATATAAACGTGTAATAAAAAGAACTTCTAAATTTAAAGTTCATGATGAAAGCAATGCATGTAATGAAGGAGATATAGTAAAAATCGAAGAAACTCATCCAATTAGTAAACATAAAAGTTGGAAACTAAAAGAAATTATTCGTAAAGCTAAGTAGTTTTTAATTGAAAGGAGGGGTTGGAATGATTCAGTCAGAATCTAGATTAAAGGTAGCAGATAATTCAGGAGCTAGAGAGTTATTATGTGTTAAGGTTTTAGGTGGTTCTAAAAAACGTTATGCTTCTGTAGGAGATATAATTGTTGCTACAGTAAAAGAAGCCATTCCTGATGGTATGGTTAAAAAAGGAGAAGTTGTTAAAGCAGTAATTGTAAGAACTAAACGTGAAGTAAGAAGAGATGATGGTTCTTATATTAGCTTTGATGAAAATGCTGCAGTAATAATTGAGAATGATAATGAGCCAACAGGAACTCGTATTTTTGGGCCAATTGCACGTGAGTTACGGGAAAGAAAATTTACAAGAATTATCTCTTTAGCACCTGAAGTTCTTTAATAGATCGATTGTAGGAAAGGAGGGAATTTAGATGGTTCGAACTAAATTACATGTAAAAAAAGGCGATAAAGTAAAAATTATTAGTGGAAAAGATAGAGGAAAAGAAGGAGAAGTTTTGAAAGTGATTCCCGAAGAAAGTCGTGTTCTTGTTAAAGGGATTAATATAATAAAAAAGCACGCTCAACCGACTCAAGATAATCCGCAAGGAGGAATTGTAGAAAAAGAAGGGCCAATTCATAGCTCTAATGTCCAGTTGGTCTGCCAGTATTGCGGTGAAGCTGCACGAACTGGAAAGAAAGTTTTTGATAATGGAGAAAAAGCACGATATTGTAAAAAATGTGATGAAGTTATTGATTAAAGTGTTAGAAAGGAGGTAAACTATGTCTGTATTACAGAGAGAATATAGAGAAGATATTATACCAGCGTTAATGGAAAAATTCGATTATGATAATGTAATGGAAGTTCCTAAATTAGAAAAAGTTATTATTAATATGGGACTTGGAGAAGCAAGTGAAGATGCTAATTTATTAGATCAAGCTATTGATTCTTTAGAAACTATTACAGGGCAAAAGCCAGTAATTACTCGAGCAAAAAAGTCTGTTGCTAATTTTAAAATTAGAGCAGGTATGCCAGTCGGATGCAAAGTTACTTTACGTGGTGAAGAAATGCATGAGTTTTTATATAAATTACTTAACGTTGCCTTACCACGTGTGCGTGATTTTAGAGGTCTTTCTGCAAAATCATTTGATGGACGGGGAAATTACTCTTTAGGATTGAGCAACAATACTGTTTTTCCAGAAATCAACGTTGATGAAATTGATAAGATTTTAGGGATGGATGTTGTAATTGTAACTACTGCTGAGACAGATGAGGAAGCTAAAGAGTTATTAACCCTAATGAAGTTACCACTTAAAAAATAGTTAAGGAGGGGAAAAAGTGGCTAAAAAGTCAAAAATTGAGAAAGCCAATCGAGAATCTAAGTATTCAACTCGTGAAGAGCAACGCTGTCGTCGCTGTGGAAGACCACATGGAGTACTCAGAAAGTTTGAGTTGTGCCGAATCTGTTTTAGAGAATTGGCCCATGGGGGTAAATTACCTGGTGTTAAAAAAGCTAGTTGGTAAATTAATTGTAAATTTGAAAGGAGGTAAGTAATTTTATGACTGATCCTATTGCTGATATGTTAACGAGAATTAGAAATGCTGTTACTATTACAAATGATCAATTAGATATTCCTGCTTCTAATCTTAAAGAGGAAATTGCACGGGTTTTATCTGAAGAGGGATTTATCAAAGGATATAAAAGAATTAATGCTGGTCCACAAGGTAAATTACGTTTATTCTTAAAGTATGGAGCTAATGGAGAGCAAGTTATTACTGGTTTGAAACGAATTAGTAGACCAGGATTGAGAGTTTATGCTAATAAAGAAGAGGTTCCAAAAGTATTAGGTGGATTAGGTATTGCTGTTATTTCTACTTCTCATGGTGTAATGACTGATAAATCTGCTCGTAAAGAGGGGATTGGCGGAGAAGTAATCTGTTATGTTTGGTAATTTTTAAGAACAAAAGGAGGTGTCAAGAATATGTCTCGGATAGGTCATGTACCAGTAGAGATTCCTGAAGGTGTAGAATTATCTTTAGAAAATAGTGCTTTAACTGTTAAAGGAGCTAAAGCTGAATTAACAGAGAAAATTAGCCCTAGAATGGAAATTAAGATTGAAGAAAAGCAAGTTACTGTAGTAAGATCAACTGATTCTAAATCTGATAAATCATTACATGGATTGACAAGAAGCATGATTATAAATATGATTGAAGGTGTAACAAAAGGGTTCAAAAAAGAATTAGAGTTAAACGGTGTAGGTTATCGAGCAGTCAAAAAGGGTACTAATTTAGAGTTGCAAGTTGGGTATTCTCATCCAGTAACTATTGAACCTAAAGAAGGGATAGCATTTGAGGTTGATGGTAATAAAATCATTGTTAAAGGAAGCGATAAACAGTTAGTTGGACAAGTAGCTTCCAATATTCGAGCAGTTAGAAAACCTGAACCTTATAATGGAAAAGGAATTAAGTATGTTGATGAGCATATTAGAAGAAAAGAAGGTAAAACTGGTTAATAGTTGTTATTGATTTGAGATTAACGCCAGTGCTAGTAATTAGTTGAATAAAGGAGGGGAAATAATGGGGAAGTTAAGCAAGCGTGAAGCTAAAAGAAGACGACATCAGCGAGTGCGTAATAAAGTAAAAGGTAGACCAGATCGACCTCGGTTGAGTGTATATAGAAGTTTGAATAATATCTATGCTCAGGTGATTGATGATTTTGCTGGTGAAACATTAGCTTCTGCCTCCACTGTTGATACTGAAATTAAAGTTGAAATTGAAAATGGTGGTAATAAAGAAGCAGCTAAAATTGTTGGAGAATATATTGCTGAGCGAGCTTTAGATAAAGGAATTAATAAGGTTATTTTTGATCGTGGCGGAAATGATTATCATGGTCGAGTTAAAGCTTTAGCAGAAGCAGCAAGAGAAAACGGACTAAAATTCTAGTAGTCTATGATGAAAAGGAGGGAAAATGATGAATAAAAATATTGATCCTGAAAAATTAGATTTAAGTGAACGTGTTGTTAATATTAGCCGCGTATCTAAAGTAGTTAAAGGTGGGCGCCGATTTAGTTTTAGTGCTTTAGTAGTTGTTGGTGATGGTAATGGACATGTTGGCGCTGCTATTGGAAAAGCAAATGAGGTTCCTGACTCTATTCATAAAGGAATTGATACTGCTAAGAAGAATTTAGTTAAGGTAACTTTAAAAGATACTACAATTCCTCATGAGATCACTGGAGTTTTTGGTGCTGGAAGAGTTTTACTAAAACCAGCAGCAGAAGGTACTGGAGTAATTGCAGGAGGAGCTGTTCGTGCTGTAATTGAATTAGCAGGAATTAAGGATATTTTAACTAAATCATTAGGAACAGATAACCCAATCAATATGGTTAAAGCAACGATTCAAGGGTTAAATAGTTTAAAAGATGCCGAAAAAGTTGCTCAGTTAAGAGGAAAAACTGTAGAAGAATTATTAGGTTAATTAAAAGATAGGAGTTAATGATAAGGGGGTGAAGATGATGAAATTACATGAATTAAAGCCAGCTGAAGGATCTAAAAGTAAGAAAAAGAGAGTAGGAAGAGGTATTGGTTCAGGTAAAGGAAAGACTTCTGGTCGAGGTCATAAAGGACAAAATGCTCGTTCAGGTGGTGGAGTAAGAGTTGCTTTTGAAGGAGGTCAGACTCCTTTATTTAAGAGACTTCCCAAACATGGTTTCTCTAATGCTAAATTCAAGAAGGAATTTGCAATTGTAAATGTTGAGGAACTTAATAAATTTGATGATGGTTCTGAAGTTACAATTGAGAAATTACAGGAAGTAGGACTAATTGACAAGGTAAAAGATGGAGTTAAAATCTTGGGTGGCGGTAAGTTGGAGAAAAGCCTGACTGTTAAAGCTAATAAGTTCAGTAAATCCGCAGTTGAGAAGATAGAGGCTGCTGAAGGAAAGGCAGAGGTGATATAATAAATGTTATCAGCTCTAGGTAGTGCATTTGAAGTTAAAGAATTGAGAGGCAAAATTCTATTTATGTTAGCAATGGTTGCTGTTTATCGAATTGGAGCCCAAATTCCAGTTCCAGGCATTGATCCCCAGGTATTACAAAATTTATTTCGTGGTGAAGGGGTATTAGGATTTCTTGATATGTTTGCTGGAGGGGCTCTATCTAATTTCACTATTTTTGCTTTAAGTATCAGCCCTTATATTACTGCGTCTATCATTATGCAATTATTAACTGTTGTTATTCCTAAGTTAGAAGAGCTTTCTAAGCAAGGTCAAGAAGGTCAAAAGATAATTATGCAATATACGCGATATGCTACCGTTGTATTAGGAATAATCCAGAGTATTGGTATTACATTCATGATTAGAAATGCAGATGCTATAGCTAATCCTAATTTTTTCAATTTATTTACAATAGTTATTACTTTAACAGCCGGAACTGTATTTTTGATGTGGCTTGGAGAACAGATAACAGAGTATGGAATTGGGAATGGGATTTCAATTTTGATTACTGTTTCAATATTATCTAGATTTCCTGGAGGAGTTGCTACTACATTTAGGGAGTTAAGAGCAGGAACGATTAATATTTTCAATCTAGCACTATTTTTAGTGATTGCAGTAATCGTAATTGGAGCGATTGTTTATATTCATGAAGGTCAAAGAAAGATTCCAGTTCAATATTCTAAGCGTGTAGTAGGACGTAAAGTATATGGAGGACAATCAACTCATATCCCAATGAAGATTAATCAAGCTGGGGTAATGCCAGTAATTTTTGCTTCCTCAGTATTACTATTTCCAGCTACTATCGCTCAATTTATTCAACAAGATTGGGCAGGAGCAATAGCAAGGCTTCTAAGTCCAGGTTCTTGGTTATACACTATTATATATGCTGTATTAATTATCTTCTTTACTTACTTTTATACGGCAATCAGTTTTAATCCAATTGAAGTAGCAGATAATATGAAAAAGCGCGGTGGATTTATTCCTGGACGTCGTCCGGGACGACCAACTGCCCAGTATTTAGATAAAGTTTTAACTCGAATTACTTTAGTCGGTGCAATTTTCTTGGCAATAGTTGCTGTCATACCAGATTTCATTATTGTATTAACAGGTATTGAAGCAAGATTTGGTGGAACTGCCTTGTTGATTGTAATTGGTGTTACTCTACAAACAATGAAACAAGTTGAAACTCAGTTGCTAGCAAGGCATTATGAAGGTTTTATGAAATAACTTTAAGGAGTGATAAAGTATGTATTTGTTATTAGTTGGCCCGCCAGGAGCAGGTAAAGGAACACAAGCGAAAAGATTGGCAAAGATGTATTCTATTCCTCATATTGCTACTGGAGACATCTTTCGAGAGGCAATTAAAAATGAAACTCCTTTAGGAAAAAAAGCCAAAGAATATATTGAGCAAGGAAAATTAGTGCCTGATGAAGTAACTATTGGAATGGTTGAAGAAAGACTATCTAGAGATGACTGTCAACAAGGATTTATTCTAGATGGGTTTCCTCGAACTGTAAATCAAGCTAATGCATTGACCGATATTTTAGAGAGTTTAGAACTTGCTTTAGATGCTGCAGTTAACATTGACGTTAGTGATGAAGAAGTTATTAAGCGTTTATCTGGAAGACGAGTTTGTTCTGAATGTGGAGCAAGTTTTCATGTTGAATTTAGCCCACCAGAAGAGGCGGGAGTTTGTGATGAATGTGATGGGGAAGTATATCAACGTGATGATGACAATCCAGAGACGATTAAAGAACGTCTGGTTGTTTATTCAGATCAGACTTCTCCTTTAATTGAATATTATCAAGAACGCGATCTGCTACGTGTAATTGATGGAGAAACAACTCCTGAGCAAGTCTTTGTAAGGATTAAACAAGAGTTAGAGGCAATGGAGTAGATGATTATTAGAAAATCTGCCCGTGAGATAGAAATCATGAGGAAAGCTGGTCAGATTGTAGCTCAAACTCATGCTCTATTGGCTGAAAAGATTGCACCTGGGATTACTACTCAAGAAATTGATCAAATAGCAGAAGAGTTTATTCGTTCTCAAGGAGCTAAACCTGCTTTTAAAGGCTATCAAGGCTTTCCGAGTACTGTTTGTATTGCTATTAATGAACAGGTTGTTCATGGTATTCCAAGTTCACGTGGTCTTGAGACGGGTGATATTATAGGTCTTGATATTGGAGCTATTGTTGATGGATATTATGGGGATGCTGCCCGAACATTGCCAGTTGGTCAAATTTCTGAAGAAGCAGAAAGATTATTGTCTGTAACTGAAGAATCTCTATTTAAGGGAATTGAGCAGGTAAAGGTGGATAATAGAATCTCAGATATTTCTAATGCAGTACAACAGCATGCAGAACAGGCAGGTTATTCTGTAGTACGCAGATTTGTTGGTCATGGGATTGGACGGAACATGCATGAAGATCCTCAAGTTCCTAATTTTGGAAAACCTGGTCGAGGGCCAAGGTTGAAAAAAGGTATGGTTTTAGCAATTGAGCCAATGATTAATGCTGGAGGTTATGAAGTAGAAACTTTAGATGATGGTTGGACTGTTGTAACTTGTGATGGTGAATTATCTGCTCATTTTGAACATACTGTTGCTGTTACTGAGTCAGGGTTTCGAATTTTAACTAAGGCTTAATTGCATAAAATATCTATTGTGTGATATAATAGTATATTGAAGTGATAAAATGAGTTTATGTTAAATTCATTAGAGGGGGTTAAGGATAGTCAATGGCAAAAGAAGAGCCGATTGAAGTAGAAGGTACTGTGGTTGAACCGTTACCTAATGCAAAGTTTAGGGTTGAATTAGAGAATGGTCATAAGGTATTAGCACATGTTTCTGGAAAGATGAGAATGAATTTTATTCGAATTTTACCAGGGGATAAGGTAACAGTTGAGTTATCACCTTATGATTTAAGTCGAGGCCGAATTACTTATCGTCATAAATCTTAAATTATATTTAAGCTAGATAGAAGGAGGGTTAGAATTGAAAGTTCGACCATCAGTAAAACCTATTTGTGATAAATGTAAAGTTGTTCGTCGTAAAGGAAGGGTTTATGTTATTTGTGAAAATCCTAAGCACAAACAACGACAAGGATAAATTATTAATAACTAATTAGGAGGTGTTATAGTTATGGCACGGATTGAAGGTGTTGATTTACCGCGGAATAAACGGGTTGAAATTGGATTGACCTATATTTATGGTATTGGCAGATCAACGGCCCAAAAGATTTTAGATACAGCTGGTATTGATTCTGATACAAGAGTACGTGACTTGACTGAAGGTGAAGTAGCTAAGTTACGTAAAGTGATTGATGAAGAGTATCTTGTAGAGGGAGAATTACGTCGTGAAGTAAGAGGCAATATTAAGCGTTTAAAAGATATCGGTTCTTATAGAGGGTTAAGGCATAAGCGTGGTCTTCCAGTTAGAGGACAAAGAACTCAGACTAATGCACGGACTAGAAAAGGACCTAAAAAGACTGTAGGAGTAAGTAAAGCTAAGTAATTTAGAATTTAATTTATGCAAGGGGGGATAATATGGCACGTCGAAAGAATAAGAAGAAGAAATTAAGAGTAGAAAAAGGTCAAGCACATATTAGATCTACTTTTAATAATACAATTGTTACCTTGACTGATAGAAAAGGAAATACAATTGCATGGTCAAGTGCAGGTAACTTAGGATTTGAAGGTTCAAGAAAGAGTACTCCTTATGCTGCTCAAATGGCTGCTGATAATGCAGCAAAAGAAGCACAAGGATATGGTTTAAAAGAAGTTGAAGTATTTGTTAAAGGGCCTGGTGCTGGTCGTGAAGCGGCTATTCGTGCTTTACAAGCAACTGGAATAGAAGTAACTTTGATTAAAGATGTAACTCCTATTCCGCATAATGGTTGTCGACCACCAAAACGTCGTAGAGTATAATTTATAGTTTTAAATATAATTGTGGAGGTGTATATAAATATGGCAAGATATACTGGTCCAGTTTGTCGACAGTGTCGACAACAAGGGGAAAAGTTATTCTTGAAAGGTGAAAGGTGCTATTCTGACAAATGTGCAATTGAACGTCGTTCTTATGCACCTGGTGAACATGGTAAGAAGCGTCGTAGAAAACCGTCTGAATTTGGTTTGCAATTGCGAGAGAAGCAGAAAGTAAGAAGGGTTTATGGAGTATTAGAAAATCAATTTAATAGATATTTTGAAACTGCAGAGAGAAAACCAGGAATTACTGGTGAAAATTTCTTGAAAATATTAGAGCGTAGATTAGATAATGCTGTATATAGATTAGGGTTTGCTGCTTCAAGAAATGAAGCAAGACAACTTGTAAGGCATGGACATATTGAAGTTAATGGTAGTCGGGTTGATATTCCTTCTTATCAAGTAGAAGAAGGAGATCAAATTGGAGTTAAAGAAGCTAGCAAAGATATGAAACGAATTAAAGAAAATATCGAAATGAATGCTAACTTGGAAACTCCTTCTTGGTTACAAGTTAACTTTGAGAAAAAAGAAGGAAAAGTTTTAACTGAGCCTGTTCGAGAAGAGATTGATATTCCAATTCAAGAACAGTTGATTGTAGAGTTTTATTCTAGATAATAGTTTGAATTTTTATGTTTGCTGCCCAAAAGTTATCACCCTCAGCTAATTGTAGTAAATTTAGTTTATTATAAGGGAGGGTTAAAAATTAATGATTGAAATTCAGAAACCATCAATTGAACGTATTGAATCTACAGATGAGTATGGTAAATTTGT
Organism: Natroniella acetigena; assembly: GCF_023227745.1. Lineage (GTDB taxonomy): Bacteria > Bacillota > Halanaerobiia > Halobacteroidales > Halobacteroidaceae > Natroniella > Natroniella acetigena. Next base: position 96,305 of record NZ_JALKBX010000001.1, on the reverse strand, counting down.
TGTTTCTCCTTTAGAGAGAGGGTATGGTATTACCTTAGGTAATTCTTTAAGGAGAATTATGTTATCATCTTTACCAGGTGTTGCAATAACTTCTATTAAGATAGAAGGTGTTCGTCATGAATTTTCTACTGTTCCAGGAGTTGTAGAAGATGTAACAGATATTATTTTAAATTTAAAAGAAGTAATTATCGATATGGATGAAGAGGAACCTCAGACTCTGCGAGTAGAAGCAAGTGGTGAAGGAGAAGTTATTGCTGGGGATTTTCAAGTAAGTGGTAATTTAGAAGTTTTAAATCCAGAACTTCATATTGCTACTCTATCAGATGAGGCGGATTTCAGGTTAGAAGCTACTGTGGAGCAGGGTCGAGGGTATGTTACTGCAGAAGAAAATAAGGATGATGAACATGTAATAGGAGTAATACCTATTGATTCTTCTTTTTCACCTGTTGAAAGAGTTAATTTTAAAGTAGAGGATGCTCGTGTAGGTAACAGAAGTGACTTTGATAGATTAATGTTGGAAGTTAAAACTGACGGAAGTATCGATCCAGAAGAATCTATTAGTTTAGCTGCTAAAGTTATTGAGGAACATCTAGATCTATTCATTAATTTAAGTGAGGAAATTAATGATACAGATATTATGGTAGAAAAGGAAGAAGAAGAGAAAGATAAAATCTTAGAAACTACAATTGAAGAATTAGAATTATCAGTTCGTTCTTCTAATTGTTTAAAACGAGCTGGAATTAATACTGTTGAGGAATTAACTGATATAACAGAAGATGATTTGATGAAGGTTAGAAATTTAGGTAAAAAATCATTGCAGGAGATAAAGGCTAAATTAGCTGAATTAGATTTATCTTTAAAGCAGCCTGAGTTATAAAATTGAATTGAAGAAGGAGGAATGAGTTATGGCTCAAAGAAAATTAAGTCGTAAAAGTTCATCGCGTAAAGCTCTACTAGTTTCACTAGCGACTGCTTTATTTAAAAATGAACGGATTGAAACTACTGAGCCCAAAGCTAAGGAAGCAAGAAAATTTGCTGAAAAGTTAGTTACTAAAGCTAAAAAGGGTACTCAACATGCTCGTAGACAAGTAATGGGCCAACTTCAGGATAGAGAGGCAGTAGAAGCTTTATTTGATGAAATTGCACCACGATTTGCTGATCGTCAAGGGGGATATACTCGAATTATGAAATTAGGATCAAGAAGAGGCGATGCAGCATCAATGGTTATTTTAGAATTAGTAGAATAAGTTTAATTATTATTAAGCAGCCATCTAAATTGAATAATACTGGACGTTAAGTTCTTCTTTTTTATTCGTCCGGTATCATCAATGGCTGTTTTTCCTATATTAGGTTGGTGAGAAGATGCCATTAATTGAGATTGCGGATCTATGTTATCGTTATAATCAAGATCAGGATTGGATACTAAAAGGAGTCGATTTAAAAGTTGATTCTGGAGAGTTTGTTGTTATTGTAGGTCATAATGGTTCAGGAAAATCTACTTTAGCTAAAATGTTAAATGGACTGTTAGTACCAGATGAGGGAGAAGTTTTAGTCAATGGTAAAGCTACTTCTAGAGAAGAAAATATTTGGGAGATTAGGCGACAGATAGGAATGGTTTTTCAAAATCCTGATAATCAGCTAGTAGCTAATATTGTAGAAGAAGATATAGCTTTTGGCCCAGAAAACCTAGGATTAGAATCAGCAGTGATTAAAAAAAGAGTTGAAGAAGCACTAGAAGTAGTTGGGATGGATAAATTTAGGCGTAATGCTCCACATAATTTATCGGGCGGACAAAAACAGAGGATAGCTATTGCCGGTATCTTAGCAATGCATCCTAAATGTTTAGTACTAGATGAACCAACTGCTATGCTAGATCCAGTTGGTAGAAAAGATGTAATGACAACCGTACAAGAGTTGAATCAAGAGTTAGGGATGGCAGTCGTTCATATTACTCATTTTATGACGGAAGCATTATTAGCAGATAGAATTATTGTGATGGATCAAGGGAAGATTGTTTTAGAAGGTACTCCTCAAGAAATATTTAGCCAAGTAGATGAGATTAAAAAATACCATCTAGATGTTCCGCAATTAACTGAATTGGCTTTTCGGTTATCTCAGGCAGGCTTAGATGTCTCTCCTGATATTTTTAATGTAGATGAGTTGGTGGAAAAGTTATGTTACTTGAAGTCAAAAATTTAAGTCATAATTATGATTTAGAGTCAAGCGTTACTGATTATTCTTTACAGGATATAAATTTCATGATTGAACGTGGGCAATTTGTTGGTTTGATAGGACATACTGGTTCAGGTAAATCGACTCTTGTTCAAACCTTAAATGGCTTGATTAAGCCTACTACAGGTCAAATTATTATTGATGATCAGGATATTACAAAAACCAAGAACTTAAAAGAGGTCAGGCAAAAAGTGGGTCTTGTTTTTCAGTATCCTGAACATCAGTTATTTGAAGAAACAGTCTTTGCTGATATAGCTTTTGGTCCTAAAAATTTAGGGTTAACTGAACAAGAAGTTGAACAGCGGGTAAAAAATGCTTTAGAGGTAGTAAACTTAGATTATGAAACTTTTAAAGATAGATCTCCTTTTAAGTTATCTGGTGGACAACAAAGGAGAGTAGCTATTGCTGGTGTATTAGCTATGGAGCCAGAAGTTTTAATTTTAGATGAACCAACAGCTGGATTGGATCCCAAAACCAGGCAGGAAATAATAGCTGAAATTGTTAATTTACAACAAAAAACTTCGTTGACGATTATTTTAATTTCCCATAGAATGGAAGAGGTTGCACGTTTAGCCGATAGAATTTTAGTTTTAGATGAAGGGAAGTTAGTCCTAGATGGAACGTCAGCAGAAGTATTTCAGCAGCAAGAATTTTTACAAGAGATTGGCTTGGGAGTACCACAAATTACAGAAGTATTAATGAAATTAAAAAATAAAGATAATATGATAGCTACTGATATCTTTACTATTGAAGAAGCTAAACAAGAAATATTAAAGTTAATGCGAGGGTAAAATAATGTTAGATGAGATTATGATTGGTCAGTATATTGAAAGAGATTCAGTAGTTCATAAATCTGATCCAAGAACTAAAATTTTAGTTGTAATGTTCTTTATTACTACGGTATTTTTAATTAATACTTTTAGTGGTTATTTTATTTTGGCTGGTTTTATTTACTTAGCAACTATGATGGCTAAAATTAATTTGAAACGAATTATAAAGAGTATCAAACCTTTGACATTTATTATTTTATTTACCTTAGTAATCCACTTGTTTATGACTAGGGGTGGAGATGTATTATGGCAGTGGAGATTTTTAAGGATTGAAGAAGAAGGGTTGAGGTTGGGATTATTTATGGCCTTACGTTTAATCTTTTTAATTACATTTACTTCATTACTGACTTTAACGACTTCTCCTTTAGAATTAACTGATGGATTGGAAAGGTTATTAAACCCTTTTAAAAGAATTGGAGTGCCTGCTCATGAATTAGCAATGATGATGACTATTGCTTTGAGATTTATTCCTACTTTATTAGAGGAAGCACAAAAAATAATGAATGCTCAAAAAGCTAGAGGAGCTGATTTTGAAAGTGGTAATTTAATTAAAAAGGCTAAAAGTTTAATTCCACTACTTGTTCCTTTATTTATTAATGCTTTTCGAAGGGCTGATGATTTAGCTTTAGCTATGGAATCAAGATGTTATCGTGGGGGAGAAAATAGAACAAGGATGAATGTATTAATGTTAGCTACAAGAGATTATTTGATAATGGCAACCAGCTTGATTTATTTAGGGTTAGTAGCAATCTTATTATAATGGAGTGGAAGGTATGCGAAATTTAAAATGTACTGTTGCTTATGATGGTACAAGTTATCATGGGTTTCAGCGCCAAGATAATGCAGTAACTATTCAAGGAGAGATAGAGAAGGCATTACAACAGTTGATTAAAAAAGAAGTTGAGATTATTGGTGCTAGTAGGACTGATGCTAAAGTTCATGCTCAAAGCCAAGTGTTTAATTGTCAAATTGAATCTTCAATTCCAACTGATCGCTTTGCTTTGGCATTAAATACTAAATTACCTGCTGATATTGTAGTAATCAATGCTCATGAGGTTGGTTCTAAATTTCATGCTAGATATGATAGTATAGGAAAATTATATCATTATCAAATTTATAATCGAGAGTTTCCTTCTCCATTTTTACGGAATTATACCTATCATATTAGTCATAAATTGGATTTAAAGGCAATGAGAGAAGGGGCACAGTACTTAGTAGGGGAATATGATTTTTCTTCTTTTCAAGCTGCAGGCTGTAGTGCTAGAAGTTCAGTTCGTCAAATTTATGAGTTAGAGATTAGTGTTAATTCAACTGAGCCTTTAATAACTATAGCTATTAAAGGAAGTGGATTTTTATATAATATGGTAAGGATTATTGTTGGTACTTTAGTTGAAGTTGCTAAGGGTAAAAAGAAATCAACCTGGGTAGAAGAAGTATTATTAGCTCAAGATCGTAGTTTTGCGGGTCCTACTGCTCCTGCTTGTGGACTATCATTAATTAAAGTAAATTATTAACTATTAAAAATTCTTGACAGTAATCGTTTGGTGTAATAAAATAGATGTGTATATGTCTGAGATTTACCACTGACGCCCCGGTCAGTTCTTAATAATAGATAAATAAATTAAGTTGTAAGGAGGGAAATTTATGAGCACATATATGGCAAAACCAGAAGAAATTGATAGAGAATGGCATATTGTAGATCTTAAGGGTAAGACTTTAGGTCGAGCTGCTTCAGAAATTGCAAAAGTTTTACGAGGGAAGCATAAGCCAATTTATACACCACATGTTGATACTGGAGATTATGTAATTGTAATCAATGCTGAGCAAGTTCATTTGACTGGTAATAAACTAGAACAAAAATTATATCATAAGCATTCTAGATATCCTGGTGGATTGAAGTCTACACCATATGGTGAATTATTAAAAAAGAAACCAGAATTGGTAATAGAGCATGCTGTAAAAGGAATGTTACCTAAAAATAGACTAGGACGTAAAATGTTAAAGAAATTAAAAGTTTATGCTGGAACTGAACATCCACATCAAGCTCAACAACCTAAAGAATTAGAAATATAATACTGGAAGGAGGAATTTTTTATGGCAGCAGAGGTTGAATATTTAGGAACTGGACGAAGAAAGACTTCAACTGCACGTGTTAGATTGATCCCTGGTGATGGTAAAATTATTGTTAACAATAAACCTTTATCTGAATACTTTGGTAGAGATGTATTAGAGCAAATTGTAAAGCAACCATTAGAAGCAACTGGAACTTTAGGTGATTTTGATATAATTGTTAAAGCTGAAGGTGGCGGAACTTCAGGTCAGGCTGGAGCTATTCGTCATGGAATTGCTCGTGCATTGTTAGAAACTGAAGGTGACTATCGTGATGCACTTAAAAAGCATGGTTTCTTAACTAGAGATCCAAGAATGAAAGAACGTAAAAAGTATGGACGTAAGAAAGCACGTAAATCACCACAATTCTCAAAAAGATAATTTTAGTTATATAAGGAAGGGGTCTGCTCTTCCTTTTTCTTATGCCTAGATATATTGGTAGTTAATAAGAGTATTGAATAATGAATAATTAAAAAAAAGGGAAAAATAATAGATGCTAATTTAAGGTGAGAATTAAAATTTTTAAAGTAGTGGTACTCCTCTGTGTTCACCGAAAAACGAATAGGAAGTAATATTAAAGTAATAATTATTAAAGAAGGAGTGATAAGATGACTGGGACTGTTTTGGCTGGATTGGCACCCCATCCTCCAATTTTAGTGCCTGAAATAGGTCTTAATAGTTTAGAAGAGATTGAAGAAACAAAAGAAAGTATGCAGCAATTTGCTCAGCAGGTTAAAGAGTCAGATCCAGATTTGATTATCACTATTAGTCCTCATGGACCAGTTTTTAGGGATGCAATCAGTATCTTGAGTGATCAAGACTTAATAGGTGACTTTGCACAATTTGGTCATCGGGATTTGAAGTTTAATTATTTTTTAGAGGAAGAATTCACAACAGAAATCATTAAAGCAACTAAGAAGACAGGTATTACAGTAGCTAGAATCGATCAGGCTACTGCTGAGAAGCTTGATGTTGATCTAAAGTTAGATCATGGAGTATTAGTTCCGCTCTATTATTTAGAAGAAGCTGGAATTGAATTGCCTTTAGTACCAATTACGATGGGGATGTTATCGTATGAAGAGCTATATAAATTTGGGAAGATAATTCAGATTGTTGCCCAAAAATCTGGTTATAAAGTAGCTGTAATTGCTAGTGGTGATCTATCTCATAGATTAACAGCGGATGCCCCGGCAGGATTTAATCCACATGGCAGAGAATTCGATGAAGCAGTAGTTGAGTACTTAGATGATTTGGAAGTTGAGGAAGTATTTAATCTTGATTCTTCTTTGATTGAAAAAGCAGGGGAATGTGGCTTAAGACCATTAATTATGATGTTAGGTACTATTGATGGATTGAATGTAGAGGGAGGAGTGTTGTCCTATCAAGGGCCCTTTGGGGTTGGCTATGCAGTAGCTAGCTATCGCGTGCAAGGAAAAGAAGAAGGGGGTAGTCTGCTAGAGCAGATTTTTGCTAATAAAAAGGCAAAATTAGACGAAATTAGAGAAAATGAAAGTGAAGTAGTCAGGTTGGCCCGGCAAGCGGTACAAGAGTATGCTAAAAATAAAGAAGTGATTGATCCACCAGTTGATTTAGATCCAAGGTTAGCCAAACAAGCAGGTGTTTTTGTATCAATTAAAAAAGATGGGCAACTGCGGGGATGTATAGGAACTACCAAACCAACTCAAGCTAATATAGCAGAAGAAGTTATTAAAAATGCTTTAAGTGCTGCTTTTAAAGATCCGCGTTTTGAAGTTGTCAATTTAAATGAATTAGAGGAATTGACTTATTCAGTAGATATATTAGGAGAACCAGAAAAGGTAGAGAGTATCCAACAGCTTGACCCTAAAAAGTATGGGGTGATTGTGAAGCAAGGCAATCAAACTGGTCTATTATTGCCTGATTTAGAAGGGGTTGATACTGCTACTAAACAGGTTGAGATTGCTAAGCGAAAGGCTGGAATTTCTCTTAATGAAACTGATATTGAATTGATGCGTTTTACAGTAACAAGAAACACTTAAAGGGCAATTAATAGTAAATAGTGAATAACTAATAGTTAAAAAACTAAAACTTAAAGAATTATAATTTTGAAATTTTGGTTAACAATTATTAATTATGAGGCGGCTATTTTTGAAAAGTTTTGATTTTGAATTATAATTCATTTGTTTTTAAAGTTTTTGGTTTTGGAATTTAACTGTCAATTGTAAATTTTTAAAGGGTGGTGGGCCAAAGTGAAAGAAGCATTATATTATCAGCAGGAAGATGATGAATTTAGGTGCCAACTTTGTCCTCATGCTTGCTTGTTAACAGAAGGGGAACATGGGAAGTGTCAGGTCAGAGAAGTCAAGGAAGGTAAACTAAGAGCCACTACTTATCAGCAGGTTAGTGCTGTGGCTATGGATCCGATTGAGAAAAAGCCATTATTTCATTTTTACCCTGGGAGCCAGATTCTTTCTTTAGGGATGGTAGGTTGTAATTTGAAATGTAAATTTTGTCAAAATTATAGAATTGCACACCAGCCCAATACACCAACTGAACAACTTTCTCCTCGTCAAGCTGTTGAATTGGCTATAGCTAAAGATTCAATCGGGCTGGCTTACACTTATTCAGAGCCATTGGTCTGGTATGAATATGTTCTAGAAACGGCAAAGTTGGCCCATGAAGAAGGGTTAATGAATGTTTTAATTACTAATGGAATGATCAACCCACAGCCTTTACAAAAACTTTTGCCATATATTGATGCTATTAATCTCGATTTAAAGTCTTTTACTGATGAATTTTATCAGCAAATCTGTGCAGGAAAATTAACTCCAATTAAAAAAACAATTGAGTTAGCCTACCAAACTACGTTATTAGAGCTTACTACTTTGTTAATTCCTGAATTAAATGATTCTGAAGAGGAAATTAAGCAATTAGTTGACTGGATAGCAAGCTTTGATCATCAGATTCCTATTCACTTTGCTCGTTATTTTCCTCGTTATCAATTAAATAAGGAACCTACTTCACTAGAAAAACTATTACAAGCAAAAAATATAGCAGAAGAGCAGTTAAATTATGTTTACTTAGGAAATATTTCTAATAATAATTATCAGACTACTTATTGTCCTGACTGCGAATATCCAGTTATTAAACGAAGCTACAGTCAAGTAAAGCTTGATTTAGTAGATAAAGCTTGCCCAAAATGTGAAACAAAAATTAAAATCAAGTTATAGTTCAAAATTGCCAGTTGGAGAATGAAAACAAGTAAAGGGTTAAGCTGGCTTGATATGTAGAGCGAAAGATTACTGCTGCTATTAAAGAATCTGTTTTGTGGCAGAGGTAAGTAGTAATTACTCCCATTATAAAATGGAGTAATAAACTGCTTAATCTAAAATCCAAATAGCTGATTGTATAGTAAATTAGACTAATTATGAAACCCAATCTAAGACCATAAGCCCTTTTAAGTTGATAATAAATAAAACCTCTATAAAATAACTCCTTACTAAAGGCAGGAAATAAATAACCAATAAAAAGCACTAAAAAATAAAGCATACTTAAAGCTAGTTGATCTAAATCGGTGACTATAATTAAGGGAGTAATCTGTTCTGTAGTTAAGATTAAATGAATAATAATTATTCCAATTAAAAATGGATGGCTTACCTTTAATCCAAGTTTTAGGTTGGTCAAAAAGTTTTCAAAGTTAATGCCTAGTTCCATAAAGGATAATTCATAAATCATTGTAGCCCAGTATAATAAACAAGAGACAAATAAACTTTGTCCAATGATGCTAAAGAGCAAAAAATATATTTCTTCCATATAGGGTAATTGATCAGGGGAACTGTAAGTGTGGAAGAATATAATTAAAAAATTAATTAAATACCAGATCGATTGTGCTTTGACTAAGTCTATTAAGGTTAAATTATTACTTTCTATTTTTTGCATAATAAACCTCCATATTATGAGTACTATAATTATTTATTAAACAAATGTAATAAATTTCCTGTATATTTTTAGAAATACTTCTCTTAAAAAAGAATATTGCTTATTAGTTTGATTTTTGTTAGAATATATTTAAAATTAATAACAACTGGACAGTATTAGTTTTATGATTTTATAAATTATAAAGTAGTTACAGAGGAGGAGAAAAATGAGAAGTGAGAAGGTAACTAAAAAAGTTGATAGTGCACCACAGAGATCATTATTTAAAGCAATGGGATTGACAGATGGAGAGTTAGAAAAGCCATTGATTGGAGTCTGTAACTCAGTTAATGAGTTGATTCCTGGTCATGTTCATTTAGATAAGATTGCTCAAGGTGTTAAGGATGGAATTAGGATTGCCGGAGGAACCCCTTTAGAATTTGGTTCGATTGGTGTCTGTGATGGCATAGCGATGGGACATCAAGGGATGCATTATTCATTAGCTAGTAGAGAGTTGATTGCTGATTCTGTAGAAACTATGACCAAAGCTCATGCATTAGATGGATTAGTATTAATTCCTAATTGTGATAAGATTGTGCCAGGTATGTTGATGGCAGCAGCTAGATTGAATATCCCTACAGTAGTTGTTAGTGGCGGGCCAATGCTAGCAGGCTATCATCAAGGAGAAAATATAGATTTAAAGACTGTCTTTGAAGGGGTAGCAGCAGTTAAAACAGATCAAATGTCTGACGAAGAATTATTAGAGATTGAAAATAGTGCCTGTCCAAGCTGTGGATCTTGTGCAGGAATGTTTACTGCTAACTCAATGAACTGTCTAACAGAAGTCTTAGGAATGGGTTTACCAGGTAATGGGACAATCCCTGCTGTCTATGCAGAGCGAGTACGATTAGCTAAACAGGCGGGTCAACAGGTGATGGAACTTTTTGAAAAGAAGATTAAGCCGTTAGATATTTTAACTGAATCAGCTTTTGATAATGCTTTAAAGGTTGATATGGCTTTAGGTTGTTCTACTAATACAGCATTACACCTGCCAGCTATTGCATATGAAGTAGGAATTGATTTAGATATAGAGTTGATTAATCAATTCAAGGAAGAAGTACCACATTTATGTAGTTTGAGCCCAGCTGGGAAGCATCATATTCAAGATTTGGATCGAGCAGGGGGAATTCCAGCTGTAATGAAGGTGTTAAGTGATAATGGCTTGCTTAAGGAAGATTTAATCACAGCTACTGGACAAACAATTGAAGAGAATTTAGCAGGGGTAGAAGTCTTAAATGATGATGTGATTAGAGACTTTACTACTGCTTATCATCAAACAGGTGGCTTAGCTGTGTTGTCTGGAAATATTGCTCCTGATGGAGCTGTTGTTAAGCAGGCAGCAGTAGCAGAGGAGATGTTAGTCCATCAAGGACCAGCTCGAGTCTTCAGTTCTGAAGAAGAATCAGTAGCAGCAATCCATGCAGGTGAGATCAAAGCTGGGGATGTAGTAGTGATCAAGTATGAAGGGCCAAAAGGTGGTCCAGGAATGCGAGAGATGTTAACTCCAACATCTGCTGTAGCAGGTGTTGGCTTAGATAAAGAAGTAGCATTAATTACTGATGGTCGTTTCTCTGGAGCGACACGAGGTGCTTCAATTGGTCATATTTCACCAGAAGCAATGGAAGGTGGGCCAATTGCTGCTGTTGAAGAAGGAGATATCATTGAGATCGATATTCCTCATGGAAAATTGAATGTTAAACTAAGTGCTGCAGAGATTGAAGAGCGATTAGCAAACTGGGAAGCACCAGAACCAAAGATTAAGACTGGTTACTTATCTCGCTATGCCAAATTAGTCAGTTCAGCTAGTACAGGGGCTGTTCTTGAATAATAGTGATTAGTAACTAGTTATTAATTAATTATTAAAGAAAGGAAGGGGTTTAATTAAACCCCTTCCTTTCTTTGGTGTGCTTAACCTTAACCTAAAGTTATCTTTAGAGAATTTTATTTTCTAGCTGCTAAGTGATTATTAATTTTGCGACTGAGCGGAGTAGCCACTGCTGCTTTAATTAGATCTCCAGGAATAAAAGGAAGACTACCAGCAATAACAGCTTCTGTTAAGTTCATCTCTGTAACAAAACTCATCCAAATTACTCCAAACAGATGAATGACTACAACTCCTCCTAAGACCATAGCTAAAGCAGTCTGATAGTAACTATCTTTTTTAGCTAATAAATTAATAAGGATTGCTCCTAAGGGATAGGCAACTAAATAACCACCTGTAGGCTCTGCTAAAACTCCAATTCCTGCACTACCTCCTGAAAAGACTGGTGCGCCACTAAAGCCTATTAATAAAAAGATAAGTATACTTAATCCAGCTTGTTTAGTTGATAGTATAGCTCCAGCCAACATCACAACAAGCGTTTGTAATGTGATCGGAGTAGGACTAAAAGGTAACGGAATGACTAAGTATGCTACACTAGCCAGTAAAGCAGCAAATAGCGCTGAGTAAGTTAAATCTTGAATAGTTAATTTACTATTTTTCATTTAAATTCCTCCTTTATAATTAATTTGAAATAGGTTTGTTGTTTGTTAGGCTTAACTTGTCTCAATCTTTTGGGGTAAGAGTTTAAGTTGTCTTAACTGACAGTGAACAATTTCACAGATTGTTTATTATGATTAGTATTATAATAAATAACCCGGTGATTGTCAATGGGTTTATTTTAAGGTTAACAATAAAACTGCTTAAAATAAAAAAATAATCCTTGACATTGCTTTAAATATTTCGTATACTATTATAAATATAAATAAAGCGAAAAGTGATGATAGGGACTGAAATAATCTGATTGGATTACAGAGAATCGGAATAGCTGAGAACCGAGATCCAGATCCGTTATTTCTCTCACCCTTAAACTGTGTAACCGAAGGAGTCTTTAAAAAGTTCTTGACAAAGTATAGAATATGTTCTATACTTAATAACAGGAATTAAAGATTTATTTAAAGGCGAAGAAAGGGAAGAGTAAATAATTCAATTTTATCAACAGCGAGCTGGAGATGGTGAAAGCCAGCGATGAAATTAATTATTGAAGATCTCCTTAGAGCTGCAGGCTGAAGTTCAAGTAGGTTATGCCGGTCTCCTAAGTGAAGAGCTTAGGAAAATAGCATCCGTTATCATGTGCTAGAGTATAGAGCATACTTTATCTAGGTATGTGAGTACTTAATGAGGCTATTACTGTGAGGTAATAGCAAAAACTAGGGTGGTACCACGTGAGGAAGACCTCTCGTCCCAATTAATGGAGTTAGTCTGTTGATTGAGATGAGAGGTTTTTTTATATTAATTTAATAAGTTAATAATAAAATAATGAGTAGTTGATAAAAGCAGAAGCATAATAGTAAGAGTAGATTAATAGTGGGGAGTAAATAAAATAATGCTCTCAGGATAAGTTATATTTGTTTTGCTGAATCTTAAGGTTTCTTTATTTTAACTCTGAGCTATTATATTTGGAGTTTTTTTATCGCCTAAGTAGTAGAGAAGTAAAGAGAGAGGAGTGATTTAGATGGCAATATTGAGTGGTGCTGAAATTTTTGTGGAGTCACTTTATTGTGAAGATGTTGAAGTTGTTTTTGGTTATCCTGGAGGAGCAGTTTTACCTATTTATGATATATTATATGATGCTGAATTTGAACATATAATGCCACATCATGAACAAGGTGGAATTCATGCTGCTGATGGTTATGCTCGTTCTACTGGAAAGGTTGGAGTTTGTATTGCAACTTCTGGTCCTGGGGGAACGAATTTAGTAACTGGTTTAGCTACAGCATATATGGATTCTGTTCCAGTTATTGCTTTTACAGGGCAAGTTCCAAGGGCGATGCTTGGTACAGATGCTTTTCAAGAGGCAGATATTACCGGCATAACAACACCAATTACTAAACATAATTACTTAGTTCAGGATGTTAAAGATTTACCAAGAATTATTAAAGAAGCTTTTCATATTGCTAAAACAGGTAGACCAGGTCCTGTTTTAATTGATATTCCTAAAGATGTTCTAACTGATAAAACTGAATTTAGTTATCCTAAAGAAGTGAATTTGCCAGGTTATAAACCGAACTATGATGGACACCCTTGTCAAATAAAAGAAGCAGCAAGAGATATTAATAATGCTAAAAAACCTTTGATTTATGCAGGTGGAGGAGTAATTATTTCAGGAGCAAGTAATGAGTTACGCCAATTAGCTAAGGGTGCTACTATTCCTGTAACAACTACCTTAACAGGCTTAGGCTCCTTTGATGAAAGAGATGAGTTAGGTCTAGGAATGTTAGGAATGCATGGAACTACTGAAGCTAATTTAGCAATTTCTAATGCAGATTTAATTATAGCTATTGGAGCTAGATTTGATGATCGCGTTACTGGCAAGTTAGAAAAGTTTGCTCCTAATGCTAAAGTTATACACATTGATATTGATCCTGCTGAAGTTGGTAAGAGAGTAAATGTTGATGTTCCAATTGTAGGTGATGTTAAGAGGATATTAGTTAAATTAAACAAAGTGGTAGAAAAAAATAATCGTGAAGCTTGGTTAAATCAGATTAAAGAATGGAAGTTATTAGATTCTAAGCAAGAAGAGTCGAGGGAAGATAAAAAATTATCTGCTAAGCCAATTATAGAAGAGATATTTAACTTAACTAATGGAGAAGCTTTAATTACTACTGAAGTAGGCCAACATCAAATGTGGGCAGCTCAATTTTATAAATATACTAAGCCTCGCAGTTTTATGACCTCTGGTGGTTTGGGAACAATGGGTTATGGTTTTCCTGCTTCTATAGGGGTTCAAGTTGGAAATAAGGATAGTGCAGTTTTTGCTTTAGCAGGGGATGGTAGCTTCCAAATGAATATTCAAGAATTTGCTACTATAGCTAAAAATAAGATCCCTGTTAATATAGTTATCTTAAATAATCAATATCTAGGAATGGTACGACAATGGCAGGAGATGTTTTATGACAAGAGATATTCCTCAACTTGTTTAAGAAAACGTGAAGAATGTCCTCCTGACTGTTCATCACCAAGCTCAAATTGTCCTGAGATGATTCCTGATTTTGTTAAGGTAGCAGAAGGTTATGGAATTAAAGCAGTTAGAGTAACTGAAGTAGAAGAGGTTAGACCTGCTTTAGAAGAGGCTATTAATAGTTCAGAACCATTCTTGATAGATTGCATCATTGAAGAAGAAGAGAATGTATTTCCAATGGTTCCACCTGGAGGAAGTTTAGATAAGATGATTTTAAAGGGGGATCAATCATGAGGCATACTGTTTCAGTTTTAGTTGCTAATGAAGCTGGAGTATTGGCTAGAATTGCTAGTCTGTTCAGTAGGCGTGGTTTTAATATAGATAGTTTATCTGTTAGTAAGACAGAAAGAGATGATATTTCTCGAATTACGTTAGTTGTAGAAGGAGATAATAAAGTCTTAGAGCAACTTACTAAACAGTTGAATAAATTAATTGTTGTTCATAAAACCAGTAATTTAACTAACGATCCTATTGTTGGTAGAGATCTAGCTTTAATTAAAGTAACATCAACTCAAAATACACGCTCTGAGATTATGCAAATAGTTGATATCTTTAGAGGTAAGATTGTTGATGTAGCGAGTAATTCTATTATGGTTGAGGTTACTGGTGATGAGGATAAGATTAATGCTATTGAAAAACTGCTTGAACCATTTGGGATTAAAGAACTAGTTAGAACAGGTAAAGTTGCTATGGTAAGAGGGCAAAAATAAAATCAATGAATATTTAATATTGAATAATGAATAGAAAAAATCTAAGAGCAGATTTTTTCATCACGAAGGGTTCGAAGAACCTAGAGGAATAGAGAATATTAAAAGTAGTAAATCATTTAAAATAAAAGCTATTGATAATTTACTAATTTAGAATTAAGCAGGGTTTATTTTTTGAAGTTTCTAGTTGTAAATTGTCAATTGTAAATTAAAAAGAGGAGTTGAATACAAATGGTAAAAATGTACTATAATGGAGATGCAGATTTAAATTACTTAGAAGGAAAGAAGATTGCAATTGTTGGTTATGGTAGTCAAGGGCATGCTCAAGCGCAGAATATGAGAGAAGCAGGACTAGATGTTATTGTAGCAGAGTTAGAGGGAACTTCTAATTATGAGCAGGCTGTATCGGATGAATTTGAGCCAGTTACAGCTGCTGAAGCTGCTAAGGAAGCTGATGTAATTCAAATTCTACTTCCTGATGAAGTGCAAAAGAAGGTTTATTATAATGAGATTGAGCCGAATTTGGAAGCAGGAAATGCATTGGTATTTTCTCATGGATTTAATATTCACTATGGTCAAATTGTTCCTCCAGCAGATGTAGATGTTTATATGGTAGCACCAAAAGGGCCAGGGCATCTAGTAAGAAGAGTCTATACTGAAGGAGCAGGAGTACCAGCTTTAATTGCAATTTATCAAGATGCAACTGGAAACGCTAAGGAGATGGCTTTAGCTCATGCTAAAGGTGTGGGTGGAACGAGAGCTGGAGTACTTGAGACTACATTTAAAGAAGAGACTGAAACTGATCTATTTGGAGAACAAGCTGTTTTATGTGGTGGTGCTACAGAGTTAGTGAGAGCTGGTTTTGATATATTAGTAGAGGCAGGTTATAAGCCTGAGATAGCTTACTTTGAATGTCTACATGAGTTAAAATTAATTGTTGATTTGATGTATGAAGGTGGAATTGCTACGATGAGGAATTCTATTTCTGATACTGCAGAGTATGGAGATTTAATTGCAGGTAAAAAAGTTATCAATGATGAGTCAAGAGAAGCAATGAAGGAATTATTAGAGAATGTCCAAAATGGTGAATTTGCTAAGAGTTGGTTATTAGAAAATCAAGTTGGTCGTCCAGCTTACTTGAAGCGAAAAGAGATAGATGCTAATCATCAGATTGAAAAGGTTGGTAAGAAGTTAAGAGATATGATGCAGTGGATTGAGGACTAAGAAAGGAAGGTGAAGTAAATGGGAGTTAGAATTTTTGATACTACCTTGCGTGATGGAGAGCAATCACCAGGAGTCAGTTTGAATATTAAGGAAAAATTGGAGATTGCTAAGCAATTAGCAAAGTTAAATGTTGATGTGATTGAAGCAGGTTTTCCCATTGCTTCCCCAGGCGATTTTGCAGCTGTAAAAAAGATAGCCCAAGAAGTAGTTGGCCCAGCGATTGCTGGGTTGGCTCGGGCTACAAAAGAAGATATTGATCGGGCTTGGGAAGCTGTTCAGGAAGCTGAAAAACCGATGATTCACACCTTTTTAGCAACATCTGAGGTTCATATGAAGCATAAATTACAGCAATCCCCTCAGGAAGTGTTAGAAAGTGCAGTTGAAGCTGTTGCTTATGCTAAAGATTATACAGATAATGTTGAATTTTCTGCTGAGGATGCTTTTCGTAGTGATCCAGACTTTTTATGTCAGATTTTTGAAGGGGTAATTGAAGCTGGGGCAACGACGATTAATATTCCTGATACTGTTGGTTATGCTACTCCAGCTGAGTTTGGTGGACTTATAAAATATATTAAAGATAATGTTCCTAATATAGATCAAGCTGTAATCAGTGTTCATTGTCATAATGATCTGGGGTTGGCTGCCGCTAATTCTTTAGCGGCTATTCAAAATGGGGCAGAGCAAGTTGAGTGTACAATTAATGGTATTGGTGAACGAGCTGGAAATACCGCTTTAGAAGAAGTTGCCTTAACATTTAATACTAGATATAATTATTATGGTTTGAAGACTGATATTAATTTAAAAGAGATTTCCCGGACTAGTAAATTAGTCAGTCGCTTAACGGGGATGGAGATTCAGCCTAACAAAGCGATTGTTGGTAAGAATGCTTTTGCTCATGAATCTGGGATTCATCAGGATGGAGTAATTAAAGAGCGAACAACTTATGAAATTATGGATGCTAGAACGATTGGGCTAGAGGAGAATAAGATTGTTTTGGGTAAGCATTCTGGTCGGCATGCTTTTAAGGATAGATTGGAACAGTTGGGTTATCAGTTAGAACAAGAAGAGCTTAATTCTGCTTTCAGACGGTTTAAAGAATTAGCAGATAAGAAGCAAAAGATTACTAATCTTGATTTAGAAGCAATTATTGAAGATGAGATCAGTCAGGTTCCTGAAGTTTATGAGATCAGCTTATTGCAGGTTACAAGTACTTCTGGATTGGCAACTGCCACTGTCCAAATGGAACGAGATGGTGAAAAGATCAATGAATCGGCTTGTTCTGAAGGCGGGCCAATCGATGCAGTCTACGACGCTATGAATCGAATTACTGATCTAGATTGTAAATTGGTTGAGTATAAGATTGATGCTGTAACGAGTGGGAAAGATGCATTAGGAGAAGTAGTTGTTAAATTAGCATATAATGAAAAAGTTTATATTGGTCGAGGAGTCAGCACAGATGTAATAGAGGCTAGTGCTAAGGCCTATAATAATGCGTTGAATAAGATATTGGTCGTTAGGGATTAGTCACTAGTGATTAGAAAAAACCGAAAAACATTGTTTGAGTAGTGATTTTAATCTAAGATACAGAGAGGGGAATAACGATGGGAATGACGATGGTCGAGAAGATACTAGCAGCTCATGCAGGAGAAGAAGAAGTAAAGCCAGGTCAACTGGTAAATGCTAAGTTAGATTTGGTACTAGGAAATGATGTAACAACACCAGTAGCAATTAAAGAATTTAATAAAATTGGGGTTGAGCAAGTCTTCGATCAGGATCGAATAGCAATTGTACCTGATCATTTTGCTCCTAATAAGGATATTAATTCGGCTGAACAGTGTAAGATGATTAGAGAGTTTGCTCATGATAAGGAGATCACTAACTATTTTGAAATAGGAGAGATGGGGATTGAACATTGTCTATTACCGGAGAAAGGTTTAGTCTTACCTGGAGATATTGTTATCGGAGCTGACTCCCATACTTGTACCTATGGAGCATTAGGAGCTTTGGCAACTGGAGTCGGTAGTACGGATATGGCAGCAGGAATGGCAACCGGTGAAGCTTGGTTTAAAGTACCGGAAACGATTAAGTTTGTGTATAATGGTCAGTTACAAGAGTGGGTCAGCGGTAAAGACTTGATTTTATATACTATCGGAGATATTGGTGTTGATGGTGCTTTATATAAAGCAATGGAATTCACAGGAGAGGTAATTGAGGACTTCTCAATGGCTAATCGAATGACGATGTCTAATATGGCAATTGAGGCAGGAGGAAAGTGTGGTTTGATTGAGCCAGATGAGACTACTTTGGAGTATGTTAAGGATAGAGCACAGAGAGATTATACAGTCTATAAGAGTGATGTAGATGCAGAGTATGCTGAGGTAATTGAATATGATGTCAGTGAGATTGAACCTCAAGTTGCTTTTCCTCACTTACCAGAGAATACAAAAGGGATTAGTGAAGTTGGAGAGATTAAGATAGATCAAGCAGTAATTGGTTCTTGTACTAATGGGCGTTTGGAGGACTTAAGGATAGCAGCTAAGGTTTTAGAAGGACAGAAGAAGGCTGACCATATCCGTTTAATTATCTTCCCTGGAACACAAGAAATTTATCGGCAAGCAATGCATGAAGGATTAATTGATATCTTCTTAGATGCTGGAGCAGCAGTTAGTACTCCTACTTGTGGGCCATGTCTAGGAGGACATATGGGTATCTTGGCTAAAGGTGAAAGAGCAATAGCTACTACTAATCGTAACTTTGTAGGGCGAATGGGGCATCCTGAAAGTGAAGTTTATTTATCCAATCCAGCTGTAGCAGCAGCATCTGCGATTAAAGGTCAGATTGTTGGCCCAAGGGAGGTAAGATAAGATGGAGATTAAAGGTCAAGTATGGAAGTATGGCGATGATGTAGATACAGATGTAATAATTCCAGCTCGTTATTTAAACACATCTAATCCTAAAGAGTTAGCAAAGCATTGTATGGAAGATATAGATGAGAATTTTGTTGATAAGATGAGTAATGGAGATTTAATTGTAGCTGAAGATAACTTTGGTTGTGGAAGTTCACGTGAACATGCTCCATTAGCAATTAAAGCAGCAGGGGTTTCTTGTGTAATTGCTAATTCCTTTGCGAGAATCTTTTATCGAAACTCAATCAATATCGGTTTGCCGATTTTGGAATGTCCAGAAGCGGTAGCAGGAATTGCAGAAGGAGATCAAGTTGAGGTTGATGTCGATTCAGGACTGATTAAGAATTTAACTAAAGAAGAAGAGTATCAAGCAGCAGCCTTTCCAGAGTTTATGCAGGAGTTGATCGATGCTGGTGGGCTGGTAAACTATGTGAGAAGAAGGGTGAAAAATAATGAGTAAGCAAAAGATTGCAATTGTCGGTGGCGATGGAATTGGTCCAGAAGTAACTAAGCAAGGGGTTAAAGTACTAGAGAAGCTGATCCAAATCAGTAACTTGGATTTTGAATTTGAAGAGTTTTCTTTAGGGGCTGACCATTATTTAGATACAGGTGAGTTGGTAACTGATGAAGTTAAAGCAGATTTACAAGAATTTGATGCGATTTATTTAGGAGCTGTAGGTGATCCTCGAGTTAAGCCTGGAGTTTTAGAGCATGGGATCTTGTTAGATTTACGATTTTCTTTTGATCAATATATTAATTTAAGACCGATTAAGTTATTAGATGCTAAATTTACACCATTAAAGAATAAAGGACCACAGGATATTGATTTGATGATTGTACGGGAGAATACAGAAGGTCTATATGCTGGAGTAGGAGGTTTCTTAAAGCAAGGGACTAAAGATGAAGTAGCAACCCAAGAGATGATCAATACCTATAAGGGAGTAGAGCGGGTTACTCGTTATGCTTATGAGTATGCTCAAAAAAGAGATCAAGAAAAGAAGTTAACCTTATGTGATAAGAGTAATGTCTTAACTTATGCCCATGATCTATGGCAGAGAGTTTTTGCTGAGGTTGGTCAAGATTTTGCTGATGTAAAACAGGCTCATATGCTAGTCGATGCAATTACAATGAAGATGGTTAGAAATCCAGAAGTATTTGATGTAGTTGTAACTTGTAATATGTTTGGGGATATTATTACTGATTTAGGTGCTGAAATTCAAGGTGGAATGGGTCTTGCTGTCTCCGGTAATATCAATCCAAAAGGTGTTTCAATGTTTGAACCTGTTCATGGTTCTGCTCCAGATATTGCAGGAGAGAATAAAGCCAATCCAATTGCAGCATTATTAGCAGCAGCAATGATGGTTGAAGTATTAGGGCATCCAGAAGAAGCTGATAAGATTGAGCAGGCAATTAAGTTATCATTAGCAGAAGATCAAACGACTCTAGATATGGGTGGTAATTTAACTACAGATCAAGTTGGAGATTATATTTGTAGTGTTTTAGAATAGGAGGGAGAAGGGACAGATGGTACAAATTTATGATACAACTTTACGTGATGGAACTCAACGAGAAGGAATCTCCTATTCAACGGAAGATAAGTTGAAGATTACTAAAAAGTTAGATCAATTAGGGGTTGATTATATTGAAGGTGGTTGGCCCGGTTCCAATCCTAAAGATATTGAATACTTTAAAAGTGTCAAAGAATTAAACTTGAAATCAGCTAAGATAACTGCTTTTGGTAGTACTCGTCGATCTAAGATCAAACCTGAGGACGATCAGAATTTACAGGCGATCTTGGATTCAGGGGTTGAAGTAGCTACGATATTCGGTAAAACTTGGGATTTACATGTGACTGATGCTTTAAACACTACTTTAGAAGAGAATTTAGAGATGATTGAAAGTTCGGTTAGATATTTAAAAGAGCATGGGTTAGAAGTTCATTTTGATGCAGAACATTTCTTTGACGGTTATCAAGCGAATCCTAAATATGCTCTTAAAGTTTTACAAGCTGCTGAAAAAGGTGGAGCAGATACTTTAGTCTTATGTGATACTAATGGGGGGACTATGCCCTTTGAGGTTGAAGAGATTATTGTCGAGATAAAAGATAAGCTAAAAACTTCTTTAGGAATTCACGCCCATAATGATGCAGGGGTAGCAGTAGCTAATTCTTTAATTGCTTATGAATCAGGAGCAGAGCATATCCAAGGAACGATCAATGGTTTTGGTGAGCGTTGTGGGAATGCTAACTTGTCTTCCACTTTGCCTAATTTGAAGTTGAAATATGGAGTTGACTTTATAAGTGATGGAGAGTTGAAGAGGTTGACTGAAACATCTCGCTATATTAGTGAAGTGGCCAATTTAACTCCTCCTACTCATAAACCTTATGTTGGTGATAGTTCTTTTGCTCATAAGGGTGGAATCCATGTCAGTGCTATTTTAAGAGAACCAAAGACTTATGAACATATTGATCCAGAGTTAGTAGGGAATAAACGGAGAGTTCTGGTATCTGAATTATCTGGTAAGAGTAATTTGATCTATAAAGCTCAGGAGTTAGGGATTGATATTAAAGAAGGTAGTATTGATTTACACCAGGTTTTAAGTAAGATTAAGGAATTAGAACATCAGGGTTATTACTTTGAAGGTGCTGAAGCTTCTTTTAAGTTATTATTAGAGAAGGCAACTGGGAAGTATAACAAGCTATTTGACTTAGAAGGGGTCAGAATTATTACTGAAAAGACTGAGGAGTTAAACCCTAATTCAGAAGCGACTATTAAGGTAAGGGTTAATGGGAAACGGGTTCACACAGCTGCTGAAGGAGAAGGACCAGTTAATGCTTTAGATTATGCTTTAAGAAAGGCACTATGTGAGTTTTATCCTGAATTAGAAGAGATTCACTTGATTGATTATAAGGTAAGGGTCTTAGAAGGAAATGATGGTACAGCAGCAAAGGTTCGAGTTTTGATTGAATCATCTGATGGTCAAGAAACTTGGGGAACTGTTGGTGTTTCTACCAATATAATTGAAGCTAGCTGGCAGGCTTTAGTGGACAGTATTGAATATGGAATAAAGCTAAAAAGGGACAGTTAAGAGGAAGTAATAACATTTGAATAGTTATTTTCATAAAATCTAATAAAATTAATTCTAGTCAGATGCAGAATTGTATCTGACTTTTAATCTATCAAAAAATGGGGTGGCTATGATGAATTACGTTCGATTTAGGAGAGAAGGTCAAGTTAATTATGGGATTTTAAAGGAAGATAAAGTAAGCTTAATTAAGGGAGATGTTTACGGAGATTATAGTATAGTAGATAAGGTTTATGACTTGACAGAGGTTGATCTACTGCCCCCTTGCCAACCCAGTAAGATAGTTTGTGTAGGTTTGAATTATCTAGATCATGCTCAAGAATTGGGAATGGAAATCCCTAAAAAGCCAATCATCTTTTTGAAACCAACTAGTGCATTAGTTGGCCCTGAAGATAAGATCAAACACCCTAGGATGAGCCAGCAGGTAGATTATGAAGCCGAATTGGCTATCGTTATTAAGGAGCGAACTAAAGATGTTTCCTCTGAAGAAGCAAAAGAGCATATTTTAGGTTATACTTGTTTTAATGATGTAACAGCTAGAGATTTGCAAGCTGAGGATGGACAGTGGACCCGAGCTAAATCTTTCGATACTTTTGCTCCTGTTGGCCCGAGTATTGTTAGTGATATTGAAGGTAATAATCTTAAAATTGAGTTACTAAAGAATGGAGAGGTTAAACAGGACTCTAATACAGATCAGATGATCTTCACTGTAGAAGAGATTGTCAGTTTTGTATCACAGATTATGACCTTAGAAGCTGGTGATTTAATTACAACTGGTACTCCACCAGGTGTTGGCCCGGTGGAGAAGGGGGATGAAGTAGTAGTTGAAATTGAGAAGGTTGGTTCTTTAAAGAATATAATTATTTGAAAGTTGGTCTGTAATTAATCCTAACTTTATTACTGAGACTAGGGTTAATTGATTTCAAAGTGGTAATTTTCACAAGTGAGTTTATTAATACTCAGAAAAATTATTGATACACGAATAGATAATTTTTAAATTTTCTGATATAATATTTATGAGACTGAGTTTATTCATTTTTGATTTTTCGGAGGTTAAAAGAAGGATGTTTAAATTTTTGTCTTGAAATAAGTATAGTATGGTTTGGATATCAGATGATAAGACTATAAGAGTTAGATAAGAATAAACTTAATAAATAAACAAGGGGGAGATGTTAGTGTCTAAAATTGAATTGCCTTATGGACATAAGAAATTGAGTCTTGAGGTTCCAGAAGAGAGATTGGAAGGGGTTCTTGTGTCTAAAGCTCATGATTATGTAGCGGATATGTCAGAAGAAGAGTTGGTTAAAGAATCACTAGAAAATCCTATTAATAGCTCTCAATTAAGAGAATTGGCAGCAGGAAAAGATGATATAGTTATAATTTCTAGCGATCATACACGACCTGTACCTAGTCATGTGACGATGCCGATTATCTTAGATGAGATTAGGGCAGGTAATCCAAATGCAGATATTACTATTTTAGTAGCAACAGGTTTTCATCGTGCTTCAACTGAAGAAGAATTACGTGATAAATATGGAGATGAAATTGTAGATAATGAAAGAATAATTAATCATGATTGCCGAGATGAGGATAATCTGGTTCATTTAGGAACTTTGCCTTCTGGAGGAGATTTAATTATAAATAAATTAGCTGTAGAAGCAGATCTGTTAATTGCCGAAGGCTTTATTGAGCCACACTTTTTTGCTGGGTTTTCTGGAGGAAGAAAAAGTGTTTTACCAGGTATAGCAAGTAAAATGACAGTTTTGGCCAATCACTGTGCTGAGTTTGTTGGTCATGAAAAAGCACGAACTGGTATTTTAGATGGTAATCCATTGCATAAAGATATGTTATACGCAGCTGAGCAGGCTGGCGTTGAGTTTATTCTCAATGTAGTTATTAATGAACACAAAGAAGTGATTAATGCTTTTGCTGGTCATCTAGAGGATGCTCACAAAGAAGGTTGCGAATTTGTGGCAGAGTTATCAGGAGTAGAAGCTAACCCTGCTGATATAGCAATTACAACAAATGGAGGTTATCCACTAGATCAGAATATTTATCAGGCCGTCAAGGGAATGACTGCGGCTGAAGCTACTTGTAAGGAAGGTGGAGTAATTATAATTGCCGCTGAATGTTCAGATGGTCATGGTGGAGAAGCTTTCTATAAGACCTTTGCTGAAGCAGATTCTGTTGAACAAATCATGGATGATATAGAAGCAAGAGATCGTAAAGAAACTGTTCCTGATCAGTGGGAATCACAGGTTTTAGCTAGGATACTATTACAGTTTGAAGTAATTATGGTGACTGATGCTCCAAAAGAGATGGTTGAAGATATGTATATGCATTGGGCTTCAGATTTAGACGAAGCATTAGAAATGGCAGAAAAGATGCTTGATGATCCTGAAGCTGAAATCACTGTTGTTCCTGATGGTGTTTCTGTAACGGTTTTGAAATAGATAATTAAAAGAAGGGATCTGCCGTAGTAGACTTTAAGGTAATACGTGGACATCAAACATTTAGTAAATTACCAGTTAATCTTGAGAGTTAAAGAAGATTTTCTAAATCTGAGAGTGAATGTTCCTAGTATAAGAATAGGAAGAAGAATGGGATTAGTTAGAGTATTAAAGCTAATTATATAACTAAATAATATAATTAGCTTTAGATGTTTGCTTATAGAAGTTTAATCTTATAATTTTTTAGTATTGACAATTTTCAATTAGTATTGACAATTTTCAAATGATTTAGTATAATTAGCTTAGCTAATGGTCAGACCACCTGTATTAAATCCAATTAGGCATAGGGTGGGATGTTGGTTTTTATTTAATAAGAAAGTAGCTAGCTATTGAATTAGTAAAGATGAGCAATTAAATTGAAGAATCAGAAATGAATAATTTGGTTACTATAACTTAATAATACAAGTAGAATAACTGTTATAAGATTTTAAGCTAAAAATTAAGTAATTAATGTTACTACTAATGAACTAGTAAATTTAGGCTACTATTCTCTAGCAGTTGCTGAATAATGACCAATATTAGTCATGGTCAATTTGTGTCAAAATAAAGAGTTTTTAGTAGAAATTAGAAAGGAGGATTTATTGGTGAATTTAGCAGTGGCAGCATTTTTGGCTAGTGTACCTATTATAGTAGTTGGGGTTTTGATGGTAGGATTTATGTGGTCTTCAACTAAAGCAATGCCTTTTGGCTATTTAAGTGCAGCTTTGGTTGGGTTGTTTTTTTGGCAGATGCCTTTACGTTGGGTGGGTGCAGCTACGCTCCAGGGAATTATATCTGCAATCTCAATCTTGTTTATCGTTTTTGGAGCAATTTTGATCTTAAAGATTTTGCAGAAGAGTGGTGCAGTGGATGCAATTTCAGCTAGTTTGACAAATGTTACTGATGATCGACGGGTTCAAGTATTAATACTTGCTTTTTTATTAGGAGCTTTCTTTGAAGGAGCTGCTGGTTTTGGAACTCCTGCTGCGGTAGCTGCTCCATTATTGGTAGGTTTGGGTTTTCCGCCGTTGGTAGCAGCAATAGTGGCTTTAGTATCGAATAGTACACCAGTAAGTTTTGGTGCAGTAGGAATCCCTGTTTGGGGTGGACTTGCTCCTTTGGAAGGAGTTGCTCAATTGCCAGGAGCGATGGCATTTGGGGAGTTTGTGCAGAGTGTTGGTTTTTATGCTGCTTTAAATCAAACTATTGTAGGAAGTTTTATTCCTTTAGTTGCTGTTTGTTTAACAACTGCGATTACTAAAGGTTCAATTAAAGATGGGCTTAAACTTTGGCCTCTAGCTTTATTTACTGGATTTATTTTTACAATACCTCATTTATTGATTGCTTACTTTGTAGGTCCAGAATTACCTTCGTTATTAGGTTCTTTAATTGCTATTCCAGCAGTAGTTTTTGTCGTTTCAAAAGGATGGTTAGTTCCTAAGGATAGTTGGGATTTTCCTTCTAGAAAAAGCTGGCCTAAGCATTGGGTTGGTGACATAGAGCCTGGTAGTGGAGAAGAAGTTGAGTTGAAAGTTTCAACCTTCAAAGCTTGGTTACCTTATACTTTAGTTGGCTTAATTTTGTTAGTTACTCGATTGGAGTTCTTTGGATTAACTCCTATACTTCAAGGCTTTGAGATTGGCTGGGATGGGATCTTAGGTACTAGTCTCGGTGATAGTATTGCTGTTTTCTATAATCCAGGTATTTTTCCGTTTATCTTTGTTGCATTGTTAATGCCTTATATTTACGGAATGAGAGGGAGTGAAGTTAAGGGAGCCTGGAATGATGCTATAAAAACTGTTGCTCCAGCCGCTGTTGCTTTGATATTTACGCTAGGTATGGTAGATATTATGATTGAATCTGGGACTGCGGCAGGTATTGATTCTATGTTAGTAACTATGGCTATAGCTGCAGCAGAAGCTGTTGGTCAGTTTTGGATACTATCTGCTTCCTTTATTGGAATTTTAGGTTCCTTTATCTCTGGTAGTGCTACTGTTTCTACTATTATGTTTAGTGGATTTCAATACGCTACGGCTGAACAAGTAGAATTATCACGGACTATAGTATTGTCTCTGCAAGTTTTAGGGGCTGCGGCTGGAAATATGGTCTGTATTCACAATGTGGTAGCTGCTTGTGCTACTGTAGGGATTGTAGGTAAGGAAGGATTAGTTATCAGGAAAAATGCAATTGTGGCTATGGTGTATGGTTTATTAGGAGGAATTGTTAGCTGGATATTAGTGAGTTTCTTTGGATTAGGCTTATTCTAAATTTGAACTAGGGGTGATAATATGTTTAAGCAATCGTTAATCAATCGTTTTAAAGATATTTTGGGTGAGGATAATGTTCTGACTAGTAAAGAGGATTTGTTAAGTTATTCATTTGATTCTACGCCTGATTTCGAGTCAATAGTACCAGAATTAGTAGTTATGCCAGAAAGTACTGAACAAGTATCTGAGGTAGTAAAGATTGCCAACGAAAAGGAGATTAATATTATTCCTAGGGGAGCAGGTACTAATCTTTGTGGTGGAACTATTCCTGTAGAAAATAGTATAGTAGTGGTTTTAACTAAGATGAATAAAATTTTGGAAATTGATGAAGAGAATTTGACAGTAACAGTAGAAGCTGGAGTTATTACTCAGGCTATTAATGAGGCAGTAGAAGCTAGAGAGCTATTTTTCCCACCTGATCCTGGTACTGTAGCTGTCTCTACTATTGGTGGTAATATTGCTGAATGTGCTGGTGGTTTGCGTGGTTTGAAGTATGGAGTAACCAAGGACTATGTTATGGGCGTAGAGGTTGTATTGCCTACTGGTAAAGTCATTAATGCAGGTGGTAAGACTGTTAAGAATGTAACAGGATATGATCTTCCTAGTCTTTATTCAGGCTCAGAAGGAACATTGGGAATTATAACTCAGGCTACCTTAAAGCTACTTCCTCTACCAGATACAAAGAAGAGTATGATGGCAATTTTTGATAAATTGGATGGTGCTGCAGAGACTATTTCTAGCATCATACGTAATAAGGTGATTCCAGTTACTCTAGAGATTATGGACCAAGTAACTATTCAGTCAGTAGAGGAGTTTGCTAATATTGGTTTACCAACTGAAGCAGCGGCTATCTTATTGATAGAGGTGGATGGAATTGAAGAGGTTGTAGAAAGAGATGCTAAGAAAGTAGTTAAGATCTGTAAGGAAAATGGTGCAAGAGAAGTTAAGCTAGCTAAAAACGAGGAAGAGCGGTTTGAGATTTGGGAGGCAAGAAGAGCGTCATTATCGGCTTTAGGGCGGATGAGACCAACGACTATTTTGGAAGATGCTACTGTTCCTAGGAGTAATATTCCAGATATGATCAGAGGAGTGAATAAGATAGCAGAAAAGTATGATCTTCACATTGGAACCTTCGGTCATGCTGGAGATGGGAATTTACACCCAACAATTCTGGCTGATGAACGTAATGAAGAGGAGATGAAAAGAGTTCATAAGGCTGTAGAAGAAATCTTTGATCTTGCTTTGGGGTTAGATGGTACACTGTCAGGAGAACACGGTATTGGGATTGCTAAAGCTAAGTATATGACAAAAGAATTGGGGGAAGATGGTTTACAGGCCTTAAGAGATATTAAGTTTTCATTGGATCCTAAGGGGATTTTAAACCCACACAAAGTGATTGGAGCTGGTGATAATGAGTAATAAAATACTCGCTGAAATTGAAGAAGAAGCCGCTAATTGTATGAAGTGTGGTCTTTGTAGAAAGATTTGCCCTATATTTGATGAATTAGAGAATGAGGCTACTGTTGCTAGAGGCAAAGTAAATTTGATTCAAAATGTAATTGAAGGTAATATAGAGTTGACAGATAAATATGAAAAGCTTATGGAACTCTGTCTTTTATGTAAGGCTTGTGTTGATAACTGCCCAGTAGGGATAGAGGTTGACAAGATGGTTTTCAAAGCTAGAGAGCACCTAGCTAAAGAAAAAGGATTGTCTTGGATGAAGAAAGGCATCTTTAGCTTTGTTAAGAACAAGGGGCTATTTCCACTAGGTATGAAGTTAGGAGCTACATTCCAGGGTTTAGCTTTTTGTAAGAATAAAGGGTCACAACAAGGAAACAACATTAGGGTTGGTATTGGTATGGACCCAAATAGAGTCCTACCTGATTTAGCTAAAGAGCCTTTTCGTGACAGATATCCGGAAATAGTAAAGTTGAATAATTCAGCAGGAAGAGTTGCTTTCTTTACTGGTTGTTCAATTAATTATATGCAACCTGATTTTGGAGAATCAGTGGTTAATGTTTTGCTGGAGAATGATATTGAAGTAGTAATTCCTAAAGAACAGCACTGTTGTGGATTGGCTATAGGAAGTTATGGTGATATTGAGAAGTCTAGAGAATTGGCTGAGCATAATTTAGATGTATTTAGCAAATATGATGTTGATGCTGTAGTGACTGCATGTGCTTCCTGTGGTTCGACTTTAAAAGAGGAGTACGAAGAGTGGTTAGATGATGACTCCTTTAGCTCAAAGGTCTATGATATTAGTGAGTATTTAGTAGATGTAATCGATTTTGATCGTGAAGATCTGGGTAAGCTAAGAAGAAAGGTAACTTATCATGATCCTTGTCACTTAGTTAGAGGAATGAAAGTTTCTGAGCAACCAAGGGAGATAATGAAATCTATCCCAGGGCTTTATTTTGAAGATATGAAGAAGCCAGATCGTTGTTGTGGAGCGGCTGGAACCTTTAATATTAAGAATTATGATTTATCAATGAAGATTAATCGTCATAAGATAGATGATATTAAGCAGACAGGAGCTGGTACCGTAGCTACTGGCTGTGCCGGTTGTAAGATCCAGATTACAGATGGATTAAATCAGGCGGGTATGAGTCAAGAGGTCGTGCATACTGTACAACTTCTGGATGAAGCTTATCAAAAACGGAGGGAAGAAAGGGAAGAAGAAGAAGTTAAAGTCATATCTTAAAATTTGGGTATAGATATAATAAAAATTTGAGAACAGGTATAATAGTAATAGAAAAATTTTAATGAGCCATTGTTTGACTCCAGCGGATGTTATCTTCCCTATCTGCTGGAGATTTTTTTTGATAGATTAAAAGGAAGTGGAAATCATATTTTAAAATTATAGTATAAATATAAAGGAGGTGAACTCTGGTTATAAGTTAACTTATAACCACAGTCCTATGGATTGGAAACATAAAGTTTCGCAAGAGTTGGCTGAAAAAATAGTTGATATTTTGCATAATATAACTAATGGTGATATTCAATTTATGGGGAAAGAAGGAGAAATTATAGCTACTACTCAACCCCATAGGTTGGGAACTATCCACGAAGGTGCTAGAAAAATTATGTTGGGTACTATTGAATATGCATCTATTACAAAGGAAGATGCTGAAGAAATAGAAGGGGTTCTGCCTGGATATAGTGGTCCTATAGAGTATCAAGGGGAAATAATTGCGTGTATTGGAATTACTGGTGATCCTGAAATCGTAAGACCGCTTCAAAAAATGGCTGCTCTGGTGGTTAAAGACGAAATTGAAAAAGAGGAAGAAAGACAGAAAAAGCAGGAGGTAACTAATAAGGTATTTAAGCGACTGCAGGAGGTATCAGCTTTGGCACAAGAACTTTCGGCTGGGAGTCAGGAGATTGCCAGCGGTTGTAAAGAGATGGAAAATGTAACTATACAGGCTAATGAAATTGTTGATGAAATTGAAGAAATGCTAAATACTATTATTAATATAGCACATAAGACTAATTTATTGGGATTGAATGCAAGTATTGAGGCAGCCAGAGCTGGAGAGTATGGGCGGGGGTTTTCTGTTGTAGCTGAAGAAATACAGAAACTAGCTGATAATTCAAAAAAATCTATTACCCATGTCAATAATACTCTTCAGGAAATTTGTGATTTTACAAAAGAAATTACAGAAATGACTTACAGAACAAGTGAGGTTACAGAGCAGCAGGCTCAAGCTTTGGAGGATTTAACTGAAAGTATAGTTAGGATTGAGGAAACGATGGGGTCACTGGTTACTCCTTAAATGTGAAAAGCTATAAGCTCTTTAAAATAACTCGGGGCAATTTTGGTAAAAAATCAAAATAGCTTTTCCTCCTTTTGACAAAGTGTTTATAGTTACACAACAGATTCAAAAGGGGGAATTTCTTATAAAGATAATTAAGATATATATATCTTAATTTGCAATTTATAAAATTCAATATTTTTTAAAAACAATTGACACTCATATCTCATTTATGATAATATGTTAATGAAATCAAGGAGTTATAGTGGTTTAATTTAATGTTAAAATATTCAATGGATTGCTTTTAGTAGTTGCACTTTTTTGAGGATTATTATTTTTATATTATGGAAAAAAGCCTGATGATTACTATTAATCTGGCTGTTTGATTATGTTAATTTTATTTCCAATTAAAAAAATCAAGCATTAACTATAATTATAGAAAAGGTGACAAAATTTGGATAAAAAAGATAATGAATTAGGAACAAAGGGGAAATATGTTAGAGATGTATTTAGTAAATTGGCCCCAAAGTATGAATTAGTTAATAAGATTATTTCTTTTGGTTTAATTTCTAGGTGGAGGAAGAAGCTAGTAAAAATTGTTGATCCTTCAGCTGATGATCTAATATTAGACTTATGTGCTGGAAATGGGAAACTAACTAAAATCCTTGCTGAAAAAACGCCCGAAGGTAAAGTAATTGGAGTAGATTTTTGTCCAGAGATGATTGCTAAAGCTGATGAGAATCTTAAAGAAAAGCACTTAAAAAGAGTTGAATTCCGCTTAGGTGATGCAACAAGTTTAGATTTTCCTGCTAATTATTTTGATTGTGTAACGATAGCTTTTGGGTTGCGTAATACAGAAGATATTCCCCAAGTTATTCGAGAGATGAGAAGGGTAGTTAAGCCTGGGGGGCAGATATTATGCTTGGATTTAGCTAAAAGTCGAATACCGATTTATAAAAGCTTGTTCTATGCCTATTTTAATTACATTCTACCTTTAATTGGAAAATTAGTTTCTGGTCAGAAAGAACCTTATCTATACTTTGCTGAATCTTTACGGGCTTTTCCTAACCAGGAGAAATTGCGTCAGATGTTTATTGA
This sequence comes from Natroniella acetigena, assembly GCF_023227745.1. GTDB lineage: Bacteria > Bacillota > Halanaerobiia > Halobacteroidales > Halobacteroidaceae > Natroniella > Natroniella acetigena. Next base: position 64,653 of record NZ_JALKBX010000001.1, on the reverse strand, counting down.
AAATGATCTAAAAAATGTAGAGTATTTTGAGTTTGCAGGTGGAGCAGTTGCTGTTCATAGGGGTATAAAATAGCTAGGAAGTCAATGAATCTAGATTAGCAATATTATAGGGAAGAGGTTGGTTTAGATGGGGGCTTTTAAAAGTTATCAGTACAGAGAGAGGATTACTTTAGTAAGTATGTAGTTAGGGTAGACTTAATAGTTTTTATTATTTTGTTTTTATTATTTTGAAAGTAAAAGGAGTTGAAATTGTGTTTGCCATGGAAACTGAATTCAATGCTTTAATAGAGCAAGTAGATGATTTTATAATTGAATATGCTAATTCCAGGCAGAAATTAATTAATGTGGCAGTTGCTGATTTAGTTAAAGCCGGTGGAAAAAGGTTGCGACCGATAGTGATGATTCTGGCTAGCAAATTCGGTGATTATCAATCTGACAAGTTAATTAAGATTGCTGCTGGCTTAGAATTACTTCATATGGCTACTTTAGTTCATGATGATATAATAGATGAAGCAACTATGCGTCGGGGTGAATTAACTACCCAAAAGAGATTTGGAAAAGATGTTGCAGTCTTTGTAGGAGATTTTTTACTGACAAAAGCTTATAATCTATTTTTAGAGCATTTATCACGTAACTCTGTATTGAAATTTAATAAAGTCGTAAAGTTGATTTGTGAAGGAGAGGTTGATCAATATCAGAGTAAATTTGCTCCTGATTTAACGATTAATGATTATCTACGTCGTATCAGGCGAAAAACAGCTTTGTTATTTGCTTTTAGCACTTATGTTGGTGCCTATGAAAGTGGAATTCGCAATACTACTTTATCTAATCTATATAACTTAGGTTTAGAGATGGGAATGGCCTTTCAAATCCGAGATGATATTTTGGATTTTGTTGGGAAAAAGAGCAAGGTAGGAAAAGCTGTCGGGCAAGATTTACTTGCAGGAATCTATACTCTTCCTATTGTTTATCTTTTAGATTCGAAAGAGGATAGTAAGCAGGTTAAAGAGATTTTAACTAAAGAATCTATTACAGAAGATGATGTTATTTTAATTTCTGAGTTGGTAAAGGATAAGCAAGCTTTTGCAAAAAGTCAGCAATTAGAAGAGAGATTTTTAGATAGAGCACATTATCATTTAGCTCAGCTACCCAAAAATGAAGCTAAGCAGCACTTGAATTATATTTTAGGATATCAGGTAAGTAGAGAAAAATAGGGTTTAAAACTAATTTGGTTTTTAAGAATCAATTTATAGTTCATGATGATTGTTCAGTCAAGTGATTCATAAAATATCAAAAGGGGAGGTTAAAAAATGGCTAAATGCGGTGATTTTCAAGGAGGCGTTCATCTACCTTATAATAAGGAGTTAGCTAAAGGTAAACCTATTACTGAGGTTAGTCTACCACAGGAGATTGTTATCCCGTTGTCACAGCATATCGGTGCACCATGTGAACCTTTGGTAGAGGTTGGTGATAAGGTTAAAGCTGGTCAAAAGATCGGTGATAGTTCTCAGTTTGTAAGTGCACCTGTTCATGCTAGTCTTGCAGGTACTGTGGAGGCCATTGAACCAAGACCAACTTCAAGTGGCAAGGTTGAAAGTATTGTTATTAAAGTTGAGCAAAATCAAGAAGGTATTTCTTATCAACAAAAGAGGGATGTAACTAAGGTAAATAAGGGAGAAATTATTAAGGCTGTTAAAGAAGCAGGAATTGTGGGTATGGGAGGAGCAAGTTTCCCTACTTCTGTAAAGTTAAGCCCACCTGAGGATAAGCCAATTGATACTATACTAATTAATGGTTGCGAATGTGAGCCTTATCTTACCTGTGACCATCGAATGATGCTGGAACAAGGTGAAGAATTAATTGCTGGAGTTAAATTATTATTAAAGGTGGTTGGGGCTAAAAAGTGTTGTATTGGTATTGAGGATAATAAGCCTGATGCTATTAATCACTTAAAAAAGTTAGCTGATGATTCTCGAATTGAGGTTCAAGCAGTACCAACTGAATATCCTCAAGGTTCAGAAAAACAATTGATTAAAACTGCTTTTGATAAGGAAGTACCATCTGGAGCTTTACCTTTTGAAGTTGGAGTTTTAGTTCAGAATATAGGTACTGCAATTGCTGTTTATGAAGCTGTTGCTTATGATAAACCTCTAATGGAAAGAGTGGTAACTGTAACTGGTCAAAACATTAAGAACCCGGCTAATTTGCTGGTGAAAGTCGGAACTTCAGTTCGGCATCTTATTAAAGAGTGTGGAGGTTTTATTGAAAACGAGACTAAGGTTGTTCTTGGTGGGCCAATGACTGGTACTGCTTTGTCTAACTTAAGTGCTCCTATTACTAAAGGTGGTAATGGGGTTATAGCATTGCCTTCAAGAATGGTAAAAGGTAGTGGAGATCTGCCTTGTATGAGATGTGGTTCTTGTGTTGAGAAATGTCCTATGCAACTTTATCCAAATAAGCTTAGTATCTTAGTTGAAGAGAATGATTATAATCAAGTTGAGAACTTAGGTCCTTTAGACTGTGTAGAGTGTGGTATATGTTCTTATGTCTGTCCATCTAAACGACCTGTCGTTCAGCAGATTAAAAAAGCAAAAGTAAAAATTACAGAAAAAAAACGTGAGGCGGGTGATAAATGATGAATACTAAATTATTAGTTGAAGATGGCCCACATTTACATCGAGGTGTTTCAGTTAAGAGTGCTATGTGGGATGTAATTGTTGCTTTGATTCCTATAACTTTAACTTCACTTATTATTTTTGATTTTGAAGCAGTTTTGATTATTGTTTCATGTATAGTTGGTGCATTATTAGGCGAAGTTGTAGCTAGAGTTGTGAAAGGAGAGCAACCTAGATTAAGTGATGGCTCCGCTATGCTTACTGGACTTATACTAGCTCTTACTTTACCTCCGACAGCTTGGTGGATGGCTATTCCAAGTTATTTTATGGGAGGATTTGTTGCTACTGCAATTTTTAGGGAGTTAATGGGGGGGCTAGGTAAAAATCCTCTTAACCCCGCTATTGCGAGCCGTATCTTTTTACTAATATGTCGTATGGCTTCTGTTTATGCAGCTCCATTTTTGGTTGGAATAAGTCCTGCTTTTAAACCTTATTTATATGATATAGGTTCTCTAGATGCTTTTTCTAAGGCGACACCTTTAATGATAATGGCAGGAAAAGTAGAAGAGGCAATGCCTAGTTATAGGGATCTCTTCTTGCTTAACGAAGGGGGTTCCTTGGCAGAAACTTCCATTTTAGCTGTTCTAATAGGTTGTGCTTATTTGGTTTATAAAGGTCATATTAAATTGCATATTCCTTTAACAGCTATTGGTACAACTTTTGTAGTGACGGCTATTTTTGGAGCCGATCCTATCTATCACATCTTATCTGGAGGGCTTATTTTTGGTGCTATTTTTATGGCTACAGATTGGGCTACTAGTCCTATTACCAATAAAGGTAAAGTTATCTTTGGAATTGGAATTGGACTTTTGGTTGCTATCTTGCGGTTGATCTTCTTTAACCAAACTCTCTGGGTTGGTGTTGGAGCAGTTGCTTTTGCTATTTTGATTATGAATGCTTTTGTGCCATTTATTGATCGAGTTACTGCTAGAACGAAATTTGGAGAAAGAGCATAATTGAAAATTCACCCTAGTCAATTTCAAAGTTGGCTAGGGTTTTTACTTATAGGAAATTATTAAAGAAATAAAATTAGGTATACTATAAGTAAAGAGGGGAAGAAGTAAAATGACAGAGCTTAATTTATTGATTATTGTTGACATTGTAGTAACTGGTTTGATTTGTTATAAATTTTTTACCTTAATTAAGGAAACTAGAGCAATTCAACTTTTAAAAGGTGTTTTAGTTTTATTTTTGATTAGTTACATAAGTAGACAGTTAGGGTTACAGATTTTTAATATGCTATTGGAGCAGTTAAGGACAGTTGTCTTGATTGCTTTACCTATTGTTTTTCAACCAGAATTGAGGAGAGCTTTAGAACAAATAGGTAGAGGGAAATTATTTAAGTATTGGACTAATCGTGATGAATTTAAGATTAAAATTGATAAACTAGTGGCTGCTGTAATGAGATTAAGCCAAAATCAAATCGGAGGGTTGATTGTTCTTGAAAGAAGGACAGGCTTAAAAGAAGTTATTGATACAGGAGTTAAGTTAGATGCTATTTTATCGACGGAATTATTAGTAAATATCTTTATTCCTAAAAGTCCTTTACATGATGGAGCAGTTGTTATTGATGAGGGCAGGATTGTAGCAGCTAATTGCTTATTACCTTTAACTAATAATAAAAAGCTAAGTCAAAGTCTGGGGACCAGACATCGAGCAGCAGCTGGGATTAGCGAAGAAACTGATGCTTTAGTGATTATTGTATCAGAAGAAACTGGGGTTATTTCAACTGCATTCGCAGGAAGATTGAAGTATAATCTAGATGAGTTTGATCTAAAGGAGGAAGTATTTGTTAAATTTAGTGAAGATACGGATAATTAATTGACAATTTAGAGTCTAATAACATATAATTAAATGAGTATTAATTATATTTAATTCTAAGGTTGGAGGTAATTAGACTACTCTTAGTTAAAAGGAAATACTGGAAAAGTGAATATTTAGTTTCAGGATGCTTTGCCAATATTGAATCAATTGTTAATTAGATAGGGGTGCAGAGAAACTTAGTTATCTGCGAAGCACTGTAGTGATAGGCTTAAATTTAGTAAATGGTTTTTATTACGGAAAGTCTAATAAGACTTGTAGGGAGAGCACTAAATTAATTACAAGGGGTGAAAAGATGGGAGGATTATTTGGTACTGATGGTGTACGTGGCGAAGTAAATCAATTTTTGACTGCTGAGATGGCATTTAAGTTAGGCAAGGCAGGTGCTGATTATCTGACCCAAGATTGTAGTGAAGCTAAGATATTAGTTGGGAAGGATACTCGTGTTTCTGGTGATCTACTTGAGGCTGCTTTAATAGCAGGAATTAGCTCATTAGGAGTTGATGTACTCAAAGTAGGAGTCGTTCCAACTCCAGCTGTTGCCTATTTGACTGCTCAAGAAGATGTTGTAGCAGGAGTCATGATTTCAGCTTCCCATAATCCTGTCCAAGATAATGGGATTAAATTCTTTAATCAAGCTGGATTTAAATTAACTGATCAGCAAGAAGATGAGATTGAAGAGATTTATTTTAATCAAGTCGATCAGTTGCCATTGGCTGCTGGTGACCAGGTTGGACAAGTAACAGAAGGTGATCATCTTGTAGATAGTTATCTTAATCACTTAAAAGGAACTGTTAACTCTGATTTTTCTAAGTTAAAGGTTGTAGTTGATTGTGCTAATGGAGCAGCTTATCAACTGACACCCCAAGTATTATCTGATTTAGGGGCAGAAGTGATTGCGATTAATGATCAGCCAAGTGGTTATAATATTAATCAAGACTGTGGCTCTACCTATCCTGAGGTAATTAAGGAAGCAGTTATTAAGCATGAAGCAGATTTAGGGATTGCTCATGATGGTGATGCTGATCGCTTAATTGCTGTTGATGAAGAAGGAAAATTGGTTGATGGTGACTATATTTTGACTATCTGTGGGCGGTATTTGTTAGCCCAAGGAGAATTGGCCCATAATACAATAGTAGTTACTAGATATAGTAATCTAGGGTTACATCAAGCAATCAAAGAAGATGATGGTCAAGTTGAAGTGACTAAGAATGGTGATCGTTATGTTCTAGCAAAGATGAGAGAAGCGGGATATAATTTAGGTGGAGAAAAGTCAGGTCATATTATCTTTGCAGATTATAATACTACTGGTGATGGGCTGTTAACAGCATTACAGTTGATTGAGGTGATTGTAGAGAGTGGAAAATCGTTGGCTAAGTTAAGAGAACAGATGACCGCTTTCCCACAGTTATTGGTCAATGTTGAAGTTGAGAATAAAGTTTGGGAAGAGAATCAAAAAATAAAAGAAGCAATTGCAGGGGCTGAGAAAGTTCTAGGCACTGCTGGTAGAATCTTTGTGCGGGCTTCAGGAACTGAATCAGTAATTAGAGTGATGGTCGAAGGACAAGATGAAGAAGAATTAGAAAGACTGGCTAACCAAGTAGTAGAGGTGATAGAGGGAGAGCTTAATTAATGTACAATTGATAATTGATAATTGACAATTAAGATCAACAAATAAAGTGCTCTTGTTTTTAAAAATTTTAATTGTCCATTGTAAATTGTACATTATTAATTATAATTATAGCGCCTGAACTCATGATTGGTAACTAGTAAATAACCAAGAATAAATGATTGAACTGCAAAAACTAACTTTTTAGATTAAGCCCTGCAATATACAGTGGTTGACTAGGTGGCCAAACGCACTATGTTGTGGTGTTTAAGGTGACGATAATCTTTTTGCAGTAGAATCATAAATAGGTAGTGGATCTTCTTTCTTGATTATTATTTATTCTTGAGTTAATCGTGAGTTGACGAGGAAGGGGGAGAATCGAGATGATCGGCGGATGCCCCTGAGGTTATTCTAGCTATAGCCTCATTAAACTAAACCTTTAAACAATCTGAGTGATCAGAGCTACAAAGAGGTTTAGTATAGCTAACTAAATTTAAATTTGATGGAGGTTTAATATATATGTGTGGAATTGTAGGGTATATTGGAACTGAAGAAGCTACACCTATTTTACTGGAAGGATTAAAGAAGTTAGAGTACCGTGGTTATGATTCAGCTGGAATTTCTTTATATGATCAGGGCCAAATTGAAACGGTCAAGACTGTAGGTAAATTAGCTGAATTAGAAGAGTTAGTGCAACAAGAGAAACCAAGTGGTCAACTAGGTATTGGTCATACTAGATGGGCTACTCATGGTAAACCATCTACTCCTAACTCTCATCCTCATACTAGCTCTGATGATCAATTTGTGGTGGTTCATAATGGTATTATAGAAAATTATTCGACTTTAAAATCTGAGTTGAAGGAAAAAGGCTATCAGTTTACTTCTCAAACTGATACTGAAGTCATTCCCCATTTATTAACGGAATATTATGATGGGAATTTAGAACAGACAGTTAGAAAAGTAATTGAGAAATTAGAAGGAGCTTATGCTTTATTGATTTTATCTAAGGGTGAACCTGATAAATTGATTGCTGTCCGTGAAGATAGTCCGTTGATTGTGGGATTAGCTGATGGTGAATATTTTGTGGCATCTGATATCCCAGCTATTTTAAGCCATACCGACCAAATTTATATTTTAGAAGATGGAGAGATGGCCGCAATTAATAGAGATGGTGTTGAACTATCAACTGTAGATGGTAAGCCTGTTGATAAAGAGATCTTTACGGTTGATTGGGATCCTGGTATGGCAGAGAAGGCTGGTTTTGAGCACTTTATGTTAAAAGAGATTCACGAGCAACCAGAAGCATTGCGCAGAGCAGTTGCAGGTAGGTTGAATCAAGCTGATATTCATCTTGATGAAGTAGGATTAACTGCTCAGGAGATTAAAGATTATAACAAGATTTATATTGTTGCGTGTGGAACCGCTTATCATTCGGGATTGGTTGGTAAGTATGCTATAGAAAGCTTGGCTGAAATTCCAGTGGAAGTTGATATTGCTTCTGAATTTAGATATCGAGATCCGTTAGTTGATCAGGATACTTTAGTAATCGTGGTCAGCCAATCTGGTGAAACTGCTGATACTTTAGCAGCTTTACGAGAGGCTCAGAATAAAGGGGCTAGAGTAATTGCAATCTGTAATACTGTAGGCAGTACTATTCCGCGGGAAGCAGATGATGTCGTTTATATTCACGCTGGTCCAGAGATTGCTGTTGCTTCTACGAAGGCGTATTTAACAATGTTGATTGCTTTTTATATGCTAGCGATCTATTTTGCGCGGGCCAAGGATTTGTTAGCTACTGAGCGAAGTGAAGAGTTGATTTCTGCTTTAAAAGAGCTACCAGATCAGGTAGCAGAAATTATCGAAGAGAGTGAAGAGCAGATAGCTCAGCTAGCTAAAGAATATCTAAAGCAAGAAAATGCGTTCTTTATCGGGCGAAGTATCGACTATGCTGTAGCTTTAGAAGGCTCATTAAAATTAAAAGAGATCTCTTATATCCATGCTGAAGCCTATCCAGCAGGGGAATTAAAGCATGGAACCTTGGCGTTGATTGAAGAAGGAATTCCAGTCATTGCTTTAGTCACTCAAGAATCAGTAATCGAGAAGACTTTAAGTAATATTAAAGAGGTTAAAGCTCGCGGAGGAGTTATAACGGGAATTACTGCTAATGGGGTTGATGAGAAGGAATTTGATTATTCAATTAAAATTCCTCAAACTGATCAGTTGTTGACTTCGATATTGACTGCGATACCTTTACAGTTGTTAGCCTACTATGTAGCTGTAGAAAGAGGTTGTGATGTTGATCAACCGAGAAACTTAGCTAAGAGTGTAACGGTAGAGTAAAAGCTTTAGGCTAAGTTTAAGGTTGAGGATAAGTAAAGAATGATTAACAAGCACCCCTAGGGGTGCTTGTTGTTTTTATCATTAATGAACTTATGCTTTTTAGAGGTTGTGGATAATTTTTACTAGTTTGTATTTGTTGGTTTTACTTAAATTTAATCTTAAACTTAGCCTTAACCTAAAGTTGATTAATATCAATTACTAACCATTGATCAACTTCAGAATCAAAGGTCAAGATATATTCTACTTGTTCTTCCCGTTCAAAACTCAATCCGTTAGTATATTCAGTATAGTTTTCTAATTTAGCTGTATAAGTTGCCTTCTCTTCTTTAAGCTCAACTGTAGCTTCTTTTATTTCAATTCTGATCTTTTTTATTCTTTCTGGGTTAGGAAATCTCCCTTCTAGATCATCATAAGTCTCTACAATTTCAGTGTTATGTTCATTAGTTTTCTTGTTTTTATAGTCTTGAGAAAAGAGCTTTAAGTAACTCTCTAGATCACTATTTTCTATAGTTGAAAATAAGTGATTCATTCTTTCTTTAATTTTTTGTTGAGAAGAAATACTATTAGCCAAAGCTATTGAATAAGTATTTACAATAATTATAATAACTAATATTATATATATGATTTTCTTCACTTATATTCACTCCTTTTTAATTCTGTTCTATTATACATTAACTTCTATCTTCTTTTTGAAACTCCTTGTTATTGACTAAAATTGATTATAAAAAAAGATAAGTTAAAAACAGGATTAAAAAGAATTTTATAGAATTTAATAAATATACAAAAGATAAAAGGTAAGGAGAATTAGTATGCAAGGATTAGGGATTGATATAGTAGAGATTGAACGAATTGAGGAGGCAATTAAGAAGAGGGAACGATTCAAGCAGAGAATATTTACCAATGGTGAGATTAATTATTGTGAACAATATAAAGAGTCTTGGGCATATTATGCAGCACGTTTTGCTGCTAAAGAAGCTATCGTTAAGGCTTTAGGAACTGGATTTAGAGGATTTGAATGGAAGGATATAGAGATAGTTAAAGATGAGCTAGGAAAACCTGCAGTTAAGCTTCATAATCAGGCTCACAAGATAGCTGAAGAACGAGAGATTAAAGAATTTTTAATTAGTATCTCTCATAGTCGTGACTATGCAGTTGCTCAAGCAATTGCTATTGGGAGGGATTAGTATGAAGATAGTTACTGGAGTAGAGATGAAAGAGATTGATGGGCAGGCTATTGAGGATGTTGGCATTCCAGGTGTTGTTTTAATGGAACGAGCTGGAATGAAAGTAGTTGCTGAAGTGATTGATCTGTTAGAGCAAGTTGTAGAACCAGAAGTTATCATTTTAGCTGGCTGTGGTAATAATGGTGGAGATGGTTTTGTAGTTAGCCGTCTGTTAGCAGACGAAGGAATCCAAGTTAAGACTAGCGTATTAGGTCAGCGGGAAGAGATTAGTGGAGATGCTAAGGTTAACCTTGATATTTTAGAAAATTTGAACTTATCTGTAACAGAAATAAAAACTGAAGAATTAAGTACTTTAAAAGAGGATTTAGAGCAAGCTGATCTGATAATTGATGCTTTATTAGGAACAGGGATTACAGGAGAGTTGAGAGGATTGTATCCTGAGCTGATTGAATTAATTAATCAAGTAACTACCCCAGTACTTGCAGTTGATATTCCTTCAGGGGTTGAAGCAGGAACTGCTAAGGTTAGGAGTGTAGCAGTTAAAGCTGAGCGAACAGTTACTTTTGGCTTGCCTAAAATAGGGACTCTTTTATATCCTGGTAGGGAGTATGTGGGTGATTTAAAGGTGGTTGATATTGGATTACCTGAGCAAGTAATTGCTGAGCAAGAGTTGACTACTGAGTTAATTACTGCAGAATTAGTTAAGCAAAATTTAGTTTCTCGTAAGCAGAATACCCATAAAGGGGATTATGGAAGGTTATTGATTGTGGCAGGTTCACAAGGAATGACAGGGGCTGCTATGTTGGTTGCTCAAGCTAGTTTGAGGGTAGGAGCAGGATTGGTTACAGTTGGGATTCCAAGTAGTTTGAATCATATTTTAGAGTCGAAGCTAGTAGAAGCAATGACTTATCCATTGGCTGAGACTGAGCAGGTTACTTTGGCTTTAGAAGCAGAGCAACAAATTGAAGAATTGTTAGATGGTAAAGATTTATTGGCAATTGGCCCTGGGTTGGGCCAAGGTGAGCAGTTGACTACTTTGATTTATAACTTATTAAATACTGTAAATATTCCACTAGTGATTGATGCTGATGGTTTAAATGCAATTCAGGATTTAGAGTTACTTGCCCAGCGAGAAGCACCGACTGTTTTGACACCTCATCCAGGAGAGTTGGCTAGACTAGTTGGTTTGACTGTTGAGCAGATAGAAGAAGATAGGATTGGATTGGCCAGTAAGTTGGCCCGACAATATCAGGTGGTTTTAGTTTTGAAAGGGGCTCAAACTATAGTGGCTACTCCTACTGGTCAAGTTTATCTCAATTTGACCGGTAATGCTGGATTGGCTACAGGTGGCAGTGGTGATCTATTAACAGGAATGATCGCCGGCTTGGCTGTGCAAGGTTTAGAGCTAGTAACTGCTACACTGATAGCAGTTTACTTACATGGTTTTGCTGGTGATTTAGCTAAGGATAAGTTAACAGAATATAGTTTAATCCCTAGTGATTTGTTAGATTATTTACCACAGGCAATAAAAAAAATAAGGAGAGGTTAAGGTGACAAAAGCTGCTGATATTATGACTGAAGATTTAATTGTTGTTTCTCCACAGATGACGATTAAGGAAGCTTCCAAGCTGTTTATTGAAGAAGGAATAAGTGGTGCTCCAGTAATAGAAGATGATGAATTAATAGGAATAGTAAGTGGTGGAGATTTAATAGTTAAAAAGCAAAAGGTTAAATTTCCAAACTATGTTTATTTTTTAGATAGTGTTTTTTATTTAGATAGTTTTAAAGAGTTCGAGGATGGCTTCAAGAAGGTTGTGAAGATGAAGATTGAAGATGTGATGACTACTGATGTTATTACGGTTGAACCTGATGATAGTATTGAAATAGTAGCTGATTTATTTGTTAATAAAGGGATTAAAAGAGTACTTGTAACCAAGGGGGAGCAACTTATTGGAATTATTACTAGAACAGATATTATTCGGTATCTGAGTCAAGATTAATAGAATTATTTTATTAAGTATCAGTGTCTGCAAAAAATTAAAGCTCAAAACTCTATGTTCAGTGGATTAAAGGGTCTGATTTTGACTAATTAAATTTATTTTGATATAATTTATTAATGAAAATACACCCTATATAGGGTGTATTTTTTGGATTGAAGGAGGCGATAGAATGATTGATTTAATTGTTAAGAACTTATCTGATCATATTGGCCCAGGAGATATTGTGGGGGCTTTTACTAATGAAGCTAATATTGACGGGGGCCAAATCGGTAAGATTGAATTTAAAGGTAATAATGCAATTGTTGAAATAGAAGATGAAGTAGCTGAACATGTAATGAAGGTGATGAATAGTAATCAAATTGCTGGAGTTGATGTTGGAGTAGAGATTGATAATAATTTTAAAGAAGAGCTAGAGACAGTTGAAAATTATATTAATAAATATAAATTTTTAGTTCAATTGGAACGGGAAGAAGAAATGAAGTATCATGAAGCAGAAATTAAAAACTTATCAGGACAAGAGCGTGAAAAAAAAGGAAGGGCTTTCTTAAATTTACGGGGGCGAGATCAAGGACAAGCCTTTGCTGGTAAATTTGTAGTTAAGTTTATGAAACAACAGCAAGGAAGATCATTGCCAGATACTGAAATTAATATTGGTGATTTAATAATGATCAGCAAAAACGAACCATTAAATCCTGATAATCCTACTGGAACTGTAGTAGAAAAGACGAATTATTCAATTACAGCTGTTTTTGATAATCAACCACCTGGTTTTGTGTATGGTAAAAATCTTCGTTTAGATTTGTATGTTAATGACATTACTTTTCAAAGAATGTTAGATGCTTTAGGAAGATTAGAATCTACTTCAGGGCGATTAAAATCATTAAGAAGTAAGTTGTTAGGGATAGAGGATTTAACATTTGATGCTAAGGAAAATGTTGAATTTAGTAATTTGGCTTTAAATCAATCTCAACGAGAGGCAGTTGAGACAGCTTTAGCTGCTAAAGATTTCTTTTTGATTCATGGACCACCTGGAACAGGAAAGACTGTGACTGCAATTGAGATTTTAGAGCAGGCAGTCCAACGCCAAAAAAAGATTTTGGCAACAGCTGACTCTAATACAGCAGTTGATAATTTAGTAGAGAGATTAATTAAGCGAGGGTTAAATGTTCTCAGGATTGGTCATCCAGTTAGAGTAAATCCTGTTTTAAGGCAACATACTTTAGATTATTTAATAGAGGAACAACCAGAATATAAGAAGGCTGAACAGGTAAGGGAGCAAGCATATAAATTATTAGAGCAACAAAAAGAAAATATTCATCCAAGTGGACGTTGGAGAAGAGGATTGAGCAACAAGCAGATTAAAAAGTTAGCTAATCAAGGAAAAGGTAGCCGAGGCATCTCTAGTAATAAGATCAAAGAAATGGCTGATTGGTTGGAATTACAAGATGAAATAGAGCGATTATTTGCTCAAGTGGAGCATTTAGAAGACGAGACAGTCAAAAGATTAATTAAGGAAGCTGATGTGATCTGTACAACTAACTCTACTGCTGGTTCTGAAGTTTTAGCAGGAGAAGAGTTTGACTTATTAGTATTAGATGAAGCCACTCAAGCAACTGAGCCTTCTGCCTTAATTCCACTAGTTAAAGCGGATAAGGTTGTTTTAGCTGGAGATCATAAACAGCTCCCCCCAACAATCTTAAATAAAGAAGCAGAAAAAGAGGGGCTTTCCAAATCATTGTTCGAGAGGTTATTAGAAGTTCATAGTACTGAAGTTAAACAGATGTTGAAGGTACAGTATCGAATGAATCAACAAATAATGAATTTTATTAACCAGGAGTTTTATGAAGGAGAATTGATCGCAGCAACTGAAGTTAAAGATTGGGATTTAACTGAGCTTGATTTTGAAATTTTCCAAGGTAATTCACCAGCAGAACGAGCTTTAAATTGTAAAGAGGCAATTGCTTTTTTTGATACAGCAGGAATGAATGCTTCTGAACATTTCAAACAAAATTCTACTTCATTACAGAATCGGGTTGAAGCTGAATTATGTACAGAGATAGTCAGTTATGCTATTAATGGTGGAATTAAAGAAGAGCAAATAGCAGTGATTACTCCTTATTATGATCAGGTCGATTTAATTAAGAATTTACTTAAGTTTGATCGTGTTGAAGTCAATACTGTAGATGGTTTTCAAGGGAGAGAGAAAGAAGTAATCGTTCTTTCTTTGGTTAGAAGTAATTCCAAAGGGAATATTGGTTTTTTAAGGGATGTTAGACGATTGAATGTTTCATTATCACGAGCGAAAAAGAAGTTAATTGTTATTGGTGATTCTTCTACTATAGGAGGAGAGCAGATTTATTATCGTTTGATAAGTTATATTCAATCAGTTGGATATTATTATAATTTGTAAATGGTGACTGGTATAAATTGCTTTTTTGAAATTAGTTTATTTGATTGACATGAATAATAAAAATAGTATATAATTAACTAGTAATCATCAATTGTTATGAGGTGATAAAGGCTATGAATCAAGGGCAGTCTTTAAAAAAGAGTATTAATAATTATTATTACTTTGAAGAGAAGAAAGAATTAAAAGAGAAGCTAAAAAAAGGCTATTCTCAAATGGCAGAGTTGAATTTAGAATTGGCCCAAGAGAGTTTTAAAGCTGATAAAAACACTTTGCAGAAATTGTTTTAATAAGTTAGAGACGTTAATAGCGTCTCTTTTGTTCTATTTATTTCACATGTATATTTTGAATGAAATTGCAGAAAATACTATATAGACTATAGGTTATTAAATGAACAGAGTTTAAATTTGAAGCATAAATATATAATAAATTAAACCTTAGCTATAAGAGTCTTCTCAGCTAAAATAAAATATTGGAAAAGTGAATATTTAGTCTCAGGATGTTTTGCAACTATTGATGGTCTAAGGGTTTGTGGTTTTATGATTTTGAATTTCAATTATCACTTGTACATTGTACACTAAAATAGGGGTGCAGAGAAATTTAGTTATCTGCGAACACTGTAGTGATAGGCTTAAATTCAGCTGAGAGTACTGTATAATAAAGTGGGGGTGTTTTTTTGACTAATTTAAAAGAAGTCATAGTTAGCTTACCTAATAATTTATTGAATGAGATTGATGGGTTTATTAATGAAGAATATCAAGATCGGAATGAATTTATAAGCGAGGCCATGGAAGTTTATATTGAACAGTTGAGAAAAAATAGATTTAGAAAGGAAATGAAAGAAGGCTATTTAAAGATGGCTCAAGTGAATATTTATTTGGCTACAGAGAGTTTTTTAGCAGAAAATAAAGCTTTCTTTAACTATGAGGGCCGATTAGCGGAGTGTGATTAAAGTGGAAATTAAAAGAGGTGATATTTATTATGCCGACTTGAATCCGGTTGTTGGTTCAGAACAAGGGGGGGTAAGACCTGTTTTAGTGATTCAAAATGATATTGGCAATAAATATAGCCCTACGGTTATTATAGCAGCTATTACATCTCGAATAGATAAAGCTAAATTACCAACCCATGTAGAGATTGATTCCAACAAATGTAATTTGGAACGGGATTCGGTAATTTTACTAGAACAGATCAGGACTATTGATAAAAAAAGATTACAACGTCGTGTTACTTATCTTGATCAAAAGGTAGTTAAAAAAGTTAATAAAGCATTAGAGATCAGTTTAGGGCTGGTTGATTTATAATCAAGGATACTTTTAGTTAAGTAATTTTAGGCTTAGCTAAGAGTATTTTTTATTATATTTACTATAAATATAAGTATAACTTTAATTAGTAAATAAAGAGAGATAAAGGATATTTTTAGCCAAAGGAAATGTTGGAAGACAAAATATTTAGTCGTAGGATGTTTTGTAAATATTGATGGGTTTAGTGTTTTGTGATAGGCTTGAATTTAGCAAATTGTTTTTATTACGGAGGTCTGATAAGACCTGTAGAGAGAATACTATAAAACTTTTAAAGGGGGATGAGTATGAAACAAGTAGTTGAGCAGATTGAGTTAATAGAAGAAGAGGTTATCGAACTGAGAAGAGAATTTCATCAATATCCTGAGTTAGGATTTGAAGAGGAACGTACTTCACGGCGGGTTAGTGACTATTTATCAAATTTAAACTTGGAAGTAGAACGACTTAGTGGGACTGGAGTAGTAGGATTATTGGATTGTGGAGTAGGGCCAACGATTGGTTTAAGGGCTGATATGGATGCGTTGCCAATTACAGAACAGACAGAAGTTAGTTATAGTTCTAAAATAGATGGTGTAATGCACGCTTGTGGACATGATGGGCATACTGCGATTTTGTTGGGTGTTGCTAAGGTGTTAACCAAGTTACAAGATAAGATTAGAGGTAAGATTAAATTTGTTTTTCAACCTGCAGAAGAAGGTCCAGGAGGAGCTTTACCTCTAATTGAAGCAGGAGCTTTAATTAAACCTCAAGTTGATAATATCTTTGCTTTACATATCACTAATAAATTACCAACTGGAGTAGTAGGATTACAAAAGAAGGTTGTATCGGCAGCAGCAGATGAAATTGATTTAATAGTTAAAGGTAAGAGTGGTCATGCATCTACTCCCCAGGATGGGATAGATGCAATTGTAACTGCTAGCCAAGTAATTAATGCTTTGCAGACAATCAATAGTAGAAAAATTAGTCCGTATCAAAAAGCTGTAATTAATTTAGGAACGATCAAAGGTGGTTATCGTAGAAATGTGATAGCTGATAAAGTTAAAGTTACAGGAACTATACGAACGACAGACCCTGAGTTAAGAGACTCTTTACCAACTATGATCGAACGGATTGTTAGTGGGGTTACTGCTAGCCAGGGAGGAGATTATCAATTGGATTATCGAAAAGGTTATCCAGTTTTAATTAATTCTACCAAATTAGTAGAGGATTTAGAGAATACAATTAGTCAAATCCCTTATTTAGAACAACTAAAATTTTTAGAGCTACCTTCAATGGGAGCAGAAGATTTTGCTTATTATTTACAGCAGGTACCCGGTCTCTTTTTTAGATTAGGAGCAGCTGATATAAATTCTAATTATTATCCAGCTCATCATCCTAAATTCAATTTTGATGAAGATGCTCTTAAAATTGGAGTGGCTCTTTTTATTTATATAACTTTGCAGAGAATAAAGGATAACCCGACAGTTTTCTAGAATATAAAATTAGGTAGTTGAAAGGAGGAATTTTAGAAAGGTGAAAAAAGTTATTGGAATAATAGTTTTACTTATTTGTTTAATATCTAATCAAGTATTAGCAGCTGAAACCTCTGCTTTTGATTTATTAGATGGAATTGTAAATCAAATAGATCAAATTGAAGATTTTAGAGGAACAGTTGTTTCTAGAATTTTTGAAGATGATCAGAGTAAGGATTTTCGGGTTCAAATTATGAAATCGGATACTAGATTAATGACTCAACAGACCCAACAAGATGATTTAACTGGATTAGAAAATATTAGGTCATTGAACTCAATCCCTTGGCTTTA
Source organism: Natroniella acetigena (assembly GCF_023227745.1). GTDB lineage: Bacteria > Bacillota > Halanaerobiia > Halobacteroidales > Halobacteroidaceae > Natroniella > Natroniella acetigena. Next base: position 47,514 of record NZ_JALKBX010000001.1, on the reverse strand, counting down.
TTTGCCTCCTGATTATTCAATCATTAAGAACAGTCTTCCTCTAGAAGGACAACTAGACTATGACCAACCATTAAAGAATTTAGATTCATTATATGAAGTGGAGTTGTTAGGTGAAGCAATTTATGATGAACGAGAAGTTTACATAGTTAATTTGAAAAATTATTTTTCAGTCCAAAGGATATTTATCGATCAAGAGTGGAATACTATTCTAAGAATTGAAATCTTTAATGGGAGTAATATCAAAATAGCTAATATTATTTATGGTCAGTTTGAGCAGGTTGAATTTGAAACTTCTAAGATCTGGATGCCAACTGAGATTAGAGTAGAAGATAATTATGGAAATAAATTATTAGAAATAATCTATCAAGAATGGGAAATGAATATTGGTTTGACTGATTTTGATTTTGCTGAAGGATTTCCTCCTGATTATCAGACTCAAATTGATCAATTGTATGCTCAGTTAGAAGAGAATTCAGAAGATGATTCTTTATACTTTGAAATCAGTAATTTGTATTATAAGAGTGATTATTTAGATGAAGCAATCGAGAATTTACATCAGGCAATTGAGCTTAGTGATCGAACTAGATATCGTAAAAGACTAGCTGAATTTTATCAAGATGTGCGAGATTATGAAGCAGCATTGTCTCAAGTAAGGACTGCTTTACAGGGAGATTATGATAATGCTAGTTTGCATTTTTTAGAAGGAGAAATTAGGTTGCAGTTGGGTGAAACTGATAGAGCACGGCGTTCATTAGAAAGAGCTGTAGAGCGAGATTCACAAAATCAAGCTTATTTAGAGCGGTTATTTAGAATTTATTATAATTTGGCTGATCAGGATAACAATATGCTGGCAAGGGCCAGGAGAATTGCAGAAGATTTAGTCAAATTAGATGATAATAATAAAAATCATAAAATTCATTTAGGCGATATTTATCGAGAAAAAGGAAGGGTAGCTGAAGCATTTGAAATTTATAGTCAAGCTATCGAATTAGCTCCTTATGATACATGGGGTTATATTAAATTAGCTAGGTTACATAAAAAGATGGAGAGATATGAAAGAGCGGAAGAGTTATATCGCTATATTCTTTATTTAGAAGATACAATTGAAAATCATAAACGATTAGCTGGTTTTTATTTTGAGCAAGGTAAATATAATTTGGCTTTACAAGAATATAAATTAATCAATGATAGAGTTGCAGATGATCTAGATTTAGAATTGAAGCTAGCGGAAACTTATTTAGTAACTGGTGATAAAGAAACAGGGATGAAAATTTTTGAAGAGATCTTAGCTACTGAAGAAGAAGGATTACTTTATTTAGAGATAGCAGAGATTATAAGTTATTATCAACTAGATGTTGCTATTGATCTTTATCGCCAAGCTTTAGATACGGAAGGGTTATTAACTACTGAACAGCAGGAAGAAGTTTATAGTAGATTAGGCTATATTTATTTTGAAAGAGAAAAAGAGCGACAGTTCTCTCAAATTCAAGAGCTTTTAAATTTAGATTCACAAGCTAAAGTTTATCGTTTGTTGGGGGAGTATAAGTTTAGAGCAGGTAAGTTAGATCAAGCATTATCCTATTTTAAAGTAGCTAGTGAACGTCAACAAAATATTATAAATCATTATAATTTAGCAGTTAGCTATTTATTAGTAGATCACTTTGAGCTTGCTAGAGCAGAAGGGGAAAAATTAAAAAAAATAGGTTCTGCTAAAGGCGAAGAAATAATTAGGTTAGTAACGGCTTTAAAAGAGTTAGAAGCAGATTACAAGGATAAATATGTCCCAGGTCGAATAAATCGTATCCAAGGTGATAGATTGCGGAGACAAGGGAAATTAAATGAAGCATTAATTAATTATCAACAAGCTATTTTAGAAAATCATGGTTATGGATTACCTTATTTTTATACAGGGGTAATCTATGCTGTGCAGGATAATCACTTTAAGTTAAGGTTAGCTAAAAGTGGTTTGGACCGAGAAGAGAAAGGACTATTAAAGGAGTTAACTTCTCTTTTGCAACAGGTGAATCAATTTTGAATTTATTAGTAATGGAGGAACTAGACAATGTTAGCAATTATAAATGGTCGTATTTTAAACATGACCAATCGAGTTATTGAAGAAGGGACAGTCTTAGTTGAGTCAGGGAAGATTGTTAAAGTTGGCTCTAAAGTTGAAATTCCAGCTGATGCTGATATAATTGATGTTGAGATAAGATAGTAATGCCTGGCTTGATTGATGGTCTTAAATGGAGAAAGTATGGCTCTAAAGACTTATGGTCATATGGCTTTGGAGAGTAGAGTTGAAAAGGTCTTACTTAATGGTTCAGTAGTTGTTGATAATGGCAAAGTAATTGATTAATATCAAGCAAGAGTCAACAGATTATTATTAATCAAAAACAATGAAATTGAGAGGTGGAATCTAATAATGTTAAAGGTGGAGACAAATAATCCAGAAGAGACTTTTGATCTAGGTAAAAAGATCGGAGAAAGTTTAACTCATGGAGGAATTGTTTGTTTGCAAGGGGATTTAGGAGCAGGCAAGACGGTTTTAGCTAAAGGAATCTGCAGAGGACTAGGTGTTGAAGAAGAAATTACAAGTCCTACATATACAGTAGCTAATGAATATCGTGGCAAATTAAAGGTTTATCATATGGATTTATATCGGATTAGAGATGAAGAAGAATTATATGATATAGGTTTTGAAGATTATTTATATCGTGGTGAAGGAGTAACTATTATTGAGTGGCCAGATAAAGCAGGTGCCTTAATGCCTGATAATTATTTAGATATTAATTTAAGAGGAGAAGGAAATTGGCGGGAAATTAGAATTATACCTCAAGCCAATAAGTTTATTGAATTAGTTGCGGAGTTGAAGTGAAATGTTAGTTTTAGCAGTTGATAGTTCAACTAAAGTAGGAAGTGTCAGTTTGGTTTCTACAGAAAGGTTAGTAGCAGAAAGTTTATTACATTTAGACCAGACTCATTCCCAAAGATTGATGCCTCAACTAATTGATTTAGTAGATAGATCTGGTTATGAGTTAGATGATTTGGATGGGATTGCAGTTGCTTTAGGGCCAGGTTCTTTTACTGGAACCCGTATTGGAGTAGTAACGGCTAAGACGTTGGCCCAAAGTTTAGGATTGTCGATTGTCGGTATTTCTACATTGAAGGCTATGGCTTATAGTTTAAAGTATACTTCAGGTTATATTTGTCCTGTAATAGATGCAAGACGCAAACGGGTATTTACTGGTTTATATCGTACAAGCGATGAACAGTTGAGAGCAGAAACAGAAGAGGCATTATTAGCTATTGATGATTTAATAACAGAATTAAGTTCAGTACAAGAAGAAATTTATTTTGTAGGAGAAATAATCCAAGAATATCGAGCTCAAATTAGCGAGCAGATTGAAGGAACTCACTTTATTACTAATAAATTCAGTCTGCCGCAAGCTGGAGCTGTTGGAGAGTTGGGTATAGAGCGATTAGTAGCTGGAGATGAGGATCAATTATTTGAATTGACTCCTAATTATCTAAAACGTTCTCAAGCTGAGATTCAATGGGAAAAGAATAATTAGTGAGGGTGTCTAAACTTGAGACAGCTTGAAATTATTACAATGGAGGAAAAGCATCTGGAGCAGATTTTAAAGATTGAGCGAGAAACATTTACAGTTCCTTGGTCGAAAGCAGCTTTTAAGAGCGAGTTAAATACTAATTATGGTTATTACATAGTAGGAATGTTAGCTGAGCAGGTGATTGCTTATCTTGGAGCATGGGTGATTGCAAATAGAGCCCATCTAACGACTTTAGCAATTAGTAAGAATTATCGACATCGTAAGATAGCTACTGAGTTATTACGGTTCTTATATACTAAACTTGAACAAAGAAAAATTAAGATGATCACATTAGAAGTTAGGATGTCTAATCAAATAGCTCAAAAATTGTATCGTAAAGAGGGATTTGTTAGTATTGGAGTTAGGGAAAATTATTATAGCGATAATCAAGAAGATGCTTTAATTATGTGGAAAAAAATATAAGAGTAATTTAATTTTCACTAATTACTGAACTTATGGGAGGTGATTATTTATGGCGAAGGAATTTTTAGTACTGGGAATTGAGACTTCCTGTGATGAGACTTCAGTAGCAGTTATTAAGGAGGGGACTCAAGTTTTGTCTAACATAATTGCTTCTCAAATCGACTGGCACCGTAAGTTTGGGGGGGTTGTTCCTGAAATTGCTTCTCGCAAGCATGTAGAATTGATCAATCCTGTGATCAGTGAAGCTTTAGCAGAAGCGGGAGTCAGTTATCAAGATTTATCAGCTGTAGCAGTGACTTATGGGCCAGGCTTAGTGGGGGGATTACTGGTTGGTATTTCTGCTGCGAAAGCGATAGCCTATGCTCATAATTTACCCTTAATTGCTGTTAATCATATTGAAGGGCATATCTATGCTAATTTTATCTCTTATCCAAGGTTAGAACCTCCATTAATTTGTTTAACTGTGTCAGGAGGACATACTGATTTGTTGTATTTTGAGCGGCTAGGAAGTTATCAGATTTTAGGGAGGACTAAAGATGATGCTGCAGGAGAAGCTTTTGATAAGGTAGCTCGGGTAATGGAGTTAGGTTATCCAGGTGGTCCAGCAATTGATAAGTTGGCTAAAGAAGGAGATCCAACAGGAGTTGATTTACCACGCCCAATGATTGATAGCCCAGATTATGATTTTAGCTTCAGTGGATTAAAAACGGCTGTCTTAAATTATATTAATCATAAAAAGCAGAAGCAAGAAGAGATTCCTAAAGCTGATTTAGCAGCCAGTTTTCAACAATCTGTCGTTGATATCTTAGTTACTAAGGTAATTAAGGCAGCTAAAGATAAAGAGATTAAGACTGTATTGCTTTCAGGAGGAGTTGCTTCTAATAAACAGTTAAGGAAAGAATTAACGATTAAAGTAGAAGAATTAGGGTTAGAATTGTACTACCCTGAATCACAATTGTGTACAGATAATGCTGCGATGATTGGGAGTGCTGCTTATTTCAAGTGGCAATTAGACCAACAATCAGCCCCTTATTCTTTGAATGCAGAACCTAATTTAAGATTAGGCTAGTTAGATTAAATGAGATCTCCTAATTAGGGGATCTTTGTTATTTTTCTAAGAATTTATGATTAGTTTTTTAAAAGAAATTATTATAAACTGTAAATTGTATTATAAAATGGAGGATTATTATGGAATATACTGAACAGCAGTTAGCTATTTTATCAGCCCAAAAGGAAAATATCTTACCAGTCACATCAGTCTGTAACCTCAGTTGTCTATTTTGTAGCCACCAAGGTAACCCAGCTAATGTAGAAGTTTTTTCTTCTGGACATCGTTCTCTTGCTGAAATTAAGGAGTTGATTTCTTTTTTAAATGCTGAAAGTAAGATTGTGATTGGGGAATCTGCTACTAGAATCTGTGAAGGAGAGCCATTTACTCATCCTCAAATAATAGAGATACTCAATTTAGTACGGAATCAATTTCCTGATACTGTATTACAGTTGACGACTAATGGGATTAATTTAACTGCTGAAGTTTTAACTGAATTGGCTCGATTAGAGTCACTTGAGCTGAATCTGTCAGTTAATAGTATTGGTTCTACAAGCAGAAAGGAATTAATGAATCAACATCAAGAGCAGTCAATTTTAGAGGTAATGAAAGGATTACAAAAATTAGAGATTACTTATCATGGTAGTATAGTGGCTCTGCCGACAGTAACTGGATGGTCAGATTTAGAAGAAACTATTGCTGCCTTGGGCTCTTATGGAGCTCAAACAGTCAGAGTCTTTATGCCAGGTTATACAAGATTAAGTCCTAGTCAAATGGAGTTTAAGCCTAGCTTATGGGAGCAGTTAGTTGATTTTATTAGTGACTGTCGGGCCAAATATCAAATTCCAATTATGTTAGAACCGTTGAAATTATCAAATTTAGAAGCTGAGGTAGTAGGGATAATTAATAATTCTCCAGCCAGTCTCAGTAAAATTGAAGTTGGGGATAGAATTATTGAGGTTGGTGGAGTAGAGGTTATCTCTCGGGTTGATGCTTTTCAGCAATTATTGCAGATAGAAAGCCCTCGGGTTAGGCTAGAAAGGCGAGGAGAAATCAAGGAAGTTGTAATTGATAAATTAGCAGGTGAAAAGTCTGGGTTGGTTTTCAGTTATGATTTGGCCCCTCAATTATTGGATAACTTAGAGCGAGTGATTAATTATCAACAAGCTGAGCAGGTTCTAATTTTGACCTCTGTGCTAGCTACGGAAATTATTAGAGAAGGTTTGCAACTAGTACTTAATAATAATCCGACCTGGCAGATAGAGATAGCCACTGTCAGTAATAATTTCTTTGGTGGTTCTATTTTATGTGCGGGGTTATTAGTTGTAGAGGATTTTAGAAAAATATTGTTAAGTTACAAGGAGCAGTTAGCTGAGTTTGATCTGTTCTTATTGCCAGGGATTGCTTTTGATAATTGGGGGCGGGATTTGACAGGAGAAGAATACCAGAAATTAGAGGAAGAGTTTGGAATAAGAGTGGAGGTAGTCGATTAAGCCTAAGTTTAAGTTTGAGTAAACAATAAAGAGACTTATAATCATTAAAATGAGAAGTATAAAAGATGAAGCCACAGGTTTTAACCTGTGGCAGGATTTTGCTTCAAGCTATCGGGCTACAGGTTAAAACCACCCCAAGAGTACTTCTTCGTTCAGAAAAAGTACTTCACTCAGGGCGCTGTAGCTTGGATTTAATAAAAAATGTTCTTTTAGAATTACTTAAGTGGCGGAATTTAAGATTAGGATTTTACTTAAACTTAAACTCAGTCTTAACCTAAATTTATTTGAGCTTGCTCAAATAAATTTAATTAGTCAGTGCTTGAATAGGCGCAGGGATTCTACCACCGCGTTGTACAAATTTATCAGAGTTGAATTTACTTACCTTCATAATTGGTGTTTCCCCTAATAGACCACCGAATTCAACCTTATCGCCAATCTCTTTATTAGGAGCAGGAATAATTCTGACAGCGGTTGTCTTCTTATTAATCATCCCAATTGCCATTTCATCAGAGATGATAGCTGCAATTGTCTCACCGGATGTAGTTCCTGGAACAGCGATCATATCTAATCCTACTGAACAGACTGAAGTCATTGCTTCTAATTTTTCTAAATTTAATGAACCTACTTCAGCTGCTTTAATCATTCCTTGATCTTCACTGACAGGAATAAAAGCTCCACTTAGACCTCCTACTGATGAGGAAGCCATTGCCCCTCCTTTTTTGACTGCATCATTCAATAAAGCTAAAGCAGCAGTTGTACCATGAGTTCCACAAGATTCTAATCCCATACTTTCCAAGATATTAGCAACACTATCTCCGATTGCAGGAGTAGGTGCTAGTGATAGATCAACGATTCCAAAAGGTACTTTTAACATCTTAGAAGCGGTTTGACCGACCAATTCTCCTACTCGAGTAATTTTAAAGGCTGTTCGTTTAATTGTATCTGCTAAAGTATTAAAATCAACATCTGGAATTTGATCAACTACATTTTTGACTACGCCAGGGCCGCTAATTCCAATATTAATTACTGTTTCAGGTTCACCTGTACCATGGAAGGCTCCAGCCATAAAGGGGTTATCTTCTGGAACATTACAGAATACAACAAGTTTAGCTGCACCTAGTCCGTCTTTATCTGCAGTTAATTGGGCTGTTTTTTTAATGGTTGTCCCCATTTTTAGTACAGCATCCATATTAATTCCAGCCTTAGTAGAGGCAACATTGATAGAAGAGCAGACTTTGTCTGTAGTAGCTAGAGCTTGAGGAATTGAATTGATTAAATTTTTTTCTCCTTTAGTGTAACCTTTATGTACTAGACCAGAAAATCCTCCTATAAAATCAACTCCTACTTGCTTAGCAGCTTTGTCCAAAGTTTGAGCAATAATAGTATAATTAGTTTCATGGCAAGCATCAGCAATGATTGAGATAGGAGTAACAGAAATTCTTTTATTGACGATAGGAACCCCGAATTTTCGTTCTATTTTATTAGCTGCTGTTACTAAATTTTGAGCTTGAGTAGTTACCTTATCATAAATATTAGTCGTTAACTCTTCAATTTTGGGATGAGCACAATCTCGCAAATTAATTCCCATAGTAATTGTCCGAATATCAAAGTTTTCTGTTTTAACCATCTGGATTGTTTCTAAAATTTCTTGATTATCAAATAGCAATTTAGTCACCTCCTATTAGACTCGATGCATATATTTAAAGATGTTTTCATGTTGTAGTTTTATTTCAACATTTATTTCTTCTTCTAACTCGGTCAATTTTTTGTTTAAAGTTTCAAAATCAGTTTTTAATTCACTAATTTCAACCAACATAATCATTGAGAAGATCTCTTCTAATAATGTTTGACTAATATCAACTATGTTAGCATTATGATTGGCCAATACCGTTGTTACTTTAGCGACTATTCCAACTTTATCTGCTCCAAGAACTGTGACTACAGCCCGTTCTCCTGATTTATTAATTTGTTGATTCATCATTTATGATACCTCCTTTGAATTTTTAGATTTACATAGTTAAGTAGATATTTAAATAACATCTTATATTATTTCTTTAATAATGTCAACCGCTAAAGGATTATAATATTGTGGCACTTTTGTGCCACAGGAATCAGGAATCGGGAATGAGGAATCAGTAAAACCATAAGTTCAAGTTCTTTAAGGGCTCTTGAATTAAATGATTTTGAACTTACTGATTACTGGTCACTGATTCCTGATTGCCATTGATATTAAGTGGTTGAAGAATAAAAAAATGGAACTTGGATACAATACAATACTGGTAGTAGGGGAAATAAGATAGTTTATTTGAGAAAATTTGAGTTTTCAGGATATAATAACCTCTAATTGAACTTAATTAAGATTCATAAGTTGAGAAACGATTTGATTTTAAGGGCAGATTTAGTTATTATTAGTTACGTAATCATTAGCACTCGTTAATGGTGAGTGCTAATAAAGGAGTTTATAATAAAAATTATATTATAAGGAGGGTCTTCAATGGGAATTAAACCTTTAGGTGACAGAGTAGTGATTCAAACTGTAGAAAGAGAAGAAAAGACTGAAAGTGGAATTGTATTACCGGATAGTGCTAAAGAGAAGCCACAGGAAGGTAAGGTTGTAGCAGTTGGTGAAGGAAGAACAGCAGATAGTGGAGAGGTTATTGCTCCGCAGGTAGCTGAAGGAGATATCGTTATTTATAGTAAGTTTGCTGGAACAGAAGTTAAGCATCAAGGAGAGGAATACTTGATTGTGAATGAAAAAGATATCTTAGCAATCGTTGAGTAATCAATATAGTTTTATTGTTAAAGTTTGAGAAAAGGTTTAGTGATTTTAAAATAAATTTTGTGATCAAAAATAATTCAAGGAGGTTGACTACATATGGCAAAAGAAATTAAGTTTGGTGAAGAAGCAAGACGTAAATTAGAAGCTGGAGTTGATACTTTAGCTGATGCTGTAAAAGTAACATTAGGGCCAAAAGGGCGCAATGTAGTATTTGAGCAAGGTTTTGGAGCACCAATGATTACTAATGATGGTGTGACAATTGCTAAAGAGATTGAATTGAAGGATGCTTATGAAGATATGGGAGCACAGACAGTAAAAGAGGTTGCAACTAATACTAATGATATTGCAGGGGACGGAACTACTACTGCAACTGTGTTGGCCCAAGCTATTGTTAATGAAGGAATGAAGAATGTAGCTGCTGGTGCTAATCCAATGATCCTTCGTAAGGGAATTCAAAAGGCGGTTGAAGCTGCTGTAGAAGAGATCGGAACTATTAGTAAGCCAATTGAAGATAGAGAATCTATCGCTCAAGTAGCTGCTATTTCTGCTGCAGATGAAGCGGTTGGTGAATTAATTGCTGATGCTATGGAAGAAGTAGGGCAAGATGGTGTTATTTCCGTTGAAGAATCTAAGACAATGGGAACTGATCTTGAAGTTGTAGAAGGAATGCAATTTGATCGTGGTTATCTATCACCATATATGGTAACTGATGATGAGCAGATGGTAGCTAACTTAGAAGATCCATATATCTTATTAACTGATCAAAAGATCAGCTCTATCCAAGATATCCTACCATTGTTAGAGCAAGTTGCTCAACAGAATAAACCATTGTTGATTGTTGCTGAAGATGTTGAAGGTGAAGCATTAGCTACATTGGTAGTTAATAAGTTACGAGGTACGTTTGAATGTGTAGCTGTTAAAGCACCTGGATTTGGTGATAGAAGAAAAGCAATGTTAGAAGATATTGCTGCTTTAACAGGTGGTCAGGTAGTGACTGAAGATTTAGGTTTAGACTTAGAAAGTGTTGATGTCTCTATGTTAGGAAGTGCTCGTAATGTAAAGATTACTAAAGATGATACTACTATCGTTGATGGAGCTGGAGATGAAAAGAATATTGAACAAAAGGTATCTCAAATCCGTCAGCAAATTAAAAATACAACTTCTGACTTTGATCGTGACAAGTTAGAAGAAAGATTAGCTAAGTTAGCAGGAGGAGTAGCGGTAATTAAAGTTGGTGCTGCTACAGAGACTGAATTGAAAGAGAAGAAATTAAGAATCGAAGATGCATTAAGTGCTACTAGAGCTGCTGTTGAAGAAGGTATAGTATCAGGTGGTGGAACAGTCTTGCTTGATATCCTAGCTGCTGTAGAGGGGTTAGGTTTAGAAGGGGATGAATTGACTGGTGCTGATATTGTAAGGAAATCTTTAGAAGCTCCAGTACGATTGATTGCTGATAATGCAGGATATGAAGGAGCAGTTATTGCTGAGAAGGTTAAAGAACAAGAAATGGGAGTAGGGTTTAACGCTGTTACTGGTGAATTTGTAAATATGATTGAAGCTGGTATTGTTGATCCAGCTAAAGTAACTCGTTCTGCTTTACAGAATGCTGCTAGTGCAGCTGCTATATTGTTGACAACTGAAACTGCTATTGCTGAAAGAGATGATGATGATAGCAATGGTGGTGGCGGAATGCCAGCTGGAATGGGTGGCGGAATGCCAGGTGGAATGGGCGGAGGAATGCCGGGAATGATGTAATTCCTTTGACCCAATATTAAGAAGGTCTTCTTAGAAATTTCTAAGAAGACCTTCTTTTTTTATAAAAAATTGAAAGCAGGAAAAAATAGATTTATCATGAATATTAAACTAGTGGTCTAATGGAATGTTGAGTTGGTGGTTAATCATTATTATAGGAGGTAATAAAATGAATTTAGAGCAAAAATATAAAAAGTTACAGGATATTATCAAAGGTCTAGGAAGTGTAGCTATCGCTTTTTCTGGAGGTGTAGATAGTACTTTTTTAAGTAAAGTTTGTAAAGATGTGTTAGGTGATAATGCAGTGGCAGTTACAGCTCGATCATCTACATATCCAGAAAGGGAATTCAAAGAAGCAGAGCAATTAGCAGAAGAAATAGGAATTGAACAGGTAGTCATTGTTTCAGAGGAGACAGAAGTAGATGGTTTTGCTAACAATCCACCTGACAGGTGTTATTATTGTAAACATGAACTCTTTTCTAAAGTGGAGGAGGTAGCTCGAGAACGTAATATAAAGTATGTACTTGATGGTTCTAATTATGATGATTTGCAAGATTTTCGACCAGGAATGAAGGCAGCTGAGGAGCTAGAGGTAGTTAGTCCTCTTAAAGAGGCTGAATTGACTAAAGATGATATTAGAGCATTATCAAAGAGATTGGGACTTCCTACCTGGGATAAACCGGCTTTTGCTTGCTTATCTTCTCGTTTTCCTTATGGGGAAGAGATAAATGTAAAGAAATTATCTATGGTTGAGCAGGCAGAAGACTATTTAATAGAGCTTGGTTTTGAACAGTTTAGGGTTAGACATCATGAAGAGATTGCTAGAATTGAAGTTGCTCCTGAAGAAAGGAAGAAATTCTTTGAGTTAGAAGCAATGGATCAAATTTCAGCTAAGTTAAGAGAAGTGGGTTTTACTTATGTAACATTAGACTTGACTGGTTATCGCTCTGGAAGTATGAACGAGGTACTAGATGAATCAGATAAAGTGGTGAAAAATTAACAGAAAGAGGGATAAATTGTGAAGAATGAAGTTATTAGAGAAGCACTAGAGCAGGTGAAGAATGGAGAATTGGATGTAGAATCCGCTATGAAACAGTTGAAAGATCTACCGTTTGAAGATTTAGGATATGCAAAAGTTGATCATCATCGTGGTTTGAGAAATGGTTATCCAGAGGTTATTTATTGTGAGGGGAAGTCGGTAGATCATATTAAAGGGATAGTCGTCAAGATGTTAGAGAGGAATAATAATATTTTAGCAACTAGGGCCAACCCTGAAATTTATGAGGCGTTGCAAGATATAACAGACGAGATAGATTATAATGAGTTAGCAAAGACAGTTGTGATTAAAAAAAGAGAACTAGAAACAACAACCAGTAAAATTTTAGTTGTAACCGGTGGAACTTCAGATATTCCAGTAGCTGAAGAAGCAGTAGTAACTGCTCAAGTCTTAGGAAATACTGTTGAGAGGTTATATGATGTAGGGGTTGCTGGAATTCATCGTTTATTATCAAATAAAAATAAATTAGATGAAGCTAACATCATCATTACTGTAGCAGGAATGGAAGGTGCTTTAGCCAGTGTAGTTGGGGGATTAGTAGATAAGCCAGTAATAGCTGTTCCAACTAGTATTGGTTATGGTGCTAATTTTGAAGGAGTATCAGCTTTATTGACAATGTTGAACAGTTGTTCTAGTGGAATTGGAGTGGTCAATATCGATAATGGTTTTGGTGCTGCTTATCTAGCTAGTACTATTAATCGTCAAATTGAAATTGCAATGAAGGAAAAATCTTAATCAGAGAGGATATATGCTATGGAGAAGATACTCTATTTTGATTGTTTAGCAGGAATTAGTGGAGATATGACAATTGGAGCATTGCTTGATTTGGGAATAGATCAGGAAGAGTTTTTAAAAGAATTAAAAAAAATAGAACTGACTGGTTATCAATTAGAGATCGATTGTGGACAGAAAAAAGGGATTACAGGGACTGATTTTAATGTGATTGTCGAGCAGGAACATGATCATCACCATCGTAGCTTACAGAATATTAAAAGTTTAATTAGTGCTAGTGACTTAACTACTAATGTTAAAGAATTAAGTTGTCAAATTTTTGAGCTAATAGCTCAAGCAGAAGCTAAAATCCATAATCAGCCGCTAGATGAAGTACACTTTCATGAGGTAGGTGCTATTGATTCGATTATCGATATTGTAGGGGTTGCTATTTGTATAGATAAATTAGGAGTTGAGCGAATCTACTCATCTCCTCTGCATTTAGGAAGAGGCTTTGTCAATTGTGCTCATGGTAATTTACCTGTTCCTGCTCCTGCTACTTTAGAGATTTTACAGGATGTTCCTGTTTATTCTAAAGGGGTAGAGAGTGAGCTAGTCACCCCTACAGGAGCAGCAATAATTAAAGTATTAGCGACAGATTTTATTCCTTATCCAGAAATGGTAATCGAGCAAGTAGGTTATGGATTAGGTACTAGGGAGCTAGAGATTAGTAATCTATTGCGGGTGACAGTGGGTAAAAAAAAAGTCAAGAAACTTTAGTGATGTTAGAGACAAATATTGATGATATGAACTCAGAGATCTATTCTTACTTAGTCCCTAAGTTATTTGAGATTGGTGCTTTAGATGTTTACCTAACAAATATAATGATGAAGAAGAATCGACCAGGGGTTAAAGTTAATGTACTAGCCACTAAAGAGATAACTGAACAGGTTGAGGAGGTATTATTTACAGAAACGACAACACTAGGAATCAGAAAGTATGAGGTGACTAGAGAAAAACTGAAGAGAAAGTTTTTGGAAATAGACACCTCTTTTGGTAGAATAACTGTCAAGGTTGCGTTTAAAGCGGGAGCAGTTTTGAAGTATGCTCCAGAGTATGAAGAATGTAAACTAGCAGCAGAGAATTTTGGGGTTCCACTGCAAGATGTTTACCAAGAAGTATTGGCTATAACGAAAAAGTATTTAGAAAATAATGATTTAAAGTTAGAACTTGACAATGATTAAGATCTGATTTATACTAACAGCATAACTGGATAATAGACTAACTTAAGTTTAAGACTGAGGAAATGGTTTTTATTACGAAGGGTTTTTATAAACCCGAAGTTGAGGTTAAGTCAATCGTTAAGAACATAAGGACTTAGCTTTTACTTAAACTTAGGCTTAAGTTTTCTCGTATAATTTCGACAATAAGGGTCGAAGGTTTCTACTAACTAGCCGTAAACTGGTTGACTACGGGATAGTAATATAGCTATACCTATATCTATATATACCTATATATATCTATCTTTCAAATTTGGCCCTTAATAATTCAATAAGGGCTTATAATTTGGGATTTTTTTATTTATAATAGAGTTGAGAAGGGGGTTTAAGTAGTGAATCAAAAAGAAGTAGTGTTAGTATTAGATTTTGGAGCACAATATAGCAAATTAATTGCTAGAAGGATTAGAGAGTGTAATGTTTATTCAGAAGTCTTACCTTATAATGTTGACTTAGAGAAGATCAAAAAATTGGAGCCAGCGGGGATTATCTTTTCAGGCGGGCCAGCAAGTGTCTATGCTGAAGATGCTCCGTATATAGATCAAGAAATTTTTGAACTGGGGATCCCTATTTTGGGGATCTGTTATGGGATGCAATTGATGAGCCATCTGCTGGCTGGAGGTAAGGTTGTAGCAACAGAGAATAGAGAATATGGACGAGCAATGATCGAAGTCAAACAAGAAATGGATTTATTTACTGGTTTACCTCAACAATTAGAGTGCTGGATGAGTCATGGAGATGCTGTTGCTGAATTACCTGATGGTTTTGAAATAATTGGTGTTACAGAGGATACGCCAATAGCTGCAATTGGCAATCAAGCCAAAGGGTTTTATGGAGTTCAATTTCACCCTGAAGTAGTACATACACCACAGGGAACAGAAATGATTGAGAACTTCTTATATCAAGCCTGTAACTGTCAAGGAGATTGGACAACCAGTAATTTTATTGAGCAGACAGTAACAGAAATTAGAGAAAAAGTGGGAGATACTAAACAAGTAATTTGTGGTTTGTCTGGAGGAGTAGATTCTTCAGTAGCAGCTGCTTTAGTAGATAAAGCAATTGGAGATCAGTTAACTTGTATCTTTGTTGATCATGGTCTATTACGTAAGAATGAAGCAGCAGAGGTAAAAAAGACATTTGGTGAAGAGTTTGAGATGAATTTAGTTGCTGTAGAAGCACAGGATAGATTTTTAGAGCAATTGACTGGTATTGCAGATCCAGAAGAGAAGAGAAAGATAATCGGTAATCAATTTATTAGGGTTTTTGAAGATGAAGCAGCTAAAGTTGGAGATGCTAGTTATTTAGTACAAGGTACCATTTATTCTGATGTAATAGAGAGTGGGGAAGGCGATGATTCTTCTACAATTAAGAGCCATCATAATGTAGGTGGCTTGCCTGAAGATATGGAGTTTAAATTAATTGAACCTTTAAGAGAGTTGTTTAAGGATGAAGTACGGGAAGTAGGAGAAGAATTAGGATTACCAGCTAAGATAGTTTGGCGCCAACCTTTTCCTGGGCCAGGCTTAGGAATTAGAGTTTTAAGAGAGGTTACTGAAGAAAAGTTAGAAGTTTTAAGAGAAGCTGATGCTATCTTTAGAGAGGAGATTAGCAAAGCAGAATTGGAGCAAGAGATCTGGCAGTATTTTGCTGTTTTACCTCCAATGCGTAGTGTAGGGGTTATGGGGGATGAAAGAACTTATGCTTATACGATTGCCTTACGAGCTGTTAAGAGTAAAGATGCAATGACTGCTGACTGGGCCAAGATTCCTCATCAAGTCTTGGAGCAAATCTCGACTAAGATTACCAATCAGGTACCAAAGGTCAATCGGGTTGTTTATGATATAACTTCCAAACCACCAGCAACTATTGAGTGGGAATAAAAATAATCTTAAGATTATTTTTATTCCACGGAGAGTTTTTGTAAAAAACTCGTAGGGGCTGTTAGAGAGTATTGACTAGGGTAAAACACGAACTATATCTTAAAAAAGCAACAGAAATATTAGCTTAAACTTAAACGATATTGAAATTCATGATATTATTATACTATAAAAGATATAATTTCCTAGTTTGAGTTTAATAAATTAGCAACTAATTTTAAATTTAAAAGAGAACACAACCTCCGTATAATATCAGGGATATGGCCTGAAAGTTTCTACCGACTAGCCGTAAATTAGTCGACTACGGGAAGAGATGTAGTTTGATATATGCTACATTTCATCCCAAAGTCTTAATTTCCTCTGGAATTTATACTTTGGGATTTTTATTTTTTGAGGCTTAAGTTAAATAAAATATCTAAATTAGGAGGGGCTTTTGATGAACGAGATTTTGGAGAAGTTTTTTAAGTTGAAGGAACATGGAACCAACCTTAAGACGGAAGTTATAGCTGGCTTGACTACATTTATGACAATGGCTTATATTATTATTGTTAATCCTATAATTTTGAGTGATGCGGGAATGCCATTTGAAGCGGTTATGGCGGCGACAGTTATATCTGCAGCAATTTCTACTTTAATTATGGGTCTTTATGCTAATTATCCTTTTGCTTTAGCACCAGGGATGGGTTTGAATGCATTTTTTGCTTATACTGTGGTAATTGGAATGGGGCTTAGTTGGCAAGCTGCTTTAGCAGCAGTCTTTATTTCAGGTATCTTTTTTATTATAATTACGATAACCGGTCTTAGAACGGTCTTAGTTAATGCGATTCCTTTGTCCTTAAAAAAAGCAGTTAGTGCAGGAATTGGTCTCTTTATAGCTTTGATTGGTTTAAAAAATGCTCACATTGTAGTATCAGATGAGGCTACTTTAGTAACATTAACAGATACTCTAACTCAACCGAATACTCTTTTGGCTTTGATTGGTCTAATTATTACGGCTATTTTAATGGCTAAGAATATTAAAGGGTCGATCTTACTTGGAATTATTCTGACTACTATTATTGGAATCCCAATGGGTGTTGTGGAGATTGGAGAAGGATTTTCACCTTTTTCATTACAAGTAAGCTTTGAGGCTTTTGGTTCATTTGTAGATGGATTTCCTGAGTTATTTAATTTTGGAATTTTGAATGTGATTTTGGCCCTTACCTTTGTGGACTTATTTGATACGATTGGGACTTTAGTCGGAACTGGAGCTCGAGCAGGAATGCTAGATGAAGACGGTAATTTACCACGAGCTGGTAAGGCATTGATGGCTGATTCTATTGGAACGACTGCAGGAGCAATTCTTGGAACTAGTACAGTAACTACATTTGTTGAAAGTACAGCAGGGGTGGTCGAAGGTGGAAAGACAGGTTTAACTGCAGTTGTAGTAGCTATTTTATTCCTTCTGACATTATTAATTTCTCCTTTAGTACTGTTAGTACCAGCAGAAGCTACAGCTCCAGCCTTAATTATTGTGGGAGTCTTAATGATGGGAGCTATTAAGGGAGTTGACTTTGAAGACTTTACAGAAGCTTTTCCAGCTTTTATGACTATCGCAATGATGCCTTTTACTTTTAGTATTGCTGAGGGAATTGCAGCTGGAATTATCTTTTATCCAATTATGAAGCTGGTTTCTGGCAGAATTGAAGAGACTAATATGGTAATTAATATTTTAGCGTTATTATTTATAATAAAGTATTTATTTATGTAATAGTAATTTGGTCTGCTAACTAAAAGTATAAACTACCTTCTTTTTAAGAAGGTAGTTTATACTTTTTTATTGTTTAGGAAATTATATTTTTTAAATGGGTTACTTGGATTCAGACTTAACCTTAATCTAAAATGTATTACCTGCCTCTTTGGCTTTAATGTATTAAAGCACTGGTAATAAACTCTAAAATATATTATAATAATATTATGAAACTTAGGAGGTGGGATAGTTGAACTCTAAATTAAAAGATGAATTTACAGATCAATTATTTGAAGCGATCTTATTATTAGAGGATAAAGAAGAATGTTATAAGTTTTTTGAGGATATATGTACAGTTAATGAAATAAAATCTTTGGCCCAGCGTTTGGAAGTAGCTAAGATGTTAAAAAAAGGTTCTACTTATGACGAAATTGCTCAGGATACAGGAGCAAGTACTGCTACTATTAGTAGAGTAAAGAGATGTTTAAATTATGGAGCTGATGGTTATCAGTTGATTTTAGAAAGAATGGATGACTAAAATATAAAAGTTGTATTGCTCAAGAGACTACTAAATTTGGTGGTCTCTTATATTTTTTTTAACTAGTGGCACAATAAAGAGTAGTTAGAGAAGAGGAGGCGAGCAATGCAGATAGTTCATGCCACTTTTGAATCTGGTGAAGGAGCAGAAGCAGTTAATTTATTAAAGAGATTAGGGGTTGATATTGAAAATTATAAATTGATTGAATCTGAAACTGGGGATTTATTGATTATAAATTTATTATATGGTAATGAAGATAAATTATTGGATGGATTAAAAGAGAGGTTTAATTTCTCAGAAAATACAGAACGAAGTTTAGTTATATTTACTCCTGATACAGTTATTCCGCGCGATAAAGATAAGGCTAAAGAGTATAATTATCGGGCAGCAAGAGAGACGATTGTGACTTATGCTAAGGATAATAGTAAAGTGGATAGTCAGTTTTTAATTCTGGCTGTAGTAGCTGCTATTATAGCTTCATTAGGACTAATTATTGATAATACTGCAGTAATTGTAGGTTCAATGGTGATTGCTCCAGTCTTTGGACCAATTATTGCGATAGCAGTGGGGATAGTGTTAGGTGATTTGAAATTATTAGTCCAAGGTTTGATTGCCGAATTAGTAGTCGTTTTAGTAGCGATTGTGATTGGTGTTTTAGCGGGATTGAGTATTCCAAATGTAACGATCAATAGGGCTTTACAAGTTAGAATGTTGCCAACGTTAGCTGATTTGTTGATTGCTTTTGCTGCTGGAGGTGCAGGAGCTTATTCATTAGTAACTAACGTTAAGCAACAGTTGGTAGGCGTAGTAATTGCTGCTGCTTTAATTCCTGTAATGGCGACTATTGGGATAGGGATTGCACTGTGGAGTTGGCCCTTGTTTTCTGGTGCAACATTATTATTGCTGGTTAACTTTTTTGCATTACTATTAGCGATTGTAATTACTTTTTATTTTAAAGGTTTAAAGCCACAGTTGTGGTATGATTTAACGGCTAAAAAGCTAATTAAAAAGAGTTTGATTGTTTTGATTATATCTTTAATCTTACTAGCGGTACCATTATGGGTGATTACATACCAACAGATGGTTAAAGAACAGCCTGAAGATGTTGTACGTCAAACTTATCGAGAATATTTTAAGGATCAATTTGAGAGTAGGTTAATTAGAGTCGAGATTCAAGAAGAGCGAATTGAATTGGTCTTTTATAGCCCACAAAGAAAGGAAAAGGAAGAACTTGATAGTTTAGCTGGACAGATTCAGCAGCAATTGGAACGGGATTATACAATTGAATTTGAAATTATTCCAACGCAAAGGTTTAAAGTAGGTGCTAATTCTTCTTGACAGAGGGTGGTTTTTTTTGTAAACTATAACTGGATGAAAACAAAGTGATTTACTTGGATATGAAAATTAGTACAGAGGAGGTTTTTTAAGATGAAAGTTGTTGATAACATAACAGAGTTAGTAGGGAAGACCCCAATCGTTAAATTAGATAGAGTTGTACCAGAAGATGTGGGTGAAGTTTATGTCAAGCTAGAATCCTTTAATCCAGGTGGTAGTATTAAGGATAGAATAGCTTTAAATATGATTGAAACTGCTGAAAAAGAGGGAGATTTAAAATCAGGAGGAACGATTGTTGAGCCAACAAGTGGTAATACGGGAATTGGCTTAGCATTTATTGGAGCTGCTAAAGGCTATAATGTAATTTTAGTTATGCCTAATACGATGAGTATTGAACGAAGAAAGATTTTAAAAGCTTATGGGGCTGAATTGATCTTGACTCCTGGGGAAGATGGAATGCCTGGAGCAATTGAAAAAGCTAAAGAATTGGCTGAGGAGAATGAAGATTACTTTATGCCTCAACAATTTTTGAATCCTGCTAATCCAGATATCCATCGACAGACGACAGTTAAAGAGATCATTGAAGCTACTGGAGGAGAATTGAATGCTTTTGTAGCTGGAGTAGGAACGGGTGGTACGGTGACTGGAGTTGGTGAGGTATTAAAGGATGAGATTGAAGGAGTTAAAGTTGTAGCGGTAGAACCTACTGATTCGGCAGTAATTAGTGGGGGAGAGCCTGGTCCACATATGATTCAAGGAATTGGAGCTGGTTTTATTCCTGAGGTCTTTAATATAGATACAGTAGATGATGTATTACAAATAGAAAATAATGAAGCAATGGAGATGTCACGCCAATTAGCAGCACAAGAAGGGATTTTGGTTGGAATTTCTTCAGGAGCAGCAGTTGCAGCAGCTATTAAAGTTGCTCAAAAATTAGGAGTTGGAAAGAAGGTAGTAACAGTAGTTCCTGATACTGGAGAGAGATATTTGAGTACACCTTTATTTAAAGCTAAAGAGTAGTAGCTAAGAAAAGAGTCTAACGGGAAATCTTATAGGCTCTTTTTTATTTTCCAAAAGGCTTGAATTGTAATATAGAGGGGGTTTTTGATGAAGTTAAAAACTTTAAAGATGTTAGTTAAATTAATAGAAAAGGCAAACTTTTCAGCAGTAGCTGATGAATTAGGGTTGACCCAGCCTGCTGTTAGTATGCAAATTAAGTCATTGGAAGAGTTTTTCGATGCTGAATTAGTGATTAGACAAGATGGAGAATTAAGACCAACTCCAGCCGGCAAAGTAGTTTATCGGCAGGCAAAAGATATTTTAGCTAATTGGGAAGAGACTAAACTGGGGGTGGCTAGGGTCAAGGGAGAAAATTTTGGCCAATTAGTCATAGGGGCCAGTACAATCCCTTCAGAATATTTATTACCTGATTTATTAGCTCAACTTTATAATGAATTTCCTAAAATAGAGACGATTATGAAGGTAGGAGATAGCAAGGAAGTTATTGATCAACTACAACAAAGGGAAGTAGATTTAGCAGTAGTTGGTTTTAGACCGAAGAGGAAAGAGTTTAAAGTTAAAACATTAGTAGAAGATCGGTTAATGTTAATTGTTCCTAAAGGACATCGACTAACTAAACAAGATAAGGTTACTATTAGTGATTTAGAACGAGAAAGAATTTTAATTAGGGAAGAAGGCTCAGGAACAAGAAGGGCTATGCTAACTGGTTTGGCAAAAAGAGGAGTTAGTGAAAATGATCTGGAGCTAGTTGCTAGCTTGGGGAGCACTGAAGCTATTATTGCAGCGGTGGAAGTTGGATTAGGGCTCTCGTTTGTGTCAAAGCTGGCTGCCCAAAAAGCTGCCCAAGTTGATCGCATAGAGCAAGTGGAAGTTAGTGATATGTTAATTAACCGTAAATTATATTTAGCTTATCATCAGACAAGAGCAGAAGAATTATTAATTAAGGGATTTGAGGGTTTAATAAAAAGATTTCAAGCCTAAAAATTATTAGTTATTCTTTAAACTATAATTAGCAATATTTCTATTTGAATTAAATAATGAAGTTTAGTTGCCAATTGGCAACTTTATTTTTTTGTTATAATAAAATTATATCTTTTAAAATATAATAGAATAGTTAAAGACTTAGTTTGAGTTAAATTTTAAAGTAGACCAATTAAATGGTAGAATTAATCCCGACTATTCCTATTTACATTACACAGATAATGTGGTAAAGTTTATAGTAACAAAGTTTTAATAGGAGGTTAGTTAGAAAATGGGTGAGGCTAATTTGGATAAAAAAGAGAACATAAAGAGTAAGTTTGATTTATCTAGTTTATGGTGTCGAGAAGAATGGTGGACTGTCTGGTTAGGTATAGTATTAATTGTTGCTGCAGTTGGTAATATCATTACTAAACCTGTCTTACCAGCACGATGGGGAGTGGAAGGTGCTGAATCAATTTTAGCAGCTATCCCGAGTGAAATTATTATAGGAATGTTGACAACTGGATTAATAACTTTAATTATTTTTGCTGTAGCAGTATTCTTTAGTAACTGTCAAGAACTTAGTGATTTTCTTAAGGGTTATCCAGTTATATTCTTATTATCGATTTTAGCTTATGTACTTGGAAATTATGCTCCATTGAGACATTATGGTTTTAATGATGTGATTTGGGCTTTAGTAATTGGATTAGTAATCAGTAATTTAATTAAAGTACCTCAATTTTTACAAGGAGCTGTCCGAACAGGTTTATATATCAAGACCGGTTTAGTCTTATTAGGGGCTTCTATCTTATTTGATCGGATGTTAGCATTAGGAGCAATGGGATTAGGAGTAGCTTGGGTAGTAACACCGGTAGTCTTAATAGTGATGTATTGGTATTCACAAAAGGTTTTAAAGATGCATGAGAATAAAGGGTTAGCAATTACAATTGCTACTGCAACATCAGTCTGTGGAGTATCGGCAGCTATTGCTTCAGGTACAGCTTCTAAAGCTAAACAAGAAGAGATCACTTTGGCTGTTTCAATAACTTTAATCTTTACTGTTTTGATGATGGTCGGAATGCCAGCAATGGTTCAGCTATTAGGAATAGATCCGATAGTTGGTGGTGCATGGCTGGGAGGGACAATTGATGCTACAGGGGCTGTAGTTGCTTCTTCTGCATTGTTAGGTTCAGAGGCAATGGAAGTAGCTTCTGTAATTAAGATGGTTCAAAATATTTTAATTGGAATTATTGCTTTTGGAATAGCAGTTTTTTGGGTGACAAAATATGAAAATAAATCTACTGAAGAGGTTAATATCAACTTTACAGAAATATTTACGAGAATACCTAAATTTATCTTTGGTTTTGTAGGGGCTTCCTTGCTCTTTTCTTTCTTATTGTCTGAACCAATTGTAGCAAGTAGTTTGCCGGTATTGAATGGTTTTAGAGGATTCTTCTTTACATTAGCATTTATTAGTATCGGTCTTGATTCTAATTTCAAAGAGATGGCTCAGATGGTTAAGGGAGGAAAGGCAATCCAGCTTTACATAGGGGGACAATTACTTAATATAGTATTAACCTTACTTGCTGCTTATATCTTCTTTAGTGGTCAATTTTTTAATTTACCATTTTAAGGTCAGAACTCAAAAAATACTTTTGATGGAAAATTGATATGATTGAGTACTTTCAGCTAAAAGAAATTATTGGAGATGAGAACATTCAATTATATGATGTCTTGTAAACATTGATGGTTTTAGTGTTTTGATTGTGTGGTTTTGAATTTAATTGTCAATTATAAACTGTAAATTGTAAATTAAAACGGGAGTGGAGAAGGATTTAAATATTTGCTAAGTGGTGTCATAATAGGCTTTAATTTAACTGAAAGAGTACATGATTAGGAGAAGAGGTGGTTCAGTTGAAAAAGGTATTGCTGTTACTTATAGTATTGATTGCTGTAGGAATTATCTTATTTGACGTTGGAAACTCTGGAACTCACTCCAGTGGAGCTGGTGAAATATGGTGGACAGAAGTGGAAGAGATTGAACAGAATTTTTAATAAGCTGATAATGCTGTACAATAATTAATAAAATTATTGTAAAAAAGGGGTTGATTTGGGATTTAAATTAAAATGACCTTAGGTCATTTTATTCTTTGCTCTAATCCCAACTAATCTCATTGACATAATCACCTTATTGACATGGCTAGAATAATATGATAAAGTCTATAATAACAAAATTAATTTAATGAATTCAGATAAAAAAACTCGGTATTAGGAGGATGAAAGATGAAAATTAAAGTGAATGGTGAAGAAGTTGAATTTGAAACTGAATTGACAGTTAGTGAATTATTGGAAAAAGAGGATGTTGAGATGCCTGATATGGTATCTGTAGAGCTAAATGGTGAAATTTTAGATAGAAAAGATTTTGCTACTCAAGTAGTAGAAGATGGAGGTCAAGTAGAATTTTTATACTTCATGGGTGGTGGCACTGGTCATGAACTTTACCGAAGAACAGCTTGAACGATATTCACGCCATATTATTTTACAGGATGTAGGGGTAGAAGGTCAAATAAAGTTATTAGAATCATCTATTTTAATTATTGGAACAGGAGGATTAGGTACGCCTGCAGCTCAGTTTTTGGCAGCAGTAGGGGTAGGTAAGATAGGGTTGGTCGATGCAGATCAAGTTGAACTGTCTAATTTACAACGGCAGGTATTGCATCATACTCCTGATGTAGGGAAGTTGAAGGTTCAATCAGCTAAAGAGAAGATAAATTCTATGAATCCAGATGTAGAAGTTAAAACATATGATTATTACTTAATGTCACATAATATTAAAGAAGTTATTAGAGAGTATGATTTTGTAATCGATGGAACTGATAATTTTCCAGCTAAGTTCTTAATCAATGATGCTTGTGTAATGGAAGGAAAGCCCCTTTCTCATGCAGGAATTATCAAGTTTACGGGCCAAACGATGACTATTGTACCTGAAGATGATGAGACACCATGTTATCGTTGTGTTTTTCCTGAACCTCCTGAGCCTGGTGTTGTACCTTCTTGCAAGGAAGCTGGTATTTTAGGAGTAATGGGTGGAGTAATTGGAACAATTCAGGCTACTGAAGCAATTAAGTATTTATTAGACAAAGGTGAATTATTGACCGGTACATTATTAAGTTATGATGCTTTAGATATGGAATTTAGAAAGATAAATTTAAATTGTAATGATAACTGTGGTGTCTGCAGTGATGATCCTGAAATTACTGAGTTAATAGATTATGAACAAGGAGCTTGTGAACTATGATCATTGAGTTAACAACAGAAGATTATCAAAAATTATTAGAGGATGCTCAAGAGCGATTCCCTACAGAAGCTTGTGGATTGGTAGCAGGTTTGAAGGAAGATGATAAGATCGAGGTTAAGGCTGTATATCCAATGGCTAATCTGGATGAATCTGCTGAGCATTTTACATTAGATCCGAAGGAGCAATTTAAAGTAGTCAAGGAGATTAGAACAGAAGGTTATCAATTAATTGGTAACTATCATTCGCATCCAGCTACTCCAGCTCGTCCTTCGGCAGAGGATAAGAAGCTGGCATATGATCAGGATGCTCTTTATTTTATCTTTTCTTTGCAAGATGAGCCTGTATTGAAGGCATTTGAAATTGAAGACCATAAGGAAGTAACTGAATTAAAAATAGAGTTAGTTTAACGAAGAGAAGAGGAGGATTAAAATTATGAAAAGAGAGCCGGTTTTTAAGATACCAGAGACGGTCAAAGAAGATACTAACAAGTATCAACAAGAAGTAGAACGTTTTCTTGCTGGAGAGATTGATCCTGTTAGGTTTAAAGGTTATCGGGTACCAATGGGGATTTATGGTCAACGAGGTGCGGAAGAGAAAGAACAATATATGGTACGTGTTAGAGCACCTGGTGGAGTAATTACTACAAAGCAATTGGAGAGATTAAATCAATTAAGTAAAGAATACGGTTCAGATTATCTACATCTAACTACGAGACAGGATGTTCAGATTCATCAAGTAGATATAGAGGATACTCCTCAGATATTATTTGATTTATTAGAAGTCGGCTTAAGCCCACGAGGTGGAGGAGGAAATACTGTCAGAAATATTGCTAATGCTTCGCGAGCAGGGGTTGTTGCTGATGAAGTATTTGATACGACACCTCATGCTTTAGCATTGACTGAGTATTTGATCAAGACTAGATCCTCTTTTAATTTACCGAGAAAGTATAAGATTGCCTTCTCTTCTACTCCAGAGGATGAAGGTTTGGCTACAATTAATGATTTAGGGTTTATTGCTCAAGAAAAAGACGGCAAGAAAGGCTTTAAGGTTTATGCTGCAGGAGGAATGGGTACTGCTTCTGAAGTTGCATTCGTAATTGAAGAGTTTATTCCAGAGGATAAGATCTTTCATGTAGCAGAAGCAATTAAACGTTTCTTTGATCAGTATGGTGATCGAAGCAATAAGCATCGAGCTAGATTACGATTTGTTAAAAAGCGATTAGGAGAAGAAGAATTTAAGGCTAAATATAAAGAATATTTAACAGATGTTTTAGCAGAGAATATTGAAACACATCAAATTAATTATTATCAACTACCGAGAGAAGAAGTTAGTACTAAGTTAGATCTAACTGCTGATTATTTAGAGAAAGAAAAAGTAACTGGTTATTATTCAGTCGAATTAAGACCTGAAAATGGAGACTTAAAGACTGAAGAATTAGACCAATTATTAGAGTTAGAAGTATTATCTGCTGAGGAGGTTGATCTGCGAACTACCAATCGACAAAGTCTATTGCTTAGAGGGGTTAGAGCTGATCAAGTTGAGCAGTTGGTTGAAGAGATAAGAGCGATTAATCCTGATCTATTATCTGATAATCACTCTACAATACCAATTGCCTGTAAAGGAGCTTTAACTTGTCGGTTAGGTCTATGTTTGTCACCAAATTTGGCTAAAGAGATTAGGAAGGAACTTACTTCTTTAGCTGGTGATTTACAGGATTTATTACCACAAATTTATATCAGTGGTTGTCCAAATGCCTGTGGACAACATTTGATTGGTAAGATTGGATTTGAAGGTAAAGCAAAACGATTTAATGGTAAGTTGGCCCCTCACTATTCTCTCTTATTAGGAGGAAATATAGCTGATGGTAATAGTAAGTATGGGGAGCGAGTAATTGATCTACCAGCGAAAAGAATTCCTGATTTCTTAGTTAGCTTGGCTGAAGAGCTGGCTACAGAAGAAGATTATAATTCTGCGCAATTCAATCAGTACTTAGAAGCTGGTGGGGAAGAGAAGATTAAAGAGTTAGCTGCTGAATTTATAGATGTTCCAGCTTATGAGGAAGAGCCTGATCTATATCGAGATTGGGGCCAAGATGAAGACTTCTCCTTAGCAGGAAGAGGGTCAGGTGAATGTGGAGTAGGTGTTATGGATATTATTAAGTTAGATTTAGATACTGCCCAAGAAAATTACGAGCAAGCAGTTGCCGAAGATGATGCAGATCAACTTTATCAAGCAATCGTCAATGCTGCTAGGGCATTATTGATTGTTAAAGGGGTCGACGCGCAGAAGGATCGAGTAATTATTAAAGAGTTTAAAGATAAGTTCATTAATGATCGATTAGTAGCTATAGATTATGAAAAAGTAGTTGATGCTGCCATTGATTATAAGTTAGGTGATATTAGTGATTTATTTGCTTACCAAGAAGAAGTAAAAGGATTGATTGCTCGGATTGAGAAGTTATTTAATTCCTTAAATGCTAAATTAGAATTTACAATTGAAACGGATGAAGCTGCAGAAAATAGTGATTATACTGTGGATGCAGATAGAGAAGTAGCTGACTTAAGAGGGGTTCAATGTCCAATGAACTTTGTTAAAGCAAAGGTGGCTATTGCTCCTTTAAGTCCAGGAGATATAATTGATATTTATTTAGATGAAGGAGAGCCGATTGCTAATGTACCACAGAGTTTAAGTTCTGAAGGGCATGAGATTTTGGCTAAAGAGCAGGCAGAAGAAGGGTATTATATCTTAACAGTTAAGAAGGCGATTTAAAATGAAGAAGAACAGCGAACACTTGGTGTCTATGATGATTTGATTCGGGTCAGTGTAGGGATTGAGGATATTAGAGATCTGAAAGAAGATTTTGCAACTGCATTAAAAGAAATTTAAATTTACTTATAAATCTTGCTGGGAAGAAATATATATTTTATTGTTGTACAGGAAAACTAAGGAGGAGTTAGGATGTTAATTGAGCCTCATGGTGGTAAATTGGTCGATCGAATTGTGACAGGGAAAGAGAGAGCAGAGTGGTTGTCTAAGGCAGATGACTTATCTAAGATTGAGTTATCTAGAGAGATGTTGACTGAAACAGAAAATATAGCAACTGGTCTGTATAGTCCATTAGAGGGCTTTATGCTTGAAGCAGACTATAAGTCAGTCGTAGAAGAGATGTATTTAAAGAATGGTCTACCATGGACGATTCCTATTGTCTTAGATGTTACTACGGAGAAAGCTGCTCAGTTGGCAGTTGGAGAAGATGTAGCTTTAACAGATCAAACAGGTCAAGTTTATGCTATCTTACATTTAGCAGATAAATATACTTATGACAAAGAGAAAGAAGCAGAATTAGTCTATCAGACAACAGAGACTGAACATCCAGGTGTAGCTAAGCTGTATCAAAATGGAGATGTTCTATTAGGAGGAAAGATCTCTTTATTAAGAAGGGTAGGGCATGAGCAATTCAATCAATATCGCTTAGATCCTAAGGATGCTAGAGAGTTAATCGAAGAAAAAGGGTGGAATCGTGTGGTAGGCTTTCAGACTAGAAATCCAATTCATCGGGCCCATGAATATATTCAAAAGTGTGCTTTAGAGATCTGTGATGGTCTGTTATTGACTCCCTTAGTAGGTAAGACTAAAAGCAGTGATGTACCAGTAGAATATCGAATTGAAAGTTATGAGGTTGTAATGGATAAGATTTATCCTCAGAATCGAACTGTTTTAACAGTCTTTCCAGCAGCAATGAGATATGCAGGGCCAAGAGAGGCAGTCTTTCATGCTTTATGCCGTAAGAATTATGGTTGTACACACTTTATAGTAGGGCGTGATCATGCTGGGGTAGGAGATTACTATGGTACTTATGATTCTCAAGAGATCTTTAAAGAATTTAAATGGTGTGGAGATCTAGGAATTGAACCATTATGCTTTGATTATGCTTTTTATTGTAAGAAGTGTACTTCAATGGCTACCTCTAAAACTTGTCCTCATGATGAAAAATATCATGTCTCATTAAGTGGTACTCGAGTTAGAGGATTATTAAGAAATGGTAAACGACCTCCTGAGGAGTTGACTAGACCAGAAGTAGCAGAAGTATTGATCCAAGGAATGGCGCGGTAAAAAGCAGTGAATAATTAATATTGAATATTTAATAATTATAAAACATTAAATAATTAAAAGCGTTAAATATTGAACAGTGAAAACCAATGAATAATGAATATTGAATACTTAAAGAGCATTGAATAATGAATATTGAATAATTAATAGTTGAAGATCAAAAGCATAAATAATAGTTCAAATCAAGTTCGAAATTAAGAAATTAATTTTTTGATCTTAAATTATTCAATATTAAATATTAAATATTAAATGATTTTAAAGGTGGGGGTAGTATGTGTCAAACTAATCGTGGTGTGACTGTCTGGTTTACTGGTTTAAGTGGAGCAGGTAAGACGACTGTAGCTAAGGAAGTGGAAAGAAAGTTAAAAGCTCGTAATGCTAGAGTACAGCGGTTGGATGGAGATATTGTTCGTAAATCCTTAACTAAGGATTTAGGATTCAGCAAGAAAGATCGTAATGAAAATATCAAAAGAAATACTTTGGTTGCTAAGTTATTGACTAAGCATGATGTAGTTACTTTATGTTCGTTTATCTCTCCTTATCGTTCCGCACGGGAGTATGCACGCCAAGAGATTCAGGAGGTAGGGGAGTTTGTTGAAGTCTTTGTCAATCCTCCATTAGAAGTTTGTGAGGAGCGAGATGTTAAAGGGTTCTATCAACAAGCTAGAGATGGTAAGCTAGATAACTTTACTGGAATTTCTGATCCCTATCAGGTTCCAGAGAATCCTGATTTAGAATTGAGAACTGATCAAGAGACATTAGAAGAGAGTGCTCAAAAGGTAATTGATTACTTAACAGAACAGAATTATATTTAAGGATGATAAAGATGGAGCAATTTAAAGTAGTTGAACTGACAACTGATATCTTAATCATTGGTGGTGGAGCTGCTGGCTGTTATGCTGGAGTAAGGGCCAAAGAACAAGATCCAGAAGTTGATGTTTTGATTGTTGATAAGGCTCATATTGAGCGGAGTGGCTGTTTAGCAGCAGGAATCAATGCCATCAATGCTTATTTGAACCCTGGTGTTGGCCCTAAGGACTTCTTAGATTATATTAAGCAGGATTCAGAAGGGTTAGTTAGGGATGATCTGATTTATACCTTGGCTCAAGGTCTGAATCGGGCTGCTGATAAGTTAGAACAATGGGGTTTACCCTTTTTGAAGGATGAGGAAGGTAACTTTATTCCTCGAGGTAGAAGAAGTGTCCAGATTAAAGGGGAGAATATTAAGCCGATTATGGCTCAAGCTGTTAGGAATAGTGGGGTAGATGTTTTAAATCGAGTCAATATTACTAATTATCTAGTAGAAGATGATCAAGTTAAGGGAGCTTATGGTTTTTCTGTTCGTGATAATAAGTTTTATTTGCTCAAGGCTAAAGCGGTGATCTGTGCTACTGGTGGAGCTGCCGGAATCTATCGATCTAATAACCCTGGTCAGGCTCGTCATAAAATGTGGTATCCACCATTTAATACTGGAGCAGGTTACGCTATGGGCCTAAGAGCTGGAGCTGAGATGACAACCTTTGAGATGAGATTTATCGCTTTGCGGGTTAAGGATGTCATTTCTCCAACAGGAACGATTGCCCAAGGTTTTAATGCTCCACAGATCAATGCTTTAGGAGAAGAATATCAGGATAGTTATGAGAAGAATACTACTCCATTACGTTTATATGCTACTATAGAAGAGAATAAAGCAGGTCGAGGGCCATGTTATTTAGATCTTACTCATTTAGATGATGAGCAAAATCAAAGAATTAAAGAGAACTTCTTGAATATGTCTCCAGGAATCGTCTTAAAGTGGGCTGATCGAGAAATAGAACCACAGGATGAACCGGTTGAAATCTGTGGAACGGAACCTTATATAGTTGGTGGCCATGCTCAATCTGGCTATTGGATTGATACTAAACGACAAACTACTTTAAAAGGGTTATATGCGGCAGGTGATGTTGCTGGAGGAGCCCCTAAGAAGTATGTGACTGGTGCTATGGCTGAAGGTGAGATTGCAGTATTGGATGTTTTAGAATATATTGAAGGGGTTGATTTTGAATCCTTTGATAGTGTTAAAGTAGAAGAAGAGTTCAATCGTGTCTATAGTCCTTTGCAGCGGAAGGAAGGCTTTGGCCCTCAAGAGCTTGAAGAGAGGCTACAAAAGATAATGGATGAATATGCAGGTGGTTTAAGTACCAATTATCAACTACATGAAGAGAAGTTATTACAAGCTAGAAGTTTTTTAAAGGTTTTAGATCAAGATTTAGCTTCTGGAAAGGCTGAGAGCTTACATCAATTAATGAATTTACATGAGGTAATAGATCGCGTTATTGTAGCTAGGGCTCTTGTAGAACATCTACTATATAGAAAAGAGACTAGATGGAAGTCTTACCAACAGCGTCTTGATTATCCTGATCAGGATGATCAAAATTGGTTTAAATTTGTTAATTCTGTTTATGACCAAGAAGAAGATCAGATCAAGATAATTGAACGAGAACATATTAAGCTGGGTGATTTAGATGGCAGTTAAGATAAATCATAAGTTATGTAATGGTTGTGGTCAGCGGGAAAAGTCATTATGTGTTAGAGTTTGTCCTGGGAATTTATTATATAAAAATGAAGATAATAAAGCAGAGATTAGAGAAAAGAGGGATTGTTGGGATTGTGCTGCTTGTGTTAAAGAATGTTTACAGCAAGCAATCGAGCTCTATTTACCAGCCGAAATAGGTGGCAGAGGTTCTACACTACAGGCTGAACAGAAGAAGGATAAGATCATCTGGCAGTTGAAGAAAGTAGATGGTTTTTGTGAAGAGTTTGAAATTAAAACTGAAGAATAACTAAAGTAAAGGCGCGGGCCAACCGCGTTTTTTTTTATGTAGTAAAGCTTGATTACAATTATGTGTCACTTTTGTGCCACATAATTGAGTTGACAGTGTACAGTGAACAGTTTACAGTTAAGATCAAAATCTTAAGATCCTAAAACCTATGAAAAGACTTAGAATTATAGGTTTAGAGTGGTTTTGATCTTAAGGTTTTAAGGTCTTTAACTGTCAACCGTCAACTGTAAACTGTACACTGATATAAAGTGGCAAAGTGCCACTTTATATCAATAAATAAATTCTCTTAAGTTAGGTTATGTTATTAACAGCTTTATTTTTGGGAAGGAAAGAGAAATTTAGCTATAATTTTTTTGGTTTTAGCAGTGTAATGAGGAACAATCGAATTTAACTAATCAATCACTAGTTTATAAGCAGGGATTTTAAATCTCTCTTTTTAAGAATATAAATTATTAAGAGAATATCAAGAAAATGTTGGGAGAATGAATACTTAGTGTTTTGATTGTGTGGATTTGAATTTTAACTGTACATTGTAAATTGTACACTAAAACGGGAGTGCATAATGATTTGAATATCTGCTGAGTAGTGTCATAGTAGACTTTGATTTAGTTGAGAATCGAAAGGCTATGTCTTGAATTGAGAGCACTAATTTTCGACAAAGGGGTGGAGCTAATTATGATTGGAGTATCTAAGTTATTAGGCGGCAAGGATAAATTTGGTGATAAATTACGTTATAGTAAAAAATCAAAAGGGCAACGGTATGGGACTAAGGAGAATAGAGGACCAGTCGTAGTTTGGAATATGACCAGGACCTGTAATTTGAGTTGTACTCATTGTTATTCTGATTCTGATTACAAGGGTTATAGTGGTGAATTAACGACTGCTGAAGCAAAAAAATTTATTGATGATTTAGTAGAATTTAATGTACCGGTCTTATTATTTTCAGGAGGAGAACCATTAATAAGAAAGGATATTTTTGAACTGGCTGATTATACTGCTCAAAAAGGGATTAGACCAACGATTTCAACCAATGGAACCCTAATCACTAAAGATGTTGCTCGTAGATTAAAGGATATAGGAGTAGGGTATGTCGGAATCAGTCTAGATGGGATGGAAGCGACTAATGATCGGTTCCGAGGCAAAAAAGGAGCTTTTAAAGAGGCATTACAAGGAATTCATAACTGTTTAGAGATTGATCAGAAGGTAGGTCTGCGTTTTACTATTAATCGGCATAATTATCAAGAGGTAGGGCAAATCTTTGATCTACTAGAAGAAGAGAATATTCCTCGGGCCTGTTTTTACCATTTAGTCTATTCTGGTCGGGGGAGTGAAATGGTTCAAGAAGATATTTCATTACAACAATCACGAGAAGTAATGGATTTAATTATAGAGCGAACCCTAGACTTTCAAAGAAGGGGTCTTGATAAAGAGATCTTGACGGTCGATAATCATGCCGATGGAATTTATACTTACTTAAAGATGAAGGAAGAGGCTCCGGCGAAGGCAGAGAAAATCTTGAAGTTGCTACAGAGAAATGGTGGAAATCGAACAGGAATTGCAATTGCCAATGTTGATTGGCAGGGCAATGTTCATCCTGATCAGTTTACTCAAAATCATACCTTCGGTAATATTAGGGAAAGAAAGTTCAGTGAAATTTGGACTGACAGCTCTCAGAACAATATTTTAGCCGGATTGAAGGAGCGCAAGAAGTTGTTGAAGGGACGTTGTAGTAGCTGTAAGTGGTTAGAAGTCTGTAACGGTAACTTTAGAGCCCGTGCTGAAGCAATTCATGGGGATTTTTGGCATGAGGATCCAGCCTGTTATCTGACTGATGAAGAGGTTGGCTTGAGTGAAAGAGCAATGAATATTTAATAATGAATAGTTAAAACAAATGTACAATTTACAATGTACAATGTACAGTTAAAATTCAAGTAATAAATAGTAACAAAAAATCTAAAGAAGAGCAGAGAATAGAGAAGAGTCACTAGTTAGGAAATTACAATTTTAAAGTGATGACTTATCAGTGGCTAACGGAGGGTTTTTTGGTTTATAAAACTCGGAGGTAGCGAACAGTAAACAATGAACAGAGAATAGAGAGTAGCTGCTAATAGAAATTACAGTTTTAAAGCAGTGGTTATCAGCAGCATAAGGAAAGTTTTTAAGCTTATAAAATGTGGAGATAGATAAGAAAGCAATCGGCAATTAGAAAAGTAGCTATAGTGAAATAGATTAGTGTTTGCTACTAAATGATTTTGAACTTATAAATGATTTTGAACTTAACTATTCACTATTAGTTATTCATTATTAATTGTTTTTACTAGGGGGGGAAATATTAGTGATTATTTCTTGGAATACTACTAAAGAATGTAACTTATATTGTAAGCATTGTTATCGTGATTCAGGGCCAAAAGAGAAACAGGCAGATGAATTGACTACCAGCGAAGGAAAAGAGTTATTAACAGAGATAGCTAAGGCTGGATTTAAGATTATGATCTTCAGTGGTGGTGAGCCTTTACTAAGAGATGATATCTATCAGCTAGTTGAACATGCAGCCAGTTTAGGTATGCGTCCAGTCTTTGGGACTAATGGAATGTATATCACTGAAGAGGTTGCCTATAAATTAAAAGAGGCTGGAGCAGCAGGAATGGGAATCAGTTTGGATAGTGTTAAGCCTGAAGTGCATGATCACTTTAGGCAGCTAGAAGGTGCTTGGGAGCAAGCTGTAACTGGGATTAAGAATTGTATTGAGGCTGGCTTGCCTGTTCAGATCAATACTACGATCAGTGATTTAAACTATGATGAATTTGAAGAGATTACTGATTTTGCAATTGAGTTGGGGGCTAAAGCTCATCATCCATTCTTTTTGGTACCGACAGGAAGAGGAAAAGAGATCGAACGTGATTCAGTCCGGGCCAACAGATATCATCAGATGATTGAGCGGATTATGGAGAAGCAAAAGGAGGTTGAGATTGAACTGAAACCGACTTGTGCTCCACAGTTTATGGCAGTAGCCAAAGAGAAGGAAATGAATATGAGATTTACTCGAGGCTGTTTAGCAGGGACTGATTACTGTTGTATCTTACCCAATGGAGATGTACATATCTGCCCTTATTTGCCGGTCAAGGTGGGCAATGTTAAGGAAACAGTTTTTTCTAAATTGTGGGCTGAAGCTAAGATATTTGAAGAATTAAGAACAATGGATTATAAAGGTAGTTGTGGGAGTTGCCAACATATTGAGATTTGTGGAGGTTGTCGAGCTCGGGCTTACTATTATTCAGATGGTGACTATATGGCTGGGGAGCCGTGGTGCCATCGGGGGGGGATGTTAGATGGTAAAGCAATTAGATGAATTAGATAAGAAATTATTGACTTTGGCCCAGCGAGAATTCCCTTTAGACTCTAGGCCATATCAGAGATTAGGAGAAGAATTAGGGTTGAGTGGGCAAGAAGTAATTGAGCGAATTAAAGAATTAAAAGAAGCTGGTTATATTCGTCGGTTGGGTGGTATTTTTAGCTCCAAAAAACTAGGTTATGTCAGTACTTTAGCTGCTGCTAAGGTAGCTGAAGAGCAGTTTTATCAGGTGGTTGAAGAAGTTAATCAATATCAAGGGGTGACCCATAATTATCGACGTAATCATGACTTCAATCTCTGGTTTACCTTAATTGCTCCTGACCAAGCTAGTTTAGAAGAGCAGTTAGCTGAGATTGAGGTTTTAGTAGGAGTTAAAGTATTGCACAATTTACCTGCCGAGCGATTTTATAAATTAGGAGTTAAGCTTAATTTGGAAAAGGAGGGCTAATAAGATGAACATAAGGATTAGTCAGCTGGATAAGGAGATTATTAGGGCAGTCCAAGGGGAGCTACCTTTAGTTGAACGTCCTTATCAGAAGATCGCAGATGAGTTAGAAATTAGCAAAGAAGAGTTATTGGCCCGATTAAAGCAATTAAAAGAAGAAGGCAGACTACGTCGGATGGGGGTTATTCTCTATCATCGCCAAGCTGGTTATCAATTTAATGGAATGGGAGCTTGGTTAGTATCACCTGAACGGCGTGAAGAGGTAGGAAAGCTAATGACCAGTTATGAAGAGATTAGCCATGTCTATCAACGACCAACCTATCCTGATTGGCCTTATAGCCTCTTTTCGATGATCCATGGGCAGAGTCAGTCAGAGGTTGAAGAGATTGCTCAGGAAATTTCAGAAAAGACAGGGATTGCGGAATATAAGATACTATATAGTACAGAAGAATTGAAAAAGACGAGTATGAAGTATTTTTGTGAAGAGTAATGGTCCTTTAATATTGAAAATAGAACAGGAATCAGAGGCACTGCTGCTTGTATGGAGTATTCACCTGTAGCTGCAGAGCATGAAATTACCTTCAATAACTCCTAGTTCTAACTGATTAGTTGTTACTTCCTTTAAAATATTTTGACTATAATCTATCTTTAGGTTAATATTAAATTGAGGATGTTTTTCTTTAAATGACTAGAGCGTACAAATAAGTAAGTATTTTATAGGTATAATTCTAGTTCTCAATCATGTAACTTTTGATATGTAGAAAAGTAAGGTTGCCTTTCCTTTTTTTATTAGTAGTTAATTTTTTAAGTCTATCTAACTTCAAATGTTTTTATTAATATGATATAATGATATCGCTTGAAGAGGGAAGATTGTTTAGCTATATTAAGTAAGAGTACTCTCAGCTAAAAGAAAATATAGGATGCTTTGCAAATATTGAGTAAATTGTACACTAAGACGGGGGTGCAGAGAAACTTAGTTATCTGCGAAGCACTGTAGTGATAGACATAAATTTAGCTGAGAAGACTAATTAAATTAAGGAGGGTTTATTTAATGTTTGATAAAGATATGATCTTTTTCCATCCACCTAGTGTATATGATTTTCGTGAACGACCTGAGGTTTTTGGCCCGATCAGTGATGTAATTCCCTCCTCTTCTATTTTTGAAATGTATCCAATCGGAATTACTAGTTTAGCTGAGTATTTAGAACGGTATGGCTATAATGCTCAGATAATTAATCTAGCCTATCGAATGCTCCAGTCCTCTAGCTATAATCCAGAGAAGGTTATTCGTTGTTCTCAGGCTCGTTATTTTGGAGTTGATCTCCACTGGCTCCCTCATGCCCATGGAAGCTTGGAAGTTGCCAAATTGATAAAGAAATATCATCCTGACAAACCAGTTATTTTTGGAGGATACAGTTCTTCATATTATCACGAAGAGTTGATCGATTATCCTGAAGTTGATTTTGTAATTAGAGGAGATTCAACTGAAGAACCATTATTGCAGTTAATAGAGACTTTAGACAATGGTGGTGATCTAAGTCGTGTTCCAAATTTGACCTGGAAATCTGGGGGGGAAACGGTGGTCAATGATTTTGATTTTATCCCTCAGGATTTAGATTATGCCTCTTTACCTGCTTATGATTATGTTTTTAAGTCAGTTTTGAAGTATGGTAGTATGAAGAATGTTGTTCCTTATCAAGGTTGGTTTGATTATCCTACAACTATGCTACTGATTTCGCGGGGCTGTTCCGTTAATTGTCCTATCTGTGGAGGCTGTGGCTCTGCAATTAAAGATGTATCTAATAGGGAGAAGGGACCAGCTTTTCGTTCTCCTAGTAAGCTGATTGAGGATGTTAAGTTTATCTCTTCTTTCTCTAAGGCACCTATTTTTGTAGTCCATGATCCACGTATGGGAGGAGAAGATTATGCTAATCAATTTTTTGATCTGTTAGAGAAGGAAGATATTGACAATGAATTTGTCTTTGAACTCTTTGCTCCAGCTTCTGAAGATTATCTTAAGCGGTTAGATGATGCAACTTCTCGTTACAGTTTACAGATAAGTGTAGAATCTCATCTAGAGCGAATTAGAAAAGGGAAAGGTGGTAAGTTTCCTGTTTCTAATGCTAAATTTGAAGAGACTTTAGTGACTGCATTACAGCATGGCTGTCGTAAAATTGATATTTTCTTCATGGTTGGACTGCCAGAACAGACTTACGAGGACGCTGTTGATGTTGTTGATTACTGTCGTGAACTGTTACCAGAGATAGGAGCAGGTAAGATTGTGCCTTTTGTAGCTCCTTTAGCTCCGTTTCTTGATCCTGCGTCCCCTGCTTTTGAGAATCCAGAGGAGTATGGTTACCATAAACTCTGTCATTCTTTAGAAGATCACCGTCAGGCTTTGTTAGAGCCTAGTTGGAAGCATATGTTAAGCTATGAGACTGATTGGATGACGAGGGATGACATTGCTAATGCTACCTATGATTCTGCTCTAGGATTGAATGAATTAAAGTATGAACTGGATCTATTAGAGGAAGAAGTCTATTTTCAAGTCAAGGAACGAATTACTGAATCTCGTCAGATTTTAGAAGAGATCGATGATATTTATGAACTTCCTTCTGAGCAGCAGGATGCTAAGTTGGAAAGTTTACAGAAGCGGTTGAGTGATTTTGGAAAGTATAGTATCTGTGATCAAGATGAGATGAAATGGCCTAACAGTAGTGGGTTGCGGAATATATTTGCATTAGGTCGTTTGACTGCTAGTCTTTTTTGGCAGGAGTTGAAAGGAAAGTTTGTCTCTAATAGTGGTGTCTATAGAGAATAAAATAATTTATGAAAAAAGTGCTGTTTTATTAGGAGGAAACTTAAAAACCAAACATCTTTCAAACTAACCTAGTAATGTAGATTGAATTTTAATCTATATGAAGCAGTTAGAAGCCACCTCTAACTCTTGTTTTTGATTTGGGGGTGGAGGTTCACTAAGTTAATTAGAAAAACATGTATTAAGTTGAGGTACATGAACTATTAATACAAAATTATTTTAGAAATTTTAAAAGGAGAATTTGAAGTGGCAGTCAATAGTAATTCAGAACGATTAGGAGAAGAAAAAATTTTAAAGTTATTATTTAAATTATCGGTGCCTTCAATTATTGGAATGAGTACTCAAGCCTTATATAATGTGGTAGATAGTATTTATGTTGGGCGTAGTAGTCAAGAGGCTTTGGCAGCTTTATCTTTGGCTTTTCCTATTCAGATAGTCTTGATTGCAATTGCAGTTGGAACAGGAGTTGGAACTAGCTCTTTAATTTCAAGATTACTAGGGGAAGGGAAGGTAAGCAGGGCCAACGAAGTAGCAGAGCATACACTGGTTATTATTTTAGTCTATAGTGTAATCGTTGGTTTGATAGGTTATTTTTATTCTGATAATTTAATTCGGTTATTTACTTCTGAGCAGGTATTGATTGAGATGGGAGTACGCTATATTAGAATTATGTTGATCGGCTCGATTGCTCTTTTCTATCCTATGATAGCAAATAATATATTGAGGGGAGAAGGGAATACCTTTGTTCCAATGTTAGGTTTGGTAGTAGGGGGGATCTTAAATATTATTATAGATCCTTTTTTAATTTTTGGGATTGGTATCTTTCCCGAATTAGGAATAGAGGGAGCTGCTATTGCCAGTATCTTTTCTAAATTTGTTGGTGGGGTCTTAATTAGTTTGATCCTCTTCAGTCCCAAAACTCAAGTTAAATTTAATTTTAAAGAGTTTGAATTTGAGTTTCAAATTATCAAAGAAATTTATGAAGTTGGTTTACCAGCAATGATTATGCAATTATTATCAAGTATTATGATTGCTGTAATGAATATTATTGTTGGAGGATTCAGTACTGTAGCGATTGCAGTAGCAGGGATCTATTTTAGATTACAGTCTTTCTTTTTTATGCCGATCTTTGGATTAGGACAAGCTTATATGCCGATTCTTGGCTATAATTATGGTCATGAAAAGCCAGAGCGAATGAAAGAAACAATCAAGTATGGTCTATTGCTCAGTTCAATCTTTACAGGGGCTGGTTTTGTTATCTTTCAGTTGTTTCCAAGGGAGTTAATTCTACTATTTAATGATACTCCAGAGCTACTAGAGATCGGGGAGGTTGCTTTACGAAGGATCAGTTTAGCATTTCCGGTCATTGGCCCGGCAATTATTGCTTCGACTACCTTTCAAGCATTAGGAAAAGGGATTCCTAGTTTGGTACTTTCTTTTTTGCGCCAGATAATTCTATTATTACCGATTATGTATTTATTAGGGCAGTTGTATGGCTTAGATGTTTTATGGTTTGCTTTTCCTATTTCTGAAGTAATTGCTGCTATCTTGATTCTGTTTTGGTTGACGAGCACATTGCGAAGAATTTTTACAGAGATGAAGCTTGAACTAAAATGATCATAGATTATTCTAGTTCAGGTTATAGATTTTGTACGTAAAACCTGATGGGCTTGTTCTCGGGATGTAAGTGCTATTTAAAAAAAATTAGATATTATCTTTAAAATATGATATACTAAAAATAGTTAAGGTAAATCTTCTTACAGGCAAAGCCTGACGTGATAAATCCACAACTATAAGGGTTCATGGTTTTAAAATTCAAAAACCACTGCAACGGGAATTAAAGCGAAAATCAAGCTCCTCTGTTGCGAATTTATTACGAAGTGTCTGTTAAATCGTTTCTAGAATGAGGAATCGACGTGAACTTGCTCCGTGGAGCGTCAATAGTGCTGTTGAAACCGCTTTAGCAGAGGCTGAATAAGAATTGAATAGAAATTAAATAAGTGTCTTCGAGCTTATTATACCTGTTAATTAAGTTCTATGGTATTTTAGCCGATAGGGGTTTAGGAGAAATCTTAGGTCCTCCCAGAATTGGAAAGGAGACAGTTAAGCTAATATATTTCCTTTCCAAATCAAATGGGAATATATTAGCTTTTTTTATTATTATGGAATTACAATAAAGCTTCAGTTTATAGTTGAGGTAAGGCTAAGCCAACCGTTAAAAGCATAAGGGCTTAGGTCTTACTTAAACTTAGACTTAACCTTAAACTTAAACTTAATATCAATTAAGTTGCATATAGTAACTAAATATTAATTTGAATTTTGGTTTAAAATATAGATGAATATAAGGGTGTCTAAATTATGAATGCAATCTTATTAGCTGGAGGTAAAAGTTCCCGTTTTGGTAAGAATAAAGCATTGGCTAAATTGGATGGAGAAAGATTAATTGAAAGGGTTAGTAGTAGGTTACAAGAAGTATTTGATGAGGTATATGTGGTTGTTAATGATAAATCGATTTATTCTTTTTTAACAGGCATTAAACTTGTAAAGGATATTATCCCTCATCAAGGACCATTAGGTGGTTTATATACTGGATTAACTTATTCTGATGCTCAGTATAATTTTTTGATGGCTTGTGATATGCCGTGTATAGATCTTAATTATCTAAATTTTTTGAAACAAGAGGAGAAGAATTATGATGTCCTAATTCCTAAAACAAAAGAAGGGTACTTAGAACCATTAGCTGGAGTTTATAGTCAAGACTGTTTAGAGCCGGTTAAGAGAAAATTAGATAAACAGCAGTTAAAACTGATCAGTTTTTTTCCAGAAGTTACAGTGAGGACTATCAGTGAAGAGAAGATTAAAGAAGTTACTGATCCTGAGAGAAATTTTTATAATATTAACTACCAAACTGATTTGAAGGAGTTAACTAAAAAGATTAATTGTTATTATCCGCATTAAATTAAGACAATTTTGATATTATAGAGGTTGGAAGTGAAGCTTTATTGCAATATTGTGGCACTTTTATGCCACAATATTGAGTTAACAGTGTACAGTGAACAGTTTACAGTTAAGCTCAAAACTTTAAAAAATTAAGACCTTTGAAATGCCTTATGTTTGCAGGTTTAGAGTGGTTTTGATTTAAGATTTTAATGGTTTTAACTGTCAATTGTCAATTGTACATTGTACAATAAGACGGGGGAGCAGAGGAACTTAGTTATCTGCGAAGTACTGTAGTGATAGACTTAAATTTAACTGAGAGCACTAGAACGGATATAAGGAGTGGTTAGATGTCAAATTTATTTAATTTAATTAACCCAAAAGAAGTTAATCAGATTTTTATTAGTAAGTTAGAGCAAGAATTGGTTTCAGAAAAAGTCTCTTTAAAAGAGGCTACAGGTAGAATTTTGAGTCAAGACATTGAATCTCCAACCAACTTACCTCCTTTTACCAGGGCGACAATGGATGGTTATGCAGTTAAGGCTGCAGATACTTTTGGTGCTTCTGAGACTAAAACTGTTTATCTTAATCTTGTTGGTGAAGTATTGATGGGGGAAGAGGCTACTCAACGGCTTGAGAGTGGACAGACAATCAAGATCAGTACAGGAGGGATGTTACCAGAGGGAGCTGACGCTGTTTTAATGGTTGAATATACCGAGCAACTGGGTAGTGATCTAGTAGAGATCAGTCGAGCAGTAGCTAGCGGTGAAAATGTTGTCCAGCAAGGTGAAGATATAGCGGAAGGTGAGGTATTATTGACGGCAGGTTCTCAGCTTAGAGCTCAGGATATAGGTGCTTTAGCTGGTTTAGGGATTATTGAAGTTGAAGTTTTCAGCCAACCTAAAGTTACTATTTTTGCAACCGGGAATGAATTGATTTCTCCTAGTCAAACTCCACAATTAGGTCAGATCAGAGATATTAATTCTTATTCAATTGCTAGCTTTAGTCAAGATTTAGCAGTGGTCAATTATGGTGGGATTATTAGGGATAATAAGCAGGAGTTAAAGGATAAATTAGAAGGAGCTTTAGCAGAGAGTGACTTAATAATCTTATCGGGAGGTAGTTCGGTCGGCACTAAGGATTTAACCTTAGAAGTAGTAGATGAACTGGGAGAGCCTGGGGTTTTGGTTCATGGAATTTCGATTAAGCCAGGTAAACCAACAGTTTTAGCTTTGGTTGATGGTACGCCAATCATTGGCTTGCCAGGGCATCCTACTTCAGCAATGACTGTTTTTAAGATTGTTGTTCAACCGGTAGTTAAGATATTGGCTGGTTTAGAAGATAAGCTCGGTAAGGAAGATAATTATTTGACCGCTAAGTTGAGTCGGAATGTTGCTTCTGATAAGGGAAGAGAGGAGTATATTCGAGTTAAGTTAGAAGAGCAAGATGGTTTTTTAGAGGCGGTACCAGTGCTTGGAAAGTCAAGTTTAGCAACGACAATGGTTGAGGCTGATGGTTTGGTTAAGATTGATTTAGGGACGGAAGGGTTAGAGCAAGGGACGGAGGTTCGAGTTTTGATGTTTTAAGATTAATTTTAACTTAGTTAAAACTAGGTGTCAGTGTCAGTAAAGATCTTAATTTCAAAAACCATGCTTAATTAAAGGGGTTAAAGGTGTTGGTCTTAACAGGCACAGACACAGATTACTGACACTAAGTATCAATATTAAGGTTTTAATGTTTTTAACTGTCAACTGTACCTACGGGTCTTTATCAAGACCCTTCGTGAAACTCATAAAAACCATATCCACCGTAAACTGTACACTGATTTAAACCTGGGAGGTAGTCATGTTATGAAACGAAATATTTATTTAGATAATTTACCACTTGATCAAGCTCAATCTAAATGGTACTCTCAATTAAATTTAGAACCTAAGATTGAGAAGATAGATATTAGGGAAGCATTAGGTCGTAGGCTAGCTGAGAAGGTAGTGGCCAATATTTCATCTCCTCATTATCCTGCTTCAGCGATGGATGGGATTGCTGTTAAGGCAGAGCTGACTGCGGGAGCTTCGGAGAAGAATCCAATTAAATTGATTAAAGAAGAGGAGTATCAGTTGATTGATACTGGTGATCCAGTTGCTGAGCAGTTTGATGCTGTGATTATGATTGAGGATGTCAATATCTTGGAAGATGGATCAGTTCAGATTGAAAAACCTGCTGCTCCGGGCCAACATATCAGAAAGGTCGGTGAAAGCTTAATTGCAAGAGAGGTAGTGTTGACTGCAGAAGAAGAGATTACCCCTTATGCGATTGGACTTACCTTAGAAGCGAATGTTAAGCAAGTAGCAGTCTATGCTCAGCCTGAAGTAGAGATTATTCCAACTGGAACTGAGTTGGTTGAAGATAAGCAAGAGTTAGAAGTAGGGGATATTATTGAATTTAACTCTTATGTCTTGGGTGGTTTAGCTAAGAAATGGCGGGGCAAGCCTATCCGTGAAGGGATTGTAGCCGATGATTATCAACAGATAAAAAAGAAGGTTAAGCAAGCAGTTGCTGAGCGGGATTTTGTGGTGATTATTGCTGGTTCTTCTGCTGGAAGAGAGGACTATACGGCACAGATTATTGATGAATTAGGTGAAGTGATAGTCCATGGGGTTAGTATCAGACCAGGTGGGCCAACAATTCTAGGAGTGATAGATGATACTCCTGTGATGGGGGTGCCAGGTTATCCAGTAGCAGCAGCATTGACCTTTAGATTATTTGCCCGTAATGTAATCTATCAACTGGCGGGAAGGAAAGTACCAGCAGTTAAGAAAAAGAAGGCTAAATTGAGTAAGAAGTTGGTCTCTTCTTTAGGTTATAGAGAATTTGTTCGGGTCAAGTTAGCTGAGCTTGATGGTCAGCTTGTAGCCAGCCCTTTATCTAGAGCGGCTGGGGTATTAGGTTCAGTTGTAGAAGCGGATGGATTAGTAGCCATTTCAGAGTATAGTGAAGGGTTAGAAAGAGGGGAAGAAGTAGAGGTTGAACTGTTAACAGAAGCTAATGGTGCTGATTGTTTACTGGTTACTGGTAGTGATGATTTGAGTTTGGATTTATTAAAAAATCAACTACAGGCTAGAGGAGTTACCCTCACTACACAACATGTCGGTAGTAGGGGTGGTCTGACTGCTTTGAGAAGGGATGAGGTTCATTTAGCTGGGGTTCATCTACCAGTTGGATCTGATTATTCTCACGTAGAGAAATTCTTAGGAAGACGAGAGTTTGTAGCAGTTAATTTGGCTAT
This sequence comes from Natroniella acetigena, assembly GCF_023227745.1. Classification (GTDB taxonomy): domain Bacteria; phylum Bacillota; class Halanaerobiia; order Halobacteroidales; family Halobacteroidaceae; genus Natroniella; species Natroniella acetigena. The sequence continues at coordinate 2,842 of NZ_JALKBX010000001.1, read as the reverse complement.
TCGTGAGGCTGAGATAGGGGGACAAAGCAAGCGGAAAGAGCTGAATTCATTGGCTTCAGATGATTTATTAACTACTAGTGAAGAAGGGGTAGCTAAAGTTAGATATGATCTAATTATTCCTCAAGAATATCTGTCAGATGAGAGGGTAAAGAAGCTGTTAGAGCAATTAAAGGAAGAAGGATTTAAAGCAGAGATCAATAATTTGGCTGGTTATCAAATGGGGAAGGGTACTCTCAGCTAAAAGAAAATATTGGAAGACAAAATATTTAGCTGTAGGATACTTTGTAAATATTGATCTGTTTAGTGTTTCGAATGTATGCTTTTGAATTTAATTGTAAATTGTAAATTGTAAATTAAAATGGAGGTGACAGAAGATGGTTGAATTAATTGATCAATTAGGACGGAGGATAGATTATTTACGAATTTCAATAACTGATAGATGTAATTTACGTTGTCAGTACTGTATGCCTGAGACTGGAGTAGATAATTTGACCCATCAGCAGCTCTTAAGTTATGAGGAGTTGATTAAGGTAGTTCGGGTTGCTGCTCGCTTAGGGATTAAAAAGATCAGGCTGACTGGTGGTGATCCATTGGTCAGAAGAGGGATTGTAGATTTTGTGCGAATGTTAAAAGAGATACAAGGAATTGAAGAGGTTTCATTGACGACTAATGGGATTTTATTGCAAGAAAAAGGTGCTGATTTGGTTGAAGCAGGATTGGATCGGGTCAATATTAGCCTTGATACTTTACAACGGGATAAATTTAGAGAGATTACTAGGATTGGAGAGTTTGAGCAGGTATGGAGAGGAATTGAGGAGGCATTATGGTTAGAGTTGGCCCCGATCAAGATCAATACAGTATTGATGAAGGGGATTAATGATGATGAGATCTTTGATTTTATCGATTTGACACGGAAATATCCACTCCATGTTAGATTTATTGAATTTATGCCGATGGGTGGACAGAAACTGGAACAGGAAGAGAAATATTTGAGTATAGAAGAATTGAAGAAAAAAATCAAAGAGAAAGAACAGTTATTACCAAGTCAATTTGCTACGGGTAATGGACCAGCCTATTATTATCAAGTTGCTGAGGGCTTGGGATCAGTTGGTTTCATCAGTCCGATCAGTAATCATTTCTGTAGTAGCTGTAATCGGATTAGATTAACGGCAACTGGCTGGTTACGACCTTGTCTCTGTAGTGATGATGAAATTAATTTAAAAGAGCTAATTAGGAATAATAGTAGTGAGGATAAGTTAGAAGAGAGATTTTTGGAAGCAATTGGTCATAAGCCTGATCAGCACCAATTAGGTCAAGAAGATAATTTGGTTAAGCATATGTCGCAGATAGGGGGATAAAGCAATGAATAAATTTAGTCATTTTGATCAAGAAGGACGGTCAAGAATGGTTGATGTAACAGACAAGCAGAAGACTAAACGAGTAGCTATTGCTCAAGGTAAGGTTAAGGTTAGTTCTAAGACTTTAGACTTGATCAAGGATCAAGAGATAGAAAAAGGGGATGTTTTGGAAGTAGCACGAGTAGCTGGGATTATGGGAGTTAAAAGAACACCTGATCTGATTCCGATGTGTCATCCGTTATTGATCAGCGGGGTTGATTTGAAGTTTAATATTATTGAAGAAGAAGCAACGATTGAAATTCTTGCGACTACTAAGATTGCAGGGAAGACAGGGGTAGAGATGGAGGCATTGACTGCTGTTTCGGTTGCAGGATTGACGATTTATGATATGTGTAAGGCAGTTGATAAAGGGATTGAGATAGGGGGGATTAAATTGTTAAAGAAGACTGGTGGTAAGAGTGGAGTCTATTTAGCTCAAGATTTAGTAGGGGAAGCGATTGCTTTTTGTAGCAGTCCAGAGAAGGGAATTGCTAAAGAAGAGATAGCTGAGGCAACTTTTAAGGAGGATTATGGTTTGGCAGGGGATGCTCATGCTGGAGATTGGCATCGTCAGGTCAGTTTATTAGCTATTGAGGATATTAATTTGATGCGAGAGCAAGGGTTAGATTTAGAATTGGGTGCTTTTGGAGAAAATATAGTGACTCAAGGATTGAAATTGCCAGAGTTACCAATTGGAAGGAAGTTAAAATTAGGTGAGGAGATAATCTTAGAAGTGACTCAGATTGGTAAGGAGTGCCATGATCGCTGCAAGATTTATCATCAAGTAGGCGATTGTATTATGCCAAAACGTGGTATCTTTGCTAAGGTGATTCAAGGTGGAACGGTTAAATCAGGAGTTAAGTTGGAGGTGTTGATCAATGATTAAGGTAGGAGTTTTAACTTTGAGTGATAAAGGTGCTGCTGGAAAGCGGGAAGACAAAAGCGGGCCAACGATCGAGAAGATTGTAGAGGAGATCGATGGAGTAGTTGAGTATTATGAGGTGATTCCTGATGATAAGAAGCTAATCATTGAAGAATTAAAGAAGCAAGCCGATGATCTAGAGCTTAATCTGATCTTGACCACAGGAGGGACAGGTTTAGCACCACGAGATTTCACTCCTGATGCTACTTTAGAGGTGATTGATAAGGAGGTGCCAGGTTTAGCTGAAGCAATGCGAGCTGAAAGTATCAAAAAGACCCACCATGCGATGTTATCAAGAGCAGTCTGTGGAATTAGAAATAAGTCATTGATTGTTAACTTACCAGGCAGTCCAATAGCAGTTGAGGAGTGTTTAGAAGTCATCTTGCCAGCGATTCCTCACGCTGTTCGATTGTTACAGGATCAAGTAGAAGACTGTGCAAGATAGAAAAAAATCTAAGAGCGGATTTTTTTCATCACGGAGGGTTCGCAGAACCTGGAGAGAAAGAGCATTGAATAGTGAATA